>NZ_NHZE01000057.1:0-72276 GCF_002207995.1 Pantoea sp. VS1
GGTCTGCGAAACCGCACTGAACGGTTCCCTCTCCCGCATGCGGGAGAGGGTTAGGGTGAGGGCCAGCGGGCAGAGCAGGAGCTGGCTGGCACCCTCATCCCCCGCCTTCTCCCGCCAGCGGGAGAAGGGGCCGATCGCGCGGGTGTTGAGGTGAAGCGCAGGTCTGCAAACCCGCACCGAGCGGTTCCCTCTCCCGCGTGCGGGAGAGGGTCAGGGTGAGGGCCAGCACGCAGAGCAGGAGCTGGCTGGCCCCCTCATCCCCCGCCTTCTCCTGCCAGCGGGAGAAGGGGCCGACCGGGCGGGTGTTGAGGTGAAGCGCAGGTCTGCAAACCGCACCGAACGGTTCCCTCTCCCGCGTGCGGGAGAGGGTTAGGGTGAGGGCCATCGCGCAGAGCAGGAGCTGGCTGGCACCCTCATCCCCCGCCTTCTCCCGCCAGCGGGAGAAGGGGCCGATCGCGTGGGCGTTGAGGTGAAGTGCAGGTCTGCAAAACCGCACCGAGCGGTTCCCTCTCCCGCGTGCGGGAGAGGGTCAGGGTGAGGGCCATCGCGCAGAGCAGGAGCTCGCTGGCACCCTCATCCCCCGCCTTCTCCCGCCAGCGGGAGAAGGGACAGATCGCGCGGGTGTTGAGGTGAAGCAAAGGTTTGCAAAACCGCACCGAACGGTTCCCTATCCCGCGTGCGGGAGAGGGTTAGGGTGAGGGCCAGCGGGAGAAGGGGCCGATCGCGCGGGTGTTGAGGTGAAGCGCAGGTCTGCGAAACCGCTCTGAACGGTTCCCTCTCCCGCGCGCGGGAGAGGGTTAGGGTGAGGGCAAATGGGAAAAAGTTAAAGTGAGGACCAGCGCATACCAACTCTAACTACAGCGACGCGCCCACTACCGTTGCGCTGTGCCGCGCCTGGTACTGTTTCACCATGCGGCCAATCAGCAGCGAGCCCACCAGGCCGCACACCGCGGCAAACGACAGCCAGACGCCCGGCATCGCTTTATCGCCTGTAGCATGAATCAGATAGCTCGAAATCGCCGGCGTAAAACCACCAAACAGCGCGGTCGCCAGGCTGTAAGCCAGCGAAAAGCCCGAAGCACGCACTTCAGCCGGCATGATCTCCGCCAGATACACCACCATCGCGCCGTTATAGCTGGCGTACAGGAACGATAACCACAGCTCCGCTTCCACCAGGTGCGCGAAGGTCGGCGATCCCACCAGCCCGTGCAGCACCGGCCAGGTCGTCAGGATCATCAACACAGTAAAAGTAATCAGTAGCGGCCGTCGCCCAACGCGGTCCGACAGCGCGCCCATCACCGGCAGCCAGAACAGGTTGGAGATGCCGACAAACAGCGTCACGAGGAAGCTCTGTTTGTCACTCATCATCAGCACGGTTTTACCAAAGGTCGGGGTAAACGCGGTAATCATGTAGAACATCACCGTGGTGGTGACCACCATCAGCATGCCGGCCAGCACCAGCGCCCAGTTTTGTCCCACGGAACGCACAATCTGGCCCATCGACGGGTGTGATTTACGCTGGCTGAACGCTTCGGTCTCTTCCAGCATGCGGCGAATCCAGAACAGGAACGGCACAATCAGACAGCCGACCACAAACGGAATACGCCAGCCCCATTCGGTCACCGCGTCCTTCGCCAGCAGATGATTAAGCCCCAGCCCCAGCAGCGCGGCAAAGATTACCGCTACCTGCTGGCTGCCCGACTGCCAGCTGACGTAAAAGCCTTTGCGGCCTTTGGGGGCCACTTCAGACAGATAAACCGAAACGCCGCCCAGCTCCACGCCCGCCGAGAAGCCCTGAAGCAGGCGACCCAGCAGAATCAGAATCGGTGCCGCCGCGCCCAGCGTGGCGTAGCCTGGCACCAGTGCAATGGTCAGCGTACCGAGCGCCATCAGGCCGAGCGTCAGCAGCAGCCCTTTGCGCCGGCCGTGATGGTCAATGTAGGCCCCCAGTATAATCGCCCCGAGCGGACGCATCAGGAAGCCGGCGCCAAAGGTCATCAGCGTCAGCATCAGCGAGGCGAACGGATCGTCGCCCGGGAAAAAGGTTTTTGCAATGGCGGTGGCGTAGTAGCCAAACACCATAAAATCGTACATCTCAAGAAAGTTACCGCTGGTAACGCTAAAGATGGTTTTGGCACCGCCCTGCGATGACTTTTGTAAAGCGTGACTTGAGCTCATATCGTCCTTCCTGGTTTTTCTCCTGTTTTAGCCTGCCGGCGCGCGAATAGATGTGATCCTGTTCACCATTGCACTTTACAAAAGTACAAACAAAGGTAACAAACAGTTAACAAGACCGGTCCGATCAGCTTATGAGGAAAGTTAATAATTCTGGGCTTTCCAGGTGATATGTTCAGCACAGATTATCGACCTTACCAGTAGCATAAATTCAGCGATATCAAACCTCAGCAAGCAATATCATGAGCCTTATCCCGCTCTTTTTAATGCCTTTTTCATTAGCAAAACTTATTAAGATCAGTCTTAGAAACGAGACGATTCTGGTACATGACGCCATCCCCTCCCCCGTTATGCTGGGCAGGCAACGGTAATCACGCCGTTGTTGATTTTGGTGGAGAATACTTATGCTAACACCTCTCAGCTTTGACCCCTTTTCATCCATTAATACCTTGCGAGTGGGCACACCTTATCCGCTGCTGAGCGGCAGCCTGCCGGCGCAGGCCGGTGAAATCATTGAATTCATTATCAACGATCACCGCTACAGCACGCCGATTGCCGCCGACGGCAGCTGGTCATTTCAGCCGCCGTTCTCGCTGAGCGAAGGCAGCCACGACATGGTGGCGCGCATCGGCAACAGCGGTGAACCGCATCCGTTCTCTGTCGATGTCGCGCTCTCGGTGCCGGACAAACCGGCGATCACCGCGCTGTTTGACGACGTCGGCAGCGAAACCGGCCCGGTCGGGCGCGGTCACACCATTGATGACACCACGCCCAAAGTGCAGGGCTATGCGCTGCCGGGCAGCACGGTGCGGCTGTACGATCACGGCAGGCTGATTGGCAGCACCGTGGCCAGTAAAAGCGGCGAATGGTCGCTGGAGCCGCTGCTGGGCGCGGGCGGGCATCAGCTAACCGTCACCGCCACCGACGAGTTTGGTCGCGTCAGCGAACCCTCTGACCACTTCGACGTCACCGTGGTTGACAGCGGACCGGTGCCGCCAACCATCAGCTACGCCATTGACGATGTCGGCACCGTGCAGGGCCAGCTCGCCAGCGGTTCCACCACCGACGACTTCTCGCCGCTGATCGTGGGCCGCGCGGAGCCGAACAGCATCGTTTATCTGTTTGCGCAGAACGATCACGGCGGCATCGGCTATAAAGGCAGCGTCAAGACCGATGCCAACGGCGACTGGGTGATTCAGTCACGCGCGATGATCAGCGGTGACGGCATCTACACCTTCTATGCCTCCTACGAGAACAGCAAAGACGACTACCGCCCGGATTTCAGCCTTAATATGTCGGCGCTGGAAAATCTGCGTCCGGCTATCGACTGCGCGCGTGACGATACCGGCGCCCATACCGGCCAGGTGTACCATCGCGGTACCACCGACGATAAAACGCCGGTGCTGGAAGGTCGCGGTGCGCCGGGCAGCATCGTTGAGATTGAGTACAACCTGAGTAACAGCGGCTGGCACAGCGCGGGCAGCGTGATGGTCGATGCGCAGGGCAACTGGCAGTTCGCCGGCTTTGAACTGACCTATTTTGGCGAATGGGGTTTCCGCTCGCGCGGCGTGGCTGATGGCAAAGCCAGCGCGTGGAGCGATAAGTTCGAACTGCTGGTGATCCCCGGCGCGCCGCTGGAACCGACCATCGACTACGCCTGGGACAACGCGGGCCCGCTGCAGGGGCCGGTTTATCAGCACGACTCAACCGATGACACCACGCCCACGCTGCACGGCAGCGGCACGCCGGGCCAGGTGATTGAGATCGAATATGGCGTGCAGGGCGAAGGTCTGCGCCACGCCGGCAGCGTGCTGGTCGATGCCGACGGCAAATGGAGCTTCACCTCGCCGTATCTGCATCAGCCTGGCGTGTGGGAATATCAGGCGCGCGCCTCAACCGGCGAGATGAAGAGCAACTGGAGCAGTAAATTCGTGCTCGACGTCAGCCCGGACGCCGCGTTTGACCAGCAGGCGCAGGATGAAGCCCAGCCGGATGCGCTGACGCTGCACCAGCTGCTGAGCGAAGGCGGCAAGGGCCTGTTCATTGAGGATGACAGCACCCAGCTGCTGGTGAACGGCAAGCCGGGCGATAGCGTGCAGCTGCAGGATATTCTGCCGGCAGGTGAAGCGGTCGACGGCTGGACGCAGCAGACCGGCACGCTGACCATCGCCGGTACGCAATATCACGTCTGGAGCCACGGCGACGCCGAACTGCTGGTGCAGGACGGCGTGCAATTGCAACTGGTGTAACTCCCGATGCCGTGCGTGCAGCACGGCATCATCCTGCCCTCTTTCCCCGGTTTTTCACCTGCTCGGACTTTTCTCCCTTCGGGACAGGTCTCATACAGCGTTTTACGTCCTCTATTACAAAATGCGCCCTTTATAACAAGGCGCAGCGGCCCTCGCTGCAATGGACCCAACGTAAAATACAGGAATAATTTCCATGGAATTATTTGATTTCAAAGAGGTTAAGTACCTCGAGCGCGACACCAGCACCCCAACCTTTCTCGGTGAAATCAAGTCAGAAGCGGGCAAAGGCGGCCAGATAATGATTACCCTCGGCGACAGGAAATTCTTTGTCGACATCGATGCGAGCAACGGCAGCTGGAAGTGGACACCACCGGAAGCACTGGCCGATGGCGAATACAGCATCTCCTTTATGACCATCGACACCGCTGGCAACGTCAGTACGCCGACGCTGTGCACGCTGGTCATCGACACCACGCCGCCGGTCGCGCCGACCCTGCTTAACCTGTATGACGATCAGGGTGCCATTACCGGCAGCTTCGATGCAGGCAAAATGACTGACGACCGCCGCCCGACCCTGACCGGCATCGCCGAGAAAGGCACCGTGGTGTATCTGAAAGAGGGCAATACCGTGATCGGCAGCGCCAAAGCCGACGAGAAAACCGGCCTGTGGACGCTGGAGCCGACGGTGGATCTGGCGGATGGCCGTCACAACCTGACGCTGGTGGCGGCGGAAACTTTTGCGGATAAACTGCGCGAAGGTAAGCCCTCGGATGAATTCAGCATCATCATTGGTAAAGACGGCGACGTGCCGGGCGATCCAGGCGGCGTGGCCAAAATTATTGAGGCTATCGACAATGCTGGCAGCCTGAACGGCTCACTGAAAAGCGGCGGCATCACCGATGACACCACGCCAGAACTGCGCGGCAGCGCGCCGGAAGGCAGCGTGGTACGTATTCAGTACCGTAACGAGAAAGGTGAATGGATCGACGGCGGCAACGCGGTGATGAACGGAAACAGCTGGAGCTGGACGCCAAACCCGGCGCTGGCGGCCGGTAACTGGGAGTTCCGTGCCAACGCCGGCAGCGGCTGGACCGACGAATTCAAGCTGGATATCGATCTCGCGCCAGCGGCAAAAACGGAAATCACCCACGCTTACGATGACTTCGGCCCGTACACCGGCATGCTTGGCAACGGCGCCATCACCGACGACCGCACGCCAAACCTGCACGGCCGCGCCGAATCCAACAGCCTGGTGTATATCCACTATCGCAACGTATTAGGCGAATGGGATCTGCTGGACAGCGTGACTGCTGGCGCTGATGGCCGCTGGGAGTATGAGACGGATCGCGTGGCGGCAGGTGAATATCAATTTCAGGCTAGTAATTCATCTACACGGGATGTATCGCAGAAACCTTTCGATCTTAAAATAATTGTACCTAACAGTTTAACTCTTTCAGTTGAAAATGCATGGGATGATGTAGGTCAGGTAACAGGAAAATTAAAATCAGGCGATACTACTAATGACTCACAGCCCGATTTTTACGGTATCTATGAAGCAAATGCAAGTTTCTTTATCGTGTTAAAAAACACGAGTACAGGTGAGAGATTTAGTTATCCTGTCATGACAGATAATACTGGCAAATGGAAATTCACGCCTCCTAATGAACTTTCTAAAGGACAATGGACTGTTGACTTTAATGACAATCAATCGGCAAAACCTTTTGAGTTAAACATCACGAGTGAGATGGATAGATTTATAATCCAGGAAGATTTTAGTGAAGTACCTTTAGGAGTTATATCCTCACCAATATCCATAAATGGAGCGACACTTACAACCTACAGTGATGGAGCCTCCATAATAGACGAATCTGGCAAGCAAGTAAAAATAGGAAAGTCAGGAGGTACAACAACTGCAATGATAATCCTTGAACTTGACTATTATGCTAGCGAATTCTCATTTGACCTTCGAGGGATAGGAACTACGAATCCAGCATATATTCGTTTTTTCGGCCCGGATGGTGAAGAAATTCATAAGATTGATGCCAGGAATAACGGATGGAAAAAACATGAATTTATCGCAAAAGATACTCTCATAAGCAAGGTAAGCATTGCGGTTTACAGCGAGGAATCGGGAATTTATGTTGATAATATCCGTTACGTTGCAGCCGAGCCAAAATTAAATCAAAACAACCTTATTGATGAAAGTGAGCAAATCATTACCCAGGCACTTGATGGGATCGAAAAAGTTAATGATTTTGACCAGATCAATATCAGCGACATTTTGGCTAAGGGCAGCAAAAATCTTTTCATTGAAAATGACACAACCCAGCTGATGGTCAACGGCAACCAGGGCGATACCGTGCGCCTCGAAGACATCCTGCCGGAGGGCAGTGAGCAGAACGGCTGGGCTGAGCAGGCCGGCACCGTGACCATCGCCGGCACCCAGTACCACGTCTGGAGCAATGGCGACGCTGAGTTGCTGGTGCAGGACGGCGTGAAAACCGAGCTGGTGTAAGGGAGAGCCATCATGAATCAGATTCTTAATGCATCCTACCGCTACACCGACGACCCGCGCCGCGGCTACGGCGGCACCGCAGACCAGGCGCGTAACGGCTTCGCGGAAATCGCTATTGATGGCCAGCCGCCGTACACCGTCAAGGTCGACGCAGAGGGCCACTGGAGCTGGACACCTCCCGCCGACTGGACGCCGGGCGAGCACATCGTCTCGGTGCGCATGATTGACGCGGCCGGCAACATCGGTAATCCCACCCAGTTCATTCTGGTGGTCGACTACACGGCGCCGGACGCACCGCGCCTGCTCAATATGTACGATGACCAGGGCGACATCACCGGCAGCTTCGACGCCGGACGCATGACCGACGACCGTCGCCCTACCCTGACCGGCGTCGCCGAAAAGGGCACCGTGGTGTACCTCAAAGAGGGCGATACGGTGATCGGCAGCGCGCAGGCCGACGCCACCACCGGTATCTGGACGCTGGAGCCGGACGCCGACCTGAGCGACGGCACCCATCAGCTGACGCTGGTGGCGGTCGAAACCTTTAACGGCAAGCTGCGCGAGGGTGAACCGTCTGCGCCGTTTGAGCTGCTGATTGGCCGCGACGGTTCTGCCGCCACGGTGATTTCCCACGCGGTGGATGACGCTGGCCCGGTCACCGGCTCGCTGCTGAGCGGCGCGCTTACCGACGATGCCACGCCGCAGCTGCACGGCAGCGCCCCGGCGGGCAGCACGGTTTTCGTGCAGTACCGCAACGCCAACGGCGAATGGGTTGACGGCGGCGCGGCACAGATGGACGGCACCCGCTGGAGCTGGACACCACCGGCTGAGCTGGAGGCCGGCAGCTGGGAGTTCCGCGCCGGTCAGGAAGGCAGCTGGAGTGACAGCTTCGGGCTCGACATCGCCTTCGCCGGCAGCGACGCGCTGCATGCCACGCTGACCCACGCCACCGATGATTTCGGCCCGGTCACCGGCACGCTGCTGAGCGGCGCGCTCACCGATGACACCACGCCAACCCTTAGCGGGCGCGGCGAAGCCAACAGCACCGTGGTGGTGCGCTACGGCATTGCTGGCGAGTTCACCCATTCCGCAGTGGTGACGGTGGGCGCGGACAGCAACTGGAGCTTCACGCCGCCGGCGCTGGAGTACGGCATCTGGTCGTTTGCCGTGCAGGCACAGGGCGATAGCCAGTGGAGCGACACCTTTGAGCTCACCCTGATAACGGGCGGCCAGCACACACCGGAGATCCTCAGCGTGTACGACGACGTGGCGCTGTACATCGGCGAAGTCAGCAACGGCGGCATCACTAACGACCGCCAGCCGGAGCTGAGCGGCGTCGCTGAGGCTAATAGCGTGCTCAACGTCTACGACGGCAGCACGCTGATCGGCAGCGTGCAGGTCGGCGCAGACGGCAACTGGCGCTTTATCACGCCAGAGCTCAGCGACGACTCGCACAACCTCAGTGTGAGCTACGGTGCTTACGACGCTGGCCTGCCGGCGTACAGCATCGTCGTGGACGCCACGCCGCCGGGCGAGGTGGAAATCAACGCGCTCGCGCCGCTCGGCCTGACGCTCAGCGACGTGGTGGAAGCCGGTCAGCAGAGCCTGTTCATTGACGACGGCAAAACCCAGCTGCGCGTCAGCGGCCAGGCCGGCGACAGCGTGCAGCTCAGCGACATCCTGCCGGAAGGCGAAGCGGTCAGCGGCTGGACGCAGCAAACCGGTACCGTCACCATCGCCGGCACGCAGTACCACGTGTTCAGCCACGGCGACGCGGAACTGCTGGTGCAGGACGGCGTGAAAATCGAACTGGTGTAATCCCCCGATGCCGTGCGCGCAGCACGGCATTATCCTGCCTTTTTCCCCTGCTTTTTCTCTGCTCGGACTTTTCTCCCTTCGGGACGTGTCTCATACGGCGTGTTACGTCATCTATTAGAAAATACGCGCTCTATAACAAGGCGCGGCGGCCCTCGCTGCAATAAACCGACGACCAACACAGGAATATTTTCCATGGAATTGTTCAATTACGAAGAGGTGAAATACCTCGAGCGCGACACCAACACCCCCACGTTTTTTGGCAATGTAGATTCTGAAATCGGTAAGGGCGGTACCATGCTGATTACCGTCGGCAAAGAGACCTTTTCGGTGGATATCAACCCTGCCAACGGTTACTGGAGCTGGACACCTTCTACGCCGCTGGAGGATGGTTACTACAACATGTCTTTCCAGTCGGTTGATAAGGCGGGCAACGTCAGCACGCCAAGCCTGCGTACGCTGATTGTTGATACCACGCCACCGGCAGCACCGACGCTGCTGAACATGTATGACGATCAGGGCGACATCACCGGCAGTTTCGATTCAGGCAGAATCACCGACGACCGCCGTCCGACTCTGACCGGCATCGCGGAGAAAGGCGTGATTGTTTACCTGAAGGAAGGTGATACGGTTATCGGCAGCGCGAAGGCGGATGAAAATACCGGGATGTGGACGCTGGAACCAAACGTGGATCTGGCGGATGGCCGCCACAACCTGACGCTGGTGGCGGCGGAAACCTTCGCGCATAAGGTGCGTGAGGGTGAAAAGTCTGATGTGTTCAGCATTACCGTTGGTAAAGATGAGCTGCCACCGACTAATCCCGGTGAATCGGTTGAAATCACTCATGCACTGGATAACGTCGGAAGCGTGACCGGTTCACTGAAAAGCGGCGGACTGACAGACGACACCATGCCGGAACTGCATGGCACTGCAGCGGAAGGCAGTACGGTGCGCATCCAGTACCGCAATGCGCGAGGCGAGTGGGTTGACGGCGGCAACGCAGTGATGGACGGCACCCACTGGAGCTGGACGCCAAATCCGGCGCTGGGTGCCGGTAACTGGGAGTTCCGCGCCAACGCGGGCAGCGGCTGGAGTGACGAATTTACGCTGGATATTAATCTCTCCGCGTCAGCGCAGACAGAAATTACCCATGCCTGGGACGATTTTGGTTTATACACTGGGATGCTTGGCAATGGGGCCATCACGGATGACCAGACGTTAGATCTGCATGGCCGCGCGGAGTCGAACAGCGTCGTTTACATTCACAATCGTAATACGCTGGGCACCTGGCAGTTACTGGGCAGCGTTATCGCGGGTGCAGATGGTCGCTGGCAATTTGAAGCGCCTCGTCTGAGCTCCGGCAAATATGAATTTCAGGCGGACTCCTCAGCCACGCGCGATAGCAGCGGCAAACCGTTTGAACTGACCATTGCGGCATCAGGCAGCATCGTTCCGGAAATTCATTCAGCCTGGGACGATGCTGGTCTTTATCATGGCGTGATTAAAAATGGCGGTTTCACCGACGATACCACCCCCACCCTGTCAGGAAAGGCTGAAGCGAACAGTATCGTTATTATTGAATTTACGGATAACACTGTTACGCATACTGCGTCGGTGCAAGCTGATTACAAAGGAAACTGGTCTTATACGCCGGGACAGCTTGAAATTGGCACCTGGACGTTTTCGTCTCAAACCCAGGGAAGTAGTGGAAAGGGTGGTGATTATATTATCAACATTGAGAATAGGGAATATAACCATTCTGGTTGTAATTTTGACTTTATTCCTGCTGATTTAAACGAATATCTCCCTCCTTATGTTAACTCTGTTGGGAAAAAATTTATCGCGAACACAAGCTATGAATTTGACGATGGATTCTTTCTGAAGGCTTCAGGTGTTGTCAGATTAGCTAATGAGTACATGTTTGAAGGTAGTTGTTTAGAAATAGGTGAAGGTGCCAAAGTTGAGCTCACTGTACCCGTATCAAAAACATTTGAATTTGATTATTTTGGTGGAAGATCCGGTTCATACATAACAATTTCATTTTATGACGAAGAAGGTCGACAGGTAGATTTGCAGAGCGTAAGGGTACCTAATTTAGGACCATATCATAAAGAGTTCTCATTTGAAGATAAAACGATAACTTCCGTCATAATTGAAGTTCATGGCAGTACCCAACTTTATTTCGATAATTTCATCTGGAATCAAGAAGCCGTTTCTGTTAATAACATAGAAGACGGCGTATTATCTGTACTCGATTTGGATACGGATAATCTTCTCAAAGAGTTTTCAATTGAAGATATTCTTTCCAAAGGCCAGAAAGATCTCTTCATCGACGACGGCAAAACCCAGCTGCTGGTCAACGGCAATCAGGGCGATACTGTGCGTCTGGAAGATATCCTGCCTGAAGGCAGCGAGCAGAAGGGCTGGACTGAGCAAACCGGCACCGTGACCATCGCTGGCAGCCAGTACCACGTGTTCAGCCACGGCGACGCGGAACTGCTGGTGCAGGACGGCGTAACGGTGAATCTGGTTTAACCGCGGTTCGCCACCGCTCGTGACATGGCGGCCTGCTCGGGCCGCCACAATAAAAAAGGTCGTCATGAATGACGACCCTACAGATATGGTGGCTGGGTTTACGCCGGTGAAACTATTTCTTCACCGTCTCCATGCCCATCAAACCAATCTTCAGATAACCTGCTTCACGCAGCTGATCCATCACCGACATCAGCGTTTCATAATCGACTGATTTGTCCGCCTGGAAGAAGATGGTGGTCTCTTTGTTACCTTCGGTTTGCGCGGTGAGCGCATTAACCAGCGTCTCTTTGGTCACCGCATCGTTACCGATGTAAATCTGCTTATCCGCTTTGATCGACAGATAAACCGGCTTCTCCGGACGCGGCTGCGGCGCGCTGGTGGAAGCAGGCAGATTGACGCGCACATCCACCGTGGCGAGCGGCGCGGCGACCATGAAGATGATCAGCAGCACCAGCATGACGTCGATAAACGGCGTCACGTTGATTTCGTGCATTTCGCCATCGCCGACCGCATCATCGTTTAAACGCATCGCCATAATACTTATCCTACGCGCAGTTTCTGGGCCGCCGCCGGACGGTTAACTTCTTTTGCGGTATCGACGTTGCCGAGATCCAGATCGCGGCTCTGCAGCAGCAGTACCTGCGCCGCCACGTCGCCCAGTGAGGCTTTGTAGCTGGCAATCATGCGGGCGAAGACGTTATAGATAACCACCGCCGGAATTGCCGCCACCAGGCCAATCGCCGTCGCCAGCAGCGCTTCCGCGATGCCCGGTGCCACCACCGCGAGGTTAGTGGTCTGGGTTTTCGCGATACCGATAAAGCTGTTCATGATGCCCCACACGGTGCCGAACAGACCGATAAACGGCGCGACGGAACCGATGGTGGCGAGGAAGCCGTTACCGCGACCGGCATGGCGGCTGAAGCCCGCAACGCGACGCTCAAGGCGGAAGCTGGTGCGCTCTTTAATACCGTCGAGGTCTTCGCTGCCGGCGGAGAGTTCCAGTTCGTTACGCGTGTCGGCGAGCAGCACGGCGCTGTGGCTGTTGGCTTTGAAGTTTTCGGCAGCGCGATACGCGTCATTCAGTGAGCGCGCTTCGCCCAGCGCCAGCTGTTCGCGCTTCAGGCGACGTTTCGCCCCGCTCAGCTCCGCGTATTTGCCAAAGAAAATCGCCCAGGTGACGACCGAGGCCAGCAACAGGCCGATCATCACAATTTTTACCACGATATCGGCATGCTGATACATGCCCCAAACGGAGAGGTCCGTTTGCATCAAGTCACTGGCTACCACGCTGCGTCTCCGACTTCTGTTGCACCGTTCACGATTGAAGCGCGGATCATAGCAAAAAAACCGACCGAAGTGATAGTGGTTCTCATTACTATTTACAAAGCTGTAACCCGCTGAATTGATACGGCGCAATGTTTAGCGCGATAAATCGCGCCGCTACGGTTTGGTGCGGTTTGCGGAATGGAGCAACAGGCACGGTTGCGCGATGAATCGCGCCGCTACGGTTTGGTGCGGTCTTTGGGATGGAGCAACAGGCACGGTTGCGCGATAAATCGCGCCGCTACGGTTGGGTGCGGCTTGCGGAATAGAGCAACAGGCATAGTTGCGCGATAAATCGCGCCGCTACGGTTGGGTGCGGCTTGCGGAATAGAGCAACAGGCACGGTTGCTCGATAAATCGCGCCACTACGGTTGGGTGCGATTTGCGGAATGGAGCAACTGGCACGGTTGCGTGATAAATCGCGCCGCTACGGTTCGGTGCGGCTTGTGGAATGGAGCAACAGGCAAGGTTGCGCGATGAATCGCGCCGCTACGGTTTGGTGCGGTCTTTGGGATGGAGCAACAGGCACGGTTGCGCGATAAATCGCGCCGCTACGGTTGGGTGCGGTGTGCGGAATAGAGCAACAGGCACGGTTGCGCGATAAATCGCGCCGCTACGGTTGGGTGCGGTTTGCGGAATTGAGCAACTGGCGCGGACTAACATCCCGCACGGGTCGTAGCGGCGCAATTTATTGCGCTTTGCTTTTCCGCCGCTTAATAAAAGCCACAACCAGCCTCTTTCCGCGATTGTGCTGGCGTCACTCTGATATTCGGCAAACGGGCTCAACCCCGCGCCGCGATTCGTGGTAAGTTGGATGCTTTGTGAGACGTGTCAGGAAAGGCAGTGATGGCAACGAAAAAAATTGATACCCGGCTTGTCACCGCGGGACGCAGCAAACGTTACACTCAGGGCTCGGTTAACAGCGTTATTCAGCGCGCATCCTCACTGGTTTTTGACTCCGTCGCGGACAAACAACGCGCCACCGCCGGACGCGCCAGCGGTGAACTTTTTTATGGCCGGCGCGGCACCCTCACCCATTTTTCCTTCCAGGATGCGATGACCGAACTGGAAGGCGGCGCCGGCTGCGTGCTCTATCCGTGCGGTGCGGCCGCGGTCGCCAATGCCATCCTCGCGTTTGTCACCAGCGGCGATCACATTCTGGTCAGCGGCGCGGTGTACGAACCCACCCAGGATTTCTGCACCAAAATTCTCGCGAAGCTTAACGTCACCACCACCTGGTTTGATCACTGCATCGGCAGTGAAATCGGCCAGCTGGTGCAGCCGAATACCCGCGTGGTGTTCCTCGAATCACCTGCTTCCATCACCATGGAAGTGCAGGATATTCCGGCGATTGTCGCGGCGGTGCGCGCCAAAGCGCCAGACGCGGTGATCATGATTGATAATACCTGGGCGGCGGGCGTGCTGTTTAACGCGCTGGAGCATGGCATAGACATTTCTATCCAGGCTGGCACCAAATACATCATCGGCCACAGCGATGCGATGATCGGCACTGCGGTGGCCAACGAACGCTGCTGGGCGCAGCTGCGCGAAAACTCCTACCTGATGGGTCAGATGGTGGATGCGGACACCGCGTACATGGCCAGCCGCGGCCTGCGCACGCTGGCTACGCGTCTGCGTCAGCACGAAGAAAGCGGTCTGCGCGTGGCCGAATGGCTGGCGGCGCAGCCGGAAGTGGCGCGCGTCAACCATCCGGCGCTGGCACAGTGCAAAGGCCACGAGTTCTGGCGGCGCGACTTCAGCGGCAGCAGCGGGCTGTTCTCATTCATCCTGCATGAAAAACTCACCCCGGCGCAGCTGGCAAATTATCTCGATCGCTTCCACCATTTCAGTATGGCCTACTCGTGGGGCGGCTTTGAATCGCTGATTCTGGCGAACCAGCCGGAAGAGCTGGCGGCAATTCGTCCGGCGGGCGGCGTGGATTTTGACGGCACGCTGGTGCGTCTGCATATCGGTCTCGAGCACGTTGACGATCTGCTGGATGACCTGAAAGCCGGTTTTGCCCGCCTGAAAGCGTAAAAAGATAAACCAAACTTAAACCATCCGGTGCGGCGTAGCGGAGATCAACGATTACGCCGTCCCGGACGGTTAAAATACAAGCCTTGTGACTCGATGGGATAGCTGATGGGTGTTTTACATGAGATTGTCCAGGCGCTGTGGCATCAGGATTTTGCCGCGCTGGCCAATCCGGATGTAGTGTGGATTGTCTACGGCGTGATGTTTCTGACGCTGTTCCTGGAAAACGGTTTGCTGCCTGCCTCGTTCCTGCCCGGCGACAGCCTGCTGCTGCTGGCAGGCGCGATGATCGCCAAAGGCGTGATGGATTTTGTGCCGACCATGGTGATTCTGACCACCGCTGCCAGCCTCGGCTGCTGGCTGAGCTATCTGCAGGGGCGCTGGCTTGGTAATACTAAAATCGTCAAAAGCTGGCTGATGCATTTGCCAGCGCAGTACCATCAGCGCGCCTGGCACCTGTTCAACCGCCACGGCCTGATGGCACTGCTGGTTGGCCGCTTTCTGGCCTTTGTGCGTACGCTGCTGCCCACCATGGCGGGCATTTCGGGTTTGCAGAACGGGCGTTTTCAGTTCTTCAACTGGCTGAGTGGCGCACTGTGGGTCGGGATTGTAGTGGCGATGGGCTACGGCATCAGCCAGGTGCCGTTTATCAAGCGCCACGAAGATCAGGTGATGGCGATCCTGATGGTGCTGCCTATTGTGCTGCTGTTTCTCGGCCTCGGCGGCAGCATTGTGGTGATCTGGAAAAAGCGGCGCCAGAAAGCCTGACCTCTGTAAAGCGCCGCCGCTTCAGGCGGCGTCAAACGGCTGCAGCGCCCCGGTCTGACGCGCGCGGCTCGCCTCTTCTCCCGGCGTCACGCCAAAGTACCGTTTAAACTCCCGCGAAAACTGTGACGGGCTTTCATAGCCAACGCGCACGGCGGCGGCGCTGGCCTTCAGCCCATCCTGCAGCATCATTAACCGCGCCTGATGCAGCCGGTAACGCTTGAGATACTGTAGCGGCGACGTCTGGGTCACCGCCTTAAAGTTATGGTGAAACGCCGAGACGCTCATGTTGACCTCTGCCGCCAGCATTTCCACGCTCAGGCTTTCGGCAAAGTGGTTCTCGATGCGGCGCAGCGCCCGGGCCACCTGGCTGAACTGCGTCTGGCGATTGACCAGCGACAGCAGCGCACCGCCAATCGGCCCGGTCAGTACGTAATAGATGATTTCACGCACCAGCTGCGGGCCGAGCACGCGGGCATCACGCGGTTTATCCATCACATCCAGCAGCCGTTCCGCGGCGCACAGCATCTCCTCGCTCAGGAACGCAGAGTGAATGCCGGAGGTTTGCGGCTGCGGCTGAAACTGCTCGTCATCGCCAATGCTTAACAGCAGATCCTGCAAACTGGCCGGATCCACGGTGAGACTCATGCCGGCCAGCGGCTGCTGCGGCGTGGCGTCAGTTTCGCACTCCACCGGCAGCGTGACCGTGAGCATCAGATATTTGGTGGCGTCGTAGCGAAACACCGTGCTGCCGAGGTAGCCGGTTTTGTGTCCCTGAAACAGGATCACGATGCCCGCCGGATACAACATCGGCGTACGCGGCAGCGGTTCCTCTGCGTAGATCAACCGCACGTTTTCCACCGCACACAGCGGCTTTTGTGGCTCGCGCATCAGCGTGATCACGCGCTGCGCCAGCTGGCGGCAAAGGGCATCGTTCGGCATGGCACTCTCTCGGGCAGCAAAAAACGCAGTGTGCCGCATTGCTGCATAAAGCTCCAGATGGCTGGAGAATCAGGCAAGATTTTTGCAGGATTGCACCGGGCGAAAGTGCCGTTCGGTTGCCACAATGATCCTCAGGTCAGGTTTGTTGACTAGACTTAAGCACATCGTTTCTACGGTAAGTCACTGCAACCGATAAGGAGTCACTATGGCAGAGCAACCCCGGATTAAACTGCACGACGGCAACATGATGCCGCAACTCGGCCTTGGCGTCTGGCAGGCCAGCATTGATGAAGCGCGCAATGCGGTGCTGGAAGCGCTGAAGGTCGGCTATCGCTCCATCGATACCGCCGCCGCGTATAAAAATGAAGAGGCGATTGGCCAGGCGCTGCAGGAAACCGACGTGGCGCGCGATGAGATCTTTATCACCACCAAGCTGTGGAATGATGACCAGCAGAATGTTGAGCAGGCGATGGAGACCAGCCTGAAAAAGCTGCAGCTGGAGCAGGTGGATCTCTATCTGATGCACTGGCCGTGTCCGCAGAAAGACCACTACGTCGATGCGTGGAAGAAAATGGTGGAACTGCAACAGCAGGGCCTGGCGAAAAGCATCGGCGTGTGTAACTTCCATGAAGCGCACCTCAAGCGGCTGATTGATGAAACCGGCGTGTCGCCGGTGGTGAATCAGATTGAACTGCATCCGATGCTGCAGCAGCGCACGCTGCATGCGTGGAATGCGCTGCATCAGATTCAGACCGAGTCGTGGAGCCCGCTTGCGCAGGGCGGCGAAGGCGTGTTTGATCAGGAGATCATTCGCGAGCTGGCGAAGAAGTACAGTAAGACGCCGGCGCAGATTGTGATTCGCTGGCATCTGGACAGCGGCCTGGTGGTAATTCCGAAGTCGGTAACGCCGGCACGCATTCAGGAGAACTTCCAGGTGTTTGATTTCCGGCTGGATAAGTCAGAAGTGAGCGAGATCGCGAAGCTGGATAAAGGCAAGCGGCTGGGACCGGATCCGGAAGAGTTTAATGGGTGACGTGGGTTAAGGATGCGATGGGTGAAGGGTGCGGTTTGCCCCCTCACCCCGGCCCTCTCCCGCACGCGGGAGAGGGAGATGTCCGCGCGAGTTTGAAGCGGTTTGCCAGTGGGTAATACTGTGCAACCAGGCCCCCTCACCCCGGCCCTCTCCCGCGCGCGGGAGAGGGAGTTGTCCGGGCGAGTTTGAAACAATGAAATGGCTTTAAAATCTCTTTAAACCAAAAGGTTAAGTGGGTCTTTCAATTTACAATTCGCTCAACACGGTTCCCTCTCCCGCGCGCGGGAGAGGGTTAGGGTGAGGGAACAGCAACGCACCTCACCCGACCGGATTCACCACCATCTGCCCTGCCGTGCCGCGATCGGCGAGCTCCAGCGTCTGGCTGTAATAGACAAACGGGAAATGCTCTGACGAACTCTGCGGGAAACTCACCAGCAGTTCGACATCGCCATCCACCCAGACCGTATCTTTCCAGCCGCGATCTTCTCCCATCGACTGCGCGCCGTTGACGCTCTTAATCAGGAACATCACGCCCTGAATATGCAGCGACTGCGGTCGGTCGGCGTGAATGATCCAGCGCTCAAAGGTGCCCTGCTGCACCGTCGTATCGATGCGATTCATGTCCCACAGCACACCGTTAATGCCCGGTGTGCCGTCGCCGAGACGGAATTCACGCGTGCGCACCGCCACGCCATCCAGAATCTGATCCGCCAACAGGCGCATCGGCAGGTTGTCGGTCACCAGCGGCAGCAGGCCGGTTGGACGCAGCGTCAGCACCAGCGTATTGGTCAAAATCGATGACGGCTCAAACAGCCCGCGCAGACGATCCATAATGCCTGCCGCCGTGCCTGCGGTGATCGACACTTCATCGCCCTGCGACATATCCACCAGCACTTCACGGCGTTCGCCCGGTGCGAGCGACAGCGTTTGTACCGCTACCGGCGCGGGCAGGAAGCCCTGATCGCTGGCGATCACCGTAAACGGCCGGTTGTCGCTAAAGCTGAGATCGAAACGGCGTGCATTGGCCGCATTCAGCAGGCGCAAACGCACCCAGCCGCGCGACACTTCGACATACGGATTTTGCACGCCGTTAACCAGCAGCGTATCGCCGAGAAACCCGCCGTCGGACGGTGGGTTATAAACCGGCGTGGCAAAGTTATCGAGGCGCTTGTCCTGAATAATCAGCGGGAAATCATCGACGCCGTAATGCTTCGGCAGCGGCAGCGCTTTGCTGATGTCATCTTCAATCAGCCACATGCCTGCCAGGCCGTTATAGACGTGCGGTGCCATGCGATTCGGCGTGTTGGCGTGATACCACAGCGTGGCTGCGCCCTGACGAATCGGCAGCACCGGCGCCCAGTCTACGCCGGCGGACATCATGCGCGGCGCACCGCCCATCAGCGCGCCCGGCACCTGCAAACCGCTGACGGTCATCGCCACTGGTTCATTGAGGCGGTTGCTGTAGATCAGTTTGACATCGTCGCCGCTGTAAACGCGCACCGTCGGGCCGAGGTACAGGCCGTTAATGCCCCATACCGGCACTTTGTTGCTGTTGCCGTTAAAGGACCAGTGGCTGCGCTGCAGCGTAAGGAACAGCGGCTGACCGCGGCGTGATTCGATCAGCGGCGGCACCGGCAAAGGCACATCACCCAGTGGCGCGGCGGCGCGGGCGGCGTAAGGCATAACGCTGGAAGCCAGCGCCATACCGGCAGAAAGCTGAATAAACTGACGTCTGCTGCAAGACATAAAACTTCAGACCTTTTGAGCGTGGCGTGAAGACGCCGTGTCCATGTTGTTATTTTTAATCGTGTTGTGAAGCGCCCGACCGGCGCGGCTGTGTGTTTGGGTCAGGTCAATGCGCATCCGGGACCCGGTGCGCATGAATGCGCATCCTGCAAACGGCGGAACCCGGTGCGCATGAATGCGCACCCTACAAACAGCGGGGCCCGTCACGCATCAAAGCGCACCCGACAGCTCGAGCCATAGCGCGCTGCGGGTGAGCCATTTTTTTGCCGGCTAGATTTTACCGTTTTTTTCGCGTTCGGCGACTTCAGCGTTCAACTCTTCCAGCTTAGCAGACATTAATTCACGGCAGTGGGTCGCCAGTTTACGTACCGACGTGGTTTCAAACTGCGTGGTATCCACCGGCGGCAGCATTTCCACGATCACTAAGCCATTGTTCCAGCGATTCAGTTTGATTTTGCCGTGGGTGTTAGAGACCACCACCGGGATGATCGGCACGCCCGCCGCCACCGCCGCATGGAACGCGCCGGTCTTGAACGGCAGCAGACCGCGTCCGCGGCTGCGCGTCCCTTCCGGGAACATCCAGAAGGAAATTTTCTTCTTTTTAAACTGCGCCACCAGCTCGCCGATGGTGCCGTGCGCTTTGGCGCGATTGTCGCGGTCAATCAGCAGGTTACCGGTCAGCCAGTAGAGCTGGCCGAAGAACGGGATCCACAGCAGGCTTTTCTTGCCCACCGTGACCGTGGTCGGCTGCACGATATTGGCAGCGGTGATCATGTCGTAGTTGTTCTGATGGTTAGCGATGTAAATCGCGTTACCGTAGCTTTCGGCATCCGCCGGTTTACGCAGTTCGACTTTGACGCCAAACACCGTCGACAGACGACCAAACATGTGACCAAAGGTCGCCACGTGGCGCGGATTACGCGGTGAAAACAGACACCAGATGCTGCCAAACACACAAACCAGAATCGAATAAATCACAACGATCAACGTGCGTAAAATTAGTAACATAGCTTCCTCAAATGTGGCAGTCCTTCGCCTTTTCAGTCTTACTCTTCGCTATTCGCGTCACTTTTTGGCCGCGCTGGCGCATTCACTTCCACGCTATCGATCCGCTGTAGTCCGCGCGATACGCTACCGCGACGGCCGCGCTCAGCACGCACTTTCTGCAGATCTTCATCACGCATGATCAGCTTACGCTTGCCGACATAGATAGTGATGGAACTGCCCGGCGGCAGAATCAGCAGCCACTGCAGCTTGTCCACGCCCGCGGCGGCGTCCGCGGACGGAATCGAGATAATCTTGTTGCCCTTGCCTTTCGACATCTGCGGCAGATCGGCCACCGGGAACATCAGCATACGGCCGGCCTGAGTGATGGCCAGCAGCATGTCGTCGCCAGAGTGCACCGCCAGCGGCGTCATCACTTTGGCGTTTTCCGGCAGCGTCAGCAGCGCTTTACCGGCGCGGTTGCGCGACACCAGATCGGCAAAGGTACAGATGAAGCCGTAGCCGGCATCGGAGGCCATCAGCAGCTTCTGATCATCCGCTTCCATCAGCACCTGCTCAATCACCGCGCCCGGCGGTGGCGTCAGCTTACCGGTGAGCGGCTCGCCCTGCCCGCGCGCCGACGGCAGCGAGGTCGGATCCAGCGTATAGCTGCGGCCGGTGGAGTCAATAAACGCCACCGGCTGGTTGCTCTTGCCGCGCGCGGCGGCACGGTAGCTGTCGCCCGCTTTGTAGCTTAATCCTGCCGGATCGATATCGTGACCTTTGGCGCTGCGCACCCAGCCCATCTGCGACAGCACAATGGTGACCGGCTCAGCGCTCACCAGTTCGTTCTCGCTCAGCGCTTTCGCTTCTTCACGTTCATGCAGCGGCGAGCGGCGATCGTCGCCGTAGGTCTGGCTATCGGCCAGCAGTTCTTTCTTCAGCAGGTTACTCATTTTGCGATCAGAGGCGAGGATCGCCTGCAGCTGATCGCGCTCTTTTTCCAGCTCGGCCTGTTCACCGCGAATTTTCATCTCTTCCAGTTTGGCGAGATGGCGCAGTTTCAGTTCCAGAATCGCTTCGGCCTGGGTTTCGCTGATGTCAAAGCGCGACATCAGCACCGGTTTCGGCTCATCCTCGCTGCGGATGATGTGAATCACCTCATCAATATTGAGGAACGCCACCAGCAAACCTTCGAGGATATGCAGACGACGCAGCACGCGTTCCAGGCGATGATTGAGACGGCGTGTCACGGTATCGCGGCGGTACACCAGCCATTCCGAGAGGATCTCCAGCAGGTTTTTCACCGCCGGACGATTATCCAAACCGATCATGTTGAGGTTAACGCGGTAGCTCTTCTCCAGGTCGGTGGTGGCAAACAGGTGGTTCATTACCTGATCGAGATCCACCCGGTTGGAGCGCGGCACAATCACCAGCCGCGTCGGGTTTTCGTGATCCGATTCATCGCGCAGATCCTCCACCATCGGCAGCTTTTTATTGCGCATCTGGCTGGCGATCTGCTCCAGCACGCGCGCGCCCGACACCTGGTGCGGCAGCGCGGTGATCACCACCTCGCCGTCCTCTTTTTTCCATACCGCACGCTGGCGGATCGAACCACGGCCGTTCTGGTAGATTTTGCGGATCTCGTCGCGCGGCGTGATGATCTCGGCTTCGGTCGGGAAGTCCGGCCCCTGCACGATCTCCAGCAGCTCATCCAGCGTGGTGTTGGGCTTGTCGATCAGGCGCACCGCGGCTTCGGCCACTTCGCGCAGGTTGTGCGGCGGAATGTCGGTCGCCATACCCACGGCGATGCCGGTGGTGCCGTTGAGCAGGATGTTCGGCAGGCGCGCCGGCAGCATTTTCGGCTCCTGCAGCGTGCCGTCGAAGTTCGGGATGTAATCCACCGTGCCCTGCCCCAGTTCGCTGAGCAGCACTTCGGCATATTTCGACAGGCGCGATTCGGTGTAACGCATCGCCGCAAAGGATTTCGGATCGTCCGGCGCACCCCAGTTGCCCTGACCATCCACCAGCGGATAACGGTAGGAGAACGGCTGCGCCATCAGCACCATGGCTTCGTAGCAGGCGCTGTCGCCGTGCGGATGGTATTTACCCAGCACGTCACCCACGGTACGCGCCGATTTCTTGAATTTTGCGCTGGCGTTAAGCCCCAGCTCGGACATGGCATAAACAATGCGGCGCTGCACCGGCTTGAGACCGTCACCGATGTACGGCAGCGCACGGTCCATGATCACGTACATGGAGTAGTTCAGGTACGCGTTTTCAGTAAACTTGTGCAGGGCAAGACGCTCTGCGCCATCCTGTGTCATTTCACTCATTAAGCTGGCATCCTCACTTCGTGGCCCGCAACGGCGGGTCATCCGGCGGTCATTTGGCGAGGATAGTACCTTATTCGTGGGATTTAGTCACAGGGAAGCCGTTGAGGACAGAAAGAATCTCCCGGCCTTAAATAACGTGACGCCGGTTGGAAAAATAAAAAGGATTGGGAGCATCATCACACTTATTTAGCGCGTTATTGTGTGAGCAGACTCGCATTTAATTCCCCGTCACCGCGGTGTATTAATGCTGTCCGCCTGACGGGACAACATTTAGTATTGTTGCTGCCGCCATCCTTTCCTAAATTCATACTCCATACGACACACCTTTTTCGCGACGGCTTGCTGGCAATGAAATAAATGCCACAAGGAAAAATCCCATTAGGTTTTACCAAAATAAAGGGTGACCGAATGCAAATACTGACTTCGCGACAACACCGGTTAGTGAAATTGCTGTTGCAACAGGCGGCACCGCAGCCGATTGGTCAGCTGGCGTTACAGCTCGGTGTCTCCGGAAAGACCATTCAGCGCGACCTGCAGTGGCTGGAGAGCTGGCTCAGCAACTGGGCGCTGACGCTGGAGAAAACCCCTGGCCGCGGTGTGCGGCTGCGGGTTGAGGATATGCAGCAGCGTTTGCAGCTGGAGCAGCAGCTGAACGGCGACGAGGCCGGCGACGCGCTCAGTCATAACAGCCGGCGGATAAAAATCGCCTCCCAGCTCCTGAGCGATGCGCCGCGTGCCACGTCAATCAGCAAGCTGTCCGAGCGCTACTTTATCAGCCACGCCTCGATTGTGAACGACCTGAAAGTGATTGAAGAGTGGTTGCAGCCGCTGGGATTAACGCTGCAGCGCGGCCCGGGCGGTACGCATATAGAGGGCCATGAGCAGGCGCTGCGTCAGGCGATGGTGTCACTGATCAACGATGTGATGCAGCAACAGGTCGCCGGTACGCCGCTGCTGCCGCGGCTCGATCCCGGCAGCCAGCAGGCGCTGGTGCACTATTTTGGCGAAGAGGATGTGGCCTTTGTGCAGACGCTGCTGCAACAGATGGAGCAGCAGCTGAGTTATCCGCTGGGCGATGCCTGGTATCTCAATCTGTGCACGCACATCCTGATCATGATGCACCGCATGGCGCAGGGCAACGCGCTGGCGCTGGACATTCTCACCACCGCGCACGATCTGGATCAGTCGATTCTCACCATTGCCCGGCAGATGGTGGGGCGCATTGAGCAGCGCATCGGCTGTGCATTGCCGGCCGATGAAGTCGGCTTTATTTATCAATATATCGTCTCCTCCGGCATTGTGGTGGAAGAGCGTGGCGATCAGGTGACGCTGCATAATCAATTTTCCACTGCCGAGTCGGTTAAAATAACCTGCGAATTAATTGATCGTTTCTCGGCGTTTATTCAGCAGGACTTATCTCAGGACCGTTTATTATTTGACGGTTTACTGGTGCATATAAAGCCATTATTAAACCGGCTTAAATATCACATTCATATTCGCAATCCGCTGCTGGATGATATTAAACAGGAAATGAAAGAGATATTTTCCCTGACTCAGCAGGCAATGCAACTGACCGCGCGCACCTTCGCTCTGTCGCCGGTGGCTGAGGATGAGATTGGTTATCTGTGCGTCCATTTCCAGGCGGCACTGGAGCGGCAGATCGCCCACAAACGCATCCTGGTGGTGTGCTCCAGCGGAGTGGGTACCTCGCACCTGCTCAAGAGCCGCATATTACGCGCTTTTCCGGACTGGGAAATTGCCGGCGTGGTGTCAGCCAGCAATCAGGCGGCGTTTTGTCAGCACCACGCGGTGGATTTGGTGATCACCACCATTCATCTCGACGCCGGTGCCATTCCGGCCGTGTATGTCAGCGCTTTTTTTAATGATGACGATATCCGGCGGGTCACTGACGCCATGATTGGCAGCCAGCTGCCCAACGGCACGCCCTGCGCGTTGGCCGCACACTGATTGAATGAGGAGCAACCATGGACATTTCCCGCATTCTGACGCCGCGCCGCGTTAACCTGGCGCTTAGCGCCACCAGTAAAGAAGAGGCGATCAACGAACTCACCGATCTGCTGGTGAGCGACGGCGCCATCAGCGATCGCGCCGCGTTTATTGCCGATGTCTGGCTGCGTGAAGCGGAAGGCTCGACCGGCTTCGAAAACCATATCGCGATTCCGCACGGCAAATCGTCGGCGGTCAAACAAACCACGCTCGCCATTGGCCGCACCCAGCAGGATATTCCGTGGGAAACGCTGGATGGCAGCCAGGTGCGCTGCATTATCCTGTTCGCCGTGCGGCTGGAAGATCAGAACACCACCCATATTCGCCTGTTGTCGCAGGTGGCCAGCGCGCTGGCCGATGATGAGGTGATAGCCCGACTGCTGGCGGAGAATGACCCCGGCAATATCATCCGGCTGTTTAGTCAGTACGCCGAAACCGACCTCTGTTAACACCCAACACCTTGAGGTGCCACATGAATATCGTCTGTGTAGCGGCCTGCACCGCAGGCATCGCGCATACCTACATTGCGCGCGAAAAACTGATTAAGGGGGCCCACGCGCTGGGCCACACCATCCACGTTGAAACCCAGGGCACCATCGGCACTGAAACGCCGCTGACGCGTGAGCAGATTGACGCCGCTGACGTGGTGATCCTCGCGGTTGACGTCAAGATCAACGGCGAAGAGCGCTTTCAGGGCAAACCCATCGTGCGAGTGAAAACCGAAGTGGTGATCAAGTCACCGGTGAAATTCCTCGAAAAAGTGGCGGATTCACTGGCGCGCGCCTGAGGAGATCGATCATGAGCGATCACAAACGTCAGTACGGCCAGGAGATCAAAGGCCACCTGCTCACCGGCATCTCATGGATGATCCCGCTGATCGTCGCCGCCGGCATCTGCATCGCGCTCGGCCAGGTGATTGGCGGGCCGGACGTCGGCAAGCAGACCGGCAGCATTGCGTGGATGCTGAACCAGATCGGCGGCTGGGGCATGGGGCTGATTGTGCCGCTGATCAGCGCCGCCATCGCCTACTCGATTGCCGATCGTCCCGGCTTTGCGCCTGGCCTGATCGTCGGCTTTATCTGCGGCCAGATCGGCACCGGCTTTATCGGCGGGATTCTGGGCGGTTTCCTCGTCGGCTACACCGTGCTGCTGCTGCGCCGGGTGATCAGGCTGCCGCAGTCGATGCAGGGGCTGATGCCGATCATGGTACTGCCGCTGCTCAGCACCATCATCGCCGGGCTGCTGATGATGACCTTTATCGGCCAGCCCATCGTCTGGCTGCAAAAGACGCTGATTCATCTGCTGGAATCCATGCAGGGCGGCTCCAAATTCGTGATGGGCGCCATCCTCGGCGCGATGGCTACCTTCGACTTTGGCGGGCCGATCAATAAGACCATGTCGCTGTTCGCCGACGGCATGCTGGTCGACGGCATTTACGGTCCGGAAGCGGTGAAGTTTGTCGGCTCCATCATTCCGCCGTTCGGCATCACCCTCTCTTATCTGCTGACGCGCCACAAATACACCAAAGCAGAGAAAGAGGCGCTGAAAGCCGCCTTCCCGATGGGCATCTGCATGATTACCGAAGGCGTGATTCCGATTGCGGCACGCGACCTGCTGCGCGTGGTGGCCAGCTGCGTGGTGGCCTCAGCGCTGGCCGGCGGACTGATTATGGTGTGGGGCGTGGAAGCGCCGGTGCCACACGGTGGCATGTTCGTGGTGCCGCTGTTCACCAAACCGTGGCTGTTCTGCCTGGCGCTCGGCATCGGCACCGTGGTGTGCGGCGTGATGCTGTCGGTGATGAAAAAACCGGTCACACAGCAGGATGAAGAGTTCGATGACGTGGAAGCACCCGGCGTCCGCGATGAAGAGATCAAATTCACTCTGGAATAAGGAGCCCGCATGTTTGCCATGATGAATGACCTGATTCAGGCCGCCTTCCAGCACAAGTACGCGGTGCTGGCGATCAACTGCTTCAACCTCGAAACCGCCCGCGCGGCGATTCAGGCGGCGGAACAGCAGCGCGCGCCGCTGATCCTCAACGTGTATCAGGGACACAGCGCGCATTTTCCGCCAGCGGTGGCGGCGCCGCTGGTGCAGGCGCTGGCGGCTCAGGCTGCGGTGCCGGTGGCGCTGGCGCTCGACCACGGCAAAGCCTTTCCGCTGATTGGTCAGGCGTTTCGCGCCGGCTTTACCGGGCTGATGATTGACGCATCGGCCGAGCCGCTGGCGGACAATATTCGTCAGACCGCAGCGGTAGTGAAGATGGCGCATACCGCTGGTGTGTGCGTTGAAGGCGAGCTGGGGCATATCGCCGATGCGCCCACATATGAACTGGCCGATGCCGCCGTGAAGATGACGCGGGTAGAAGACGTGCTGCCGTTTATTGAGCAGACCGGCATCGACCTGCTGGCGATTTCGGTCGGTACCGCGCACGGGCTTTATCCACCGGGCGTAAAGCCGAAGATCGACTTCGAACGGCTGCAACAGCTGCACGCGGTGACAACGCGGCCGCTGGCGCTGCACGGCGGCTCGGGCACCCCGGCGGAGGATATACGCCGCGTCAGCGCCTGTGGCGTCGCCAAGATCAACGTCGGCGCTGCGGTGTTCGACGCCGGTAAGCACGCGGTGCAGCAGGCGCTGCGCCAGCACCCGCAGGCTGAGCTGGCCGATGTGCTGGCGCTGATGGAGTCCGCCTGTCGCGAAGTGGTTATTGAATATCTGAGCTGGTCAGGGTCGGCAAACCGCTACTGACGGCGCGCACGCCCCGATCGCGGCGCAATTTCCAACTGTTTCTTTTTATCCCTCATCGGGTCGGCGCGTGCGCCGGCTCTGGTAAAACTCACGCTAAGGAAACATAAACATGTTGATTTCAATGAAAGAGATGCTGGCCCCGACCCGTGAACATCGCTTCGCCATCGGCGCATTTAACGTCGCTGACAGCTGCTTTATCCGGGCCGTGGTGGAAGAAGCCGAAGCCACCAATACGCCCGCCATTATTTCTATCCATCCGAGTGAACTGGAATTTGTCACCGATGAATTTTTTGGTTACGTGCGCGAACGCACCTTAAAAAGCCGCGTGCCGTTCACTATTCACCTTGATCATGGCGCTTCAATTGCGCAGGTGCTGCGCGCTATTCAGTGCGGCTTTACCTCGGTAATGATTGACGGCTCGCTGCTGCCGTACGAAGAGAACGTGGCGCTGACCAAAGAGGTGGTGAAGCTGGCGCACGCGGTGGGCGTGTCGGTGGAAGGCGAACTCGGCACCATCGGCGATACCGGCACCACAGTGGAAGGTGGCGTGAGCAAGGTGATTTACACCGAACCGGCGCAGGCGGAAGATTTTGTGCAGCGCACCGGCGTCGATACGCTGGCAGTGGCGATTGGTACCGCGCACGGCATCTATCCCAAAGATATGAAACCGGAGCTGCAGATGCACATTCTGAAGGATATCTCTCAGCGCGTAGATATTCCGCTGGTGCTGCACGGCGGTTCGGCCAATCCGGACGCGGAGATTGCCGAGGCGGTGACGCTGGGCGTAGGCAAGATCAATATCTCCAGCGACATGAAGTTCGCCTATTTCGCCCGACTGCGCGAGATCCTCGCGCGGGAGAGCTGGTGGGATCCGAATGTGATTTATCCGGATGCCATCGCCGCTGCGAAAGCGGTGATTCGCTACAAGATGAATCTGTTCGGCGGGTTAGGTAAAGCCGGGTTGTATCGTTGATTTCAAAACCATAAATATGGCCGCTACGGAAGTGCAGGGTGTCAGTAGCCCATGCCGTAGCGGCGCGGTTTATCGCGCGTATTCACCCGCCGCACTGCTGCTGATTGCGCAATAAATTGCGCCGCTACAGGACGGTAACGCCTGTCGCGATACGATTTATCGCTAACGATTACTTCACCACGCCCAGCCACTGTCTGGCGATCTGCGCATATTCGCCGGTGGCGGTGCTGAGGTGCAGCCACTGATCGACATACAGCTTCCAGCTCATATCATCACGCGGAATCATGTAAGCCTTCTCGCCATACTGCATCGGCTGCTGCGGATTAATGGCGCACAGCGACGGATAGTGCTGCTGCTGGAACAGCGCTTCGGAAGCATCGGTGATCATCACGTCGGCTTTGTTATCCACCAGCTGCTGGAAAATCCCGGTGTTCTCCGCCAGCTGCAGGCTGGCCCGCGGCAGATGACTGTGCACAAACGCTTCGTTGGTGCCACCAGCCGGCTCGATTACCCGCACCTGCGGCTGGTTGATCTGCTCAACCATCTGGTACTTCGCTTTATCCGCGCAGCGCACCAGCGGAATTTTGCCATCGACGCCCAGCGGCTGCGCGAACCAGGCAATCTGCTGACGTTTAAGCGTCACGGAGACACCGCCCAGCGCGATATCACACTGTTTCGCCACGAAATCCTCACTCAGGGTTTTCCACGTGGTTGGTACCCACTGCACCTTTGCGCCGAGGCTGGCGGCCAGCGACTGCGCCATGCTGATATCCAGCCCTTCATACTGGCCGTCGCTGCGCAGAAAGGTGTAAGGCTTGTAATCGCCGGTGGTGCAGATCTTCAATGTTTTGCTCTGGCGAACGTCATCAAGGTGGGATTGCGCCTGAGCCGCGCCGGCCACCAGAAGTAAGGCACTCAGTATCACAGTTTTCATGGTGTGTTCTTTTTAAGTGGATGTTGGTTTGCGTGCGGATTGTTGCATAAGTGACGGCATTATTGCTTTGAGAGCAAAAGTCTTGTGATCAATCACGCATTTTTTTGCCCCACGCGCGCGCGTAGAGTGGGCGGCATCTATGAGAAACGGAGCGAATTATCCATGAGCAAGATTTTGATTATCGACGGCGGCAAGACCTTTGCCCATTCCAAAGGCGAACTGAACCATACCCTGACCGAAGTGGCGGCCAGCCAGCTGCGCGATCTGGGCCATGAGGTTCAGGTGACCGTTGCCGATAGCGACTACAACGTGGCGGACGAAGTGCAGAAATACCTCGACAGCGACGTGGTGATTTATCAGATGCCGGGCTGGTGGATGGGCGAGCCGTGGACGGTGAAAAAGTACATCGATGAGGTGTTTACTCTGGGCCACGGCGCGCTGTACGCCAGCGATGGCCGTTCGCGCAGCGATGCCAGCAAAAAATACGGTTCCGGCGGCCTGATTCAGGGCAAAAAATACATGCTGTCGCTGACCTGGAACGCGCCGCTGGAAGCCTTTACCGATCCTGACCAGTTCTTCGAAGGCGTCGGCGTGGACGGCCTGTACCTGCACTTCCATAAAGCCAATCAGTTCCTCGGTATGGAAAGTCTGCCGACCTTTATCTGTAACGACGTGATTAAACAGCCGGACGTGCCGCGCGATATCGCACGTTATCGGACTCATCTCAGCCAGATCTTTGCTTAACTGTAAGCACACCGGGAAAAAACAGAAGGAAGCGTTATGTTAACTGTGGTTGCAGAAATTTGCGTTAAGCCGGGCCGCCGTCAGGAGGTGCTGGAGGCGATTAATAAACTGATCCCTGTCGTGCTGGAAGAAGAGGGTTGCCATCAGTACGATGCGCTGGTCGATCACCAGGCGCAGGTGCCGTGGAAGCAGAACTCGCCAGACTCGATCTTTATGCTCGAGCAGTGGGAATCGCTGCGCCATCTGGAGCAGCATCAGCAGATGCCGCACATGGATGCGCACCGCGCCACCATCAAAGATGACGTGGTAGACGTGAAAATTCTGGTGCTGGAACCGACCGCCTGATTTTTCCGCTGCAGGCATAAAAAAAGCCCCGGTTTTGCGACCGGGGCTTTTGTTTAGCGACTAATCAATGATCAGTGCTGTTCGTTGTGCAGGTTCTGCACCAGCAGTTCCGCATCACCGTTGCTGTAGACGTTGTACTCGTTGCCACCGACGGTGACGGTACCGGCCGCCTGCTGCCAGGAGCTGGCATCTTCACCGGCTGGCAGGATGTCTTCCAGCGTCAGCGCCTCGCCCTGCTTGGCATTCACCACCAGCTGTGACTTGCCGTTGTCGATGAACAGGGAGTCCTGGCCCTGCGCCATGATGTCGTTGAGCGACATGCTCATCAGCCCTTCTACATCCGTGGCACCGGCAGCGAAGATCGAGTTGATCTCTGGCGGCGGCGGCGGAGTGACGTCGACGTTGGTCGAAACGGTTTTGTCGATGACCAGTTCATTACCGGCCGCATCGCGTATCGTAACGTTGAAGTCATAATCGCCTTCTGCCAGTTTGTCAGACTCATAGCGCCACACGCCGTTTTGCACCACGGTAGAGCCGATCAGCTCAGTACGCGCTTCGTCGGCCCAAATCATCACGATAGAACCGTCTTCTGACCCCTTGCCTTTGAAGATCAGGGTGTCGTCGTTGGTGTCCGGCCGCACATGGGTTTCAGTGCCGGTTTTATCCGCAAACACGCCTTCGAAGTTAGCATCAACGCCACCTTCAACTAGCTCCGGCTTGGTGGTATCCACGTCAAAGTTAATGGCGGCTTCTTTGTCGCCTTTCACACCGGACTGGCTCACCGGCTGTACTTCAACCTTATGGTTGCCTTCGCCCAGTTCTGGCAGCTCATAGCTCCACTTGCCATCCTTAACTTCAACCACGACAGGTTCCTTATCGTCGATATAGATAATGACCTGCGACAGATCCGGTGACGTGCCCTTCAGGGTTGGCTGTTTGTCATCGGTGACCATGCCGTCTTTGATCTCACCGGTGATAGGTCCGATGTTATCCTCCAGTACGTACGAGCCTTCCATTGAGCCTGGCTTTTTGGTGTCAATGATCAGATCGATTGGATCGGATGGGTTGGACACGTTGCCAGCCGGATCGGTGATTTCGATAATCACTTCGTAGTTACCGTCATCGATTGGGTTTTCAGGCTTCACTTCCCATTTGCCGTCTTCGCCGACAATGCCGGTGCCGATCACCACTTTATTACCGGTACCGTCTTCGATGATGACTTCCACTTTATCGCCCGGAGTGCCGCCGTCGCCGCCGAAGCCTGGACGGTTGTCATCAATGGGCTTACCTGGTTCAACCGGACCGGTATTCTCACCTTCGTTATCGACAATCGTCGGTGGTTTTGGCTGATCCGGAGGCGTAACATCGATAATCACGTTGATAGGATCAGAGGTCGGAGACTCTTTGCCGGTGGCCGGATCTTTGGCGATCAGTTCAATATCGTGTGAACCCTCTGTCAGCTCTGGCAATTCAATTTCCCACTTGCCATCTTTAACGATTACGGTTGCCACCTGCTCGCCATCAACGATCACGGAAATGATGTCGCCATTGTTGCCTTCACCGCGCAGCACTGGCGTGATGTCGTTGGTGGAATCACCTGGCTGCAGTACGCGCTCTTCATCGCCGTTGTTGGCGACCATCTCATCCAGCACCGGTGCTGGCAGAATATTGCTGTCGACAACCAGTTTGAACGGATCGGTTTTCTCAGAGACGGTGCCGCCTTTGCTGATGGAATCCACAACCAGCGAGTGCTCGCCCTCACCCAGCTCAACTTCCAGTTTCCAGTCACCGCGCTGGTCCACCACGGTTGAACCGATCAGTTTATCGCCGTCCCACACGCGCACGATCACGCCCGCATCTCCCTTGCCCGACAGGGTTGGGGTTTTGTCATCGGTAATGTCACCTGACTTCAGCGGACCGGTAACGCGGCCTTCGTCATCCATCACCTCATTCAGTGATGGCGCGCCCGGCACGGAGGAGTCCAGCGTCAGTGCGAAGTTGTCAGAGCGCGGGCTCTCGGCACCGAAGCGATCGGTGTAACTAGCGCTGAACACGTGGGTGCCGTCGGTGGTCAGTTCCGGCGTGAAGCTCCAGCGGCCATCGGCACCGGCTTTTACGCTGCCAATCACGTTGGAGCGAATATCGTAGATTTTGACTACGCTGTCCGGCTGAGCAACACCGTACAGGGTTGGGGTTTTGTCATTGGTGTAGTTGCCTGGCGTCAGATAGGTATCTGCGCTGCCTTCATTATCGATCACGCGCATAATCTGCGGCGCTTCTGGTGCAGAAGTGTCGATATTGTAGATTAGCGGAGTTGATGGTCCCCAGTTGCCCGCGCGGTCCAGATAACGAATGCCGGCAACGTGTAAACCCTCTTTCAGCTCCGGCGAATCAAACTGCCATTTGCCGCTGGCATCAGCACGAGTGGTGTAAACTGTATCATCAATTACTATCTGTACTAATGCATTGGGTTCCGCGTTTGTACCGCCGATCGTAATTACTTTTGTGTTGATGGTTTTAACGGGTTTACCAGTTAACGCAGCCGCGTCCACAGAGGCTGATTCTGCTGGCGTTTCAGATACCGCTTCGTTCACTGCCTGAGTGACCACACCGTCGGCAATCGTCAGGTTGAAAGCATCAGAAATTGGGCTTTCATGGCCAACCTTATCTTTCGCCATCACGGTCAGTTTGTGCTCGCCGTCTGCCAGCTCCGGCGTGATGCTCCATGCACCCATTTTGTCTGCTACGACGGAACCGATCTCTTCACCGTTATCGTACAGGGTAACAATCGTGCCAGGCTCGGCCACACCGGACAGCGCCGGCGTTTTATCGCTGGTAGCGTCACCCGGCGTCAGATAGTGATCTTCCGCCGCATTATCAATTACACGCCAGATTTCCGGTTTCGCCGGAGGCGTCGTATCCATATCGAGAATGAAGATAGCCGGGTCACTCGGGTTGGTCGCTTTATCAATCGATACCAGCTGAATAACATGGGTGCCGTCTAACCAGCTGGTTTCCGGGTCGAATGACCATTTGCCGTCCTCGCTGATATCAACGATGTGCACTTTACCATCGATTGTAATCTCCAGCTTGCCGCCGTTGGCATCGCCTACGCTTTTATCAATCCATTTATAAAACTGATCTTTGGTCGAGATAACGCGGGCGTTCTCTAATTTACCTTGAATATTAGCCATGATGTGCATTCCTTTTACGTTAAATAATGTTTCGGGATTTCCAGCCGAATACAGGTTTAATTTCGCTTTTTATGTCCGCAGACAATACGAGAAACGTCTTAATCGATTAAGTTATATAAACCTCTAATAACTTTATCGAGGCACAGTGCCTCACACCTCATCAATATGAGATGTGAGAATGCGCTGCTAAAATAATTAAATCAGATCACTTATTTTCTACACTAATAATAACCCGGCGCTCGCTGGCATAGCATGCTTTCTGCTCCTGCGGGTTGCCTGAACACTGGGTATTGACCTGAGATTCCCCCATGCTCTGCGCGGTGATATTGGCCGCATTCATTCCCTGGGCGATCAGCAGTGCTTTCACCGCCTCGGCGCGACGCTGGCCGAGCGCCATATTGCTGCTGTCGCTACCAATAGGATCGGTAAAGCCGGTGACGATGATGTGGCGTTGAGCGGCATTTTCCTTTTTCAGCATGCCGGCAAAGCTGCTGAGTGCTTCGCGCCCCTGTGCGGAGATGTCGTTGCTGTTGGCACTGCCAAAGCGGAATAGCAGGTCAGATGAAAACGCATAGTTATCATAAGCTTCAGCCGTTCCTTCCTGACAGCGCTGTACCGACGATGCGCGCGACAGCAAATGAGCCTGCCGTTTGGTGCTCAGTAACTCCTGCTGCGCCTGCTGCTGGCTGACCACCAGCGGACGACCGCTGTCATCAAGGTTAGCGCGAATGTAGTAGGTTTTACCGGCAGCCAGTTTATCACTCCACGATTGCGCGCGTTTACCCTGATAATCTGGCGCATCGTTGACATAACTGCCCAGCGAATGGGTTCCCGGCGCAACACAAAACACCGTATAGCCACCGGCCAGTAACGACGTCTGAAATTCACCGTCGACATAAATATTCGCCGGTTTTTCTCCGGTTAGTGAAGCCGGACGATAATAAACCACCCGCGCCTGCTCTGCCGATACCGGCGATAAACTGCGCCATGCGGCACCAAATGAATTTTGCGCCTGGGTTGAAAAAGTCGTTAATACTGGCGCACACACCAGTGAAGCTAAAAGTAATTTTTTTGCAATTTTCATTTAAGTTTCACAGGTGCAATAAATTGCACCTGTATGCTCCAGATAAATTAGAATTGTTCGATTTCGTTCTGTAAGAACAGCGCATCTGATTGGGAATTATTTTCAGCCATCACACCACTCTGGCTTTCCTGATTATTCCAGTCATTAAACGCATCGTTATTAAGCTGCAGTAACTCCGCATTAATCGGCTGCGGCTGATCGTCGGCCTCATTGAACAGTTCATGATTGTCCAGCGAAAGCAGAGCCGAAAGATCGAGACCGGCCAGCTCAAGCGCATTAATCTCTGGCGGCGGCGGTGGAATGGTGTCGACTTCCACTTCATAAATGTCCGTTTTGCCGGTCACTTCGCCATCGCTGGAGAACACGCCGCGCAGCTGATAGATATCATCCGCCAGATCCGTCGTCGTCAGCTCCCATTTGCCGTCAGCACCAATCGTGGTAGTGAAGCTGTAGCTGTTCTCGAGACCGACAATGTAGATGGTAACCAGCTCGCCTGGCACGCCTTTACCGGACACAATGATGCTCGGATCGTTCATCGCGCCGCCGTTTTCGATTGGCGTACGCACGCCGGCGTCGTTATTGTCTTTAAAGATATGCTCAATCACGCCAGAAACCGGAACGTCCGGATCGGGCAGGCCATCGACAGGTTCAGGATCGACCGGCACTTGCGTGTCGCCTTCAAACCCAATCGTGACCTTGTCAGAGGCCGGTGATTCGTTACCGGCCGGATCGCGTACCACGATTTCCAGCTCGTGCTCGCCCGGTTGCAGATTGTTTTCTGGCGTGAAGGTCCACTTGCCGTCTTCTACAATCACCGAACCAATGGGCTTGCCGTTGTCGATAATCACCACGATATCGCCGTCGTTGCCGCTGCCTTCCAGCGTCGGACGCAGATCTTTTGTGGTGGAACCGTCTTCCAGCGGATTACCTTCGCTGTCTTTAATCACGCCGATGCCCGGATTTTCCGGCGCCACGGTGTCCACATCAACGATGAACGGATCGGATGGCAGCGATTTGTTCCCCACCTGATCGACCACCACGATGCTCAGCTCGTGTCGCCCATCCTGCAGCGCCGGAGCCGTAAAGGTCCAGTTGCCTTCGGCGTCTACCCTGGCGGTGCCCAGCTTCACGCCATCGTTCCAGATTTCTACCGTCGAGCCCGCTTCAGCTTTACCGGTCAGCGTCGGCGTATTGTCTTTCGTCACGCCGCCTTTTTCGATCAGCACCGGCGGATCCTGCATATCGTCCATCACGCTGCCAATAGTGCCTTTAGCTGGCGCCGTCAGATCGATGATGAATTCCCACGGATCGCTCTCTTCACCCACCACGCCTTCGGCGTTACGCTCGGCGGTAACGATGCTGTGATTGCCAGCCGCCAGCGGTTTTTCCGGCGTAAAGGTCCAGTTACCCTCGTCATCCACCAGCACTTCACCCAGCAGCGTCTCACCATCCCATATTTCAATGGTGTTGCCCGGCGTGCCGGTGCCGTTGAAGGTGGGCATGGTGTCATCGGTGCGGCCGCCGTTAGCCACCGAACCGGTTACGTCACCGATATCATCAATCACATCGCTGATCGTGGGCTTGCTGATATCGCCGCCGCCGCTGCCACCGCCGCCTTCACCTTTGCCGCTGTGGCTGCCGTCGTTATTGTCGTAATGGTGTTTCGCCGCGACATAGCCAAGACCCGCCGCCGCCGCGATAGCCGCCAGACCGCCGAGCGCAATCAGCGCCGGCGACCATTCAAAGCCGCTGGCCAGCGCGTAACCGGAATTATCATCAACGCTGCCTTCACCCAGCGCCAGCGCGGTGGTTTCGCCGTCGGCCAGCGCGGCCGCTTCGTGGTCGGCATTGCCGTCCGTCGCGACGTAAGCGTGCATTTCGCCGTCTTCCGCTTTACCCACTAAGGTGCCGGATTTAGCGAAGAAATCTTCGATAATCAGATCCGGTTTGCTGGCGTCTGAGCCTTCCAGCATCACCAGCAGGTTTTTCCCTGCGCGTTTAACGGTGATGTTTTCAGGCGCGGTGCCGTCCTGATTCTGCGTCAGCAGATATTTACCGTTGGTAATTGCCTGAATCTTCACTGCTTTGCCGTCTTTACCGGCGCGCAGCACTTCCGCTTTGGTTATGGTTTTCTTATCGATAACCGCCACACTTACGGGTGAAACGTTCATGATTCTTCCTTCCGTCGATTAATTTTGACTGCGCGTTTGCAGGCAAGCGCCGCAATCTCCCTGGCTCTGCCCTTGGGTGGGCTCAAAGTTGCGACATAATCCGGAAAGAGATAAATCCGAGACATAAGAAATGTCCCGTTAGGAAAAAATTCTTAAATGGGCGGCCGAAAGATAGCTAAATCATTAACCGATTGAATTAAAGCGTTTTTATCGATGAGGGCAGAACATAACAGGAAAGGTTATTCAAACAGAACCGGACTATAACAGATGATTTTCCTGAATTTTTTCCCGTAAAAAATCCAGAAAACAGGTGATGCGGGAACTGAGCGACTGGTTGCGATAGTACACCGCGTGAATCGGCAGGCGCAGTTCGCGCGTGTCATTTTCCAGCACCTGTACCAGCCGGCCGCTGGCGCGATCCTCGCGGCTGACAAAATCCGATAGCCGCACAATGCCCTGGCCGGCCAGCGCCAGCTGGCGCAGGGTTTCGCCGCTCGACGCGCAAAGCGTGGGTTTGATGCGCAAAAACTCGCCTTCACGCTGCCATACCGGCCAGACGTTGTGCGCGTCCAGCTGGCTGAATCCCAGCAGCTGGTGCGTCAGCAGATCTTCCACGCTCTGCGGCGCGCCGGCTTTTTCCAGATAGGCCGGACTGGCCAGCAGGCGAATCGCGCTGCTGCCCAGCACGCGGGCGCGCAGCGTGGAGTCGCGCAGTTCGCCAATGCGAATAGCGATATCGGTTTGCTGCTCAAGCAGGTCGATGACAATGTCATCGGTGTTCAGCTCCAGCTGAATTTGCGGATAGCGCGCGCAAAATTCGGCAACCAGCGGCACGATAACATGCAGGGTAAACGGTGTATTGGCGTTGACGCGCAGCCGTCCGGAGGGAATGTCGCGCCGCTGCGCGATATGCTCTTCGGCCTGCTCCACCGACGCGAGGATTTGCCGCGCGTGATCGAGAAAAATCAGCCCCTCTTCGGTCAGCGCCAGGCGACGCGTAGTGCGGTGCAGCAGTGTGGTTTGCAGTTTGCTTTCGAGGCGGCTCAGCGCCCGGCTGATGCCGGAGCTGGTTTGATCCAGCTGTTCCGCTGCGGCGGTAATCGAACCGGTGTCCACCACCGCGACCCAGGCGCGTAACTCTTCCAGTGTGATTTTCACTCTTCCTACCTCAGCGCATTGCTACTTCGAGACCGGTCTTAGCCTCGTTCTCACGGCTGCTGAGGTAGATTGCTCCACGTTCAGCAGCGGCAGGATACCACAATGCAGCAAAACGCAGGGATTATCGCTGACCCGGGGCAGCAGGCGGCATAGGGGTGCCGCGCCCAGCGCGGTTTATATTAACGGGCATGCGGCGATGGGACAGATCGGGACGGGTAGCGATCGCACGCGTAGCCGGCATAAAAAAGGGACGCCGCAGCGTCCCGTTTGCATCACACTTCGAGGTCCGCGAGGTCGCCTTTTTCCTGCAGCCAGTTGCGGCGGTCTTCCGAGCGTTTCTTCGCCAGCAGCATGTCCATCATCCGTAACGTCTGCTCGACGTCTTCTTCGTCGACCGTCAGTTGCACCAGACGACGGGTGTTGGGATCGAGCGTGGTTTCGCGCAGCTGCAGCGGGTTCATCTCACCCAGACCTTTAAAGCGCTGCACGTTCGGCTTGCCTTTTTTCCGCTTCAGCTGCTCCAGCACGCCCTCTTTTTCGTCTTCATCGAGCGCGTAATACACCTCTTTACCGAGGTCGATGCGGTACAGCGGCGGCATCGCCACATAGACGTGGCCCTGCTGCACCAGCGAGCGGAAGTGTCTCACAAACAGCGCGCACAGCAGCGTGGCAATGTGCAGGCCGTCGGAGTCCGCATCGGCGAGGATACAGATTTTGCCGTAGCGCAGCTGGCTGAGATCTTCACTGTCCGGATCGATACCTATCGCCACCGAAATATCGTGCACTTCCTGCGACGCCAGCACTTCGTCCGACGACACTTCCCAGGTGTTGAGGATCTTGCCTTTCAGCGGCATGATCGCCTGATATTCGCGGTCGCGCGCCTGCTTGGCGGAGCCGCCCGCAGAATCCCCTTCCACCAGGAACAGTTCGGTTTTATTCAGATCCTGCGCGGTACAGTCGGCCAGCTTGCCCGGCAGCGCCGGTCCGCTGGTCAGCTTTTTACGCACCACCTTTTTCGCCGCGCGCATACGACGCTGTGCGCTGGAGATCGCCAGCTCGGCCAGCATTTCGGCGGCCTGCACGTTCTGGTTGAGCCACAGGCTGAAGGCATCTTTCACTACCGCCGAGACAAACGCCGCGCACTGGCGTGAGGAGAGACGCTCTTTGGTCTGTCCGGCAAACTGCGGATCCTGCATTTTGACCGACAGCACGTAGGCGCAGCGATCCCAGATATCCTCCGCCGACAGCTTCACGCCGCGCGGCAGAATATTGCGGTATTCACAGAATTCGCGCATCGCGTCGAGCAAGCCCTGACGCAGGCCGTTAACGTGCGTTCCGCCCTGCATGGTTGGGATCAGGTTGACGTAGCTTTCGGTCAGCAGCTCGCCGCCCTCCGGCAGCCACAGCAGCGCCCAGTCGACTGCCTCCACATCACCGGCAAAGCTGCCGACAAACGGTTTTTCCGGCAGCGTTGGCAGGCCGTTCACCGCTTCGCTCAGGTAATCCGTCAGGCCATCCTGATACAGCCAGGTTTGCTCGGTATCGTTCACCTTGTCTTTAAAGACAATTTCGACGCCCGGGCACAGCACCGCTTTGGCTTTCAGCAGGTGCTTGAGGCGGGAGACGGAGAAGCGCGGGCTGTCGAAGAAGCTTTCGTCTGGCCAGAAGTGAACGCTGGTGCCGGTGTTACGTTTGCCGACCGTACCAATCACCGCCAGATCCTGCACTTTATCGCCATTTTCGAAGGCGATCTGGTAAATCTCACCGTTGCGGCGCACCGTGACTTCCACACGCTTCGACAGGGCGTTCACCACCGAAATCCCCACGCCGTGCAGGCCGCCGGAGAACTGGTAATTTTTGTTGGAGAATTTACCGCCGGCGTGCAGGCGACAGAGAATCAGTTCGACCGCTGGCACGCCCTCTTCCGGGTGGATATCGACGGGCATACCACGGCCATCATCGATCACTTCCAGCGACTGATCGGCGTGCAGGATGACTTCCACGCGTTTGGCGTGACCGGCCAGCGCCTCATCGACGCTGTTATCGATCACTTCCTGGCCCAGATGGTTAGGGCGTGTGGTATCGGTGTACATGCCCGGACGGCGACGTACCGGTTCGAGGCCGGTTAAAACCTCAATGGCGTCAGCATTATAGCTAGATTGGCTCATCGTAACAGTCTGATTAGCAATAGGAAAATGGGCCCATCCCGCAGCATCAGGGAGTATTCAGTCCCAGAAAATCAATCATCTGCGCAAAATGGCGTTCGAATCCGATATAGGCATGATTGCCGCCCTCTTCTACCGTCTGACGGCACGCGCTGTAGTAATCCAGCGCCTGGCGATAGTCGAGCACTTCATCGCCGGTTTGTTGCAGCAGCCAGAGTAGATCGGGCGCTTCCAGAGGGTCAATCTGCATCACTTTCAGATCGTAAATGTGGCGAGACTCTAACACATATTGCTGGCCGGTGTAGGGATTCCGGTTTTCACCCAGATAATCCACCAGCAGTTCAAATGGCCGCACCGCCGGATTCACCACCACCGCCGGCAGCATGAAACACTGCGACAGCCAGGTGGCAAAATAGCCACCGAGCGATGACCCCACCAGCCCGAGCGGTTCCCCGGCATACTGCATCACCAGCTCTTCAAGCAGCGCTGCAGCCTCAGCGGGAAAAGTCGGCAGCTGCGGCACCAGCACCTCAATGTGCGGATGCTGCGCCTGACACCACTGCTGTAACTGCGTCGCTTTAGCCGACTGCGGTGAGCTGTTGAATCCGTGCAGATAAATCAGCGCCGCCATGGTTTAGTAGCCCTCGGAATCCAGGTCCGGACGGAACAGATCGCTCTGCAGACGATTCACTTCGGTGTGCAGCGTGCCATCCGCCTGCAGCGTCAGCCAGCGCCAGCCGGGCGCTACGGTATCAATGGTGAAGTTGGTGCAGTGCGGTTTGAACTGGACGCAGGTCGAAGGCGACGCCAGTACGCGGCGGCCGTGCCAGTCGAGATCCAGCTCCTGATGAATGTGGCCGCACACCAGGTGGCGCGCCAGCGGGAAGTTTTGCAGCACCGCATCCAGCTGATGCGGATTGCGCAGGCTGTGCTGATCAAGCCAGGTACAGCCGGAGGCCAGCGGATGATGGTGCAGCAGCACCAGCGTGTAGCGATCGGGGAACTGACGCAGCGTGCGGTCCAGCCACTCCAGCTGATAGTCGCTCAGCATGCCGTGCGGCACGCCAAAAACCTGGCTGTCCAGCAGCACCAGCTGCCAGTGCTCGCCGAGCAGCACATGCTTGTCCGCGGCGATGCCGGCCTGCGCCAGCGTATCCACCATCGCTGGCTGAAAATCGTGATTGCCCGGCAGCCAGACGCACGGCTTCGGCAGACGTGCAATGCCCGCAACAAAATGCTGATAAGCTTCGACGGTGTGATCCTGGGCGAGATCGCCGGTGGCGATAATCAGATCGTAATCGCGCTGTTGCGCCGCGATGGCGTCCAGCACCGCATCAAAACTCGACCAGGTATTCACTCCAAGCAGCGATTGATGTTTTCCCGCGAAAAGATGGGTATCCGTAATTTGTAAAATCCTGATCTCGGACCCATTTGCCGCAGGAAGAGTTAGCAGGCTATCCAAAGCGTTTCCTTTCTCTCCACGCTATCGTTGCGTTATATACCCGTGCGGATTCAGGGTATCGCTATCAGCACACCGGCACGGCCATCGCGCCGTGCGCCAGGCAATACCGCAACCAGTCGGCAAGGAACTGGTTAATCTGATGTTTTTCATCGCGCTGATGCAATTTTTTATTAGGATAATCATAGCGCGCTTTGAAGCGATAGATCTGCTGAGTGGAACACACTTCAGCCACCATCGCATCATGGTAGAGCCGCACCGACATGGACGGCAGGCTCCAGTAGCTCACTGCGGGTGCCACCTGGCGGATCTCCACCAGCGTGGTGTAGCGCGTCGACTCTTCAATAGTCAGCTGATAACTGGCGCCGTTCACCTGATACATCACCGACGCACCTGCCTCGTCACTGCGCGGCAGCAGGCGGCGCAGCTGAGCGAAATTGGTTTCGCACAGACGCATCATTTCGGGGAAATCAGGGGTATAGCGCTGTTTCATGTTGGCTTCCACTCTTCTCTTAGTTTCTCATGGTGCAACGCCAGCCATTGCAGAGCGATGACAGATGCCGCGTTATCAATAATCCCCTCTTCCACCCAGCGATAAGCCTGTTCGCGGCTTACCACATGCACAAGAATATCCTCATTCTCTTCCTCCAGCCCGTGATTTCCCTCTGCCTGGCTGGCATCCACTTCGCCCACCAGCACCGACAAACGCTCAGAGGTTCCGCCGGGGCTGGCTAAGTAATTCACTATCGGTTTGACGCGGCCAACCTTGAGGCCAGCCTCTTCGACCGCTTCACGACGCACCACATCTTCCGGCGTTTCGCCCGGTTCAATAATGCCGGCCACCATCTCCAGCAGCCAGGGCGTGGCGCTGGAATCATAGGCCGGAATGCGGATCTGTTCGATCAGCACTACTTCGTCGCGCAGGGGATCATAGGGTAGCAGCACGGCAGCGTGTCCGCGCTCAAAAACTTCGCGCACCACTTCACCGCTCATGTCGCCATTGAAACGGCGGTGGCGGAAGCGGTAACTGACGATGGAAAAAAAACCATCGTAGCGAGTATCGCGTGCAATAATTTCTACATCGTTTTTTGTGAAAGTCACAGGGGATTTTTTTTCACCCGCCATCATCTGGTTCCTTATGCAGATTGGGATGGAGCGAAGAAAAGCCAACCCTTGTGCTCCGTCCGAGTGGTTCTTTCTGAATTATTTACGTAAATTAGGGGGAGAAGGCACGTTCAGCCAACTTATCTCTGACGCCGCCTCTGTAGAATCGGCGATTATTTTTTGGCTTACCTGCAGCACACTCTCTGTGCATTTGCTGCAACACAAGGAATGCAAATGAAAAAACTGCTCCCACTTTTTATTGGACTGAGCCTGGGCGGTTTCAGCCTTGCCAGCCAGGCAGAAAACCTGTTGCAGGTCTACCAGCAGGCGCGCCTCAGCAACCCGGATCTGCGTGCTTCAGCCGCCGATCGCGACGCTGCTTTTGAGAAAATTAACGAAGCGCGTAGCCCGTTGCTGCCGCAGCTGGGTCTGGGTGCAGATTATACCTATAACAGCGGCTATCGCGACAACAGCGGTCTCCATTCCAACACGACCAGCGCCTCGCTGCAATTAACGCAAACGATTTTCGATATGTCGAAATGGCGTGCGCTGACGCTGCAGGAAAAAACGGCCGGCATTCAGGACGTTACTTATCAGGTAGCCCAGCAGGATCTGATCCTGAACACCGCAACCGCCTATTTCAACGTGCTGAAGGCCATTGATACGCTCTCTTACACTGAAGCGCAGAAACAGTCGATCTACCGCGAGCTGGATCAGACCACCCAGCGTTTTAACGTCGGTCTGGTGGCCATCACCGATGTGCAGAACGCCCGTGCTCAATACGACAGCGTGCTGGCCAACGAAGTGACCGCGCGTAACGACCTGGATAACGCGGTGGAATCGCTGCGTCAGATCACCGGCATGGATTATCTGTCGCTGGCGTCACTGAATATCGATCGTTTCAAAACGGCGCGTCCGGAAGCGGTATCCAATTTGCTGAAACAGGCTGAGAGCCGTAACCTCAACCTGCTGTCTGCTCGTCTGAGCCAGGATCTGGCGCGTGAGCAGATTCGCTCCGCCGAGTCCGGCCACATGCCGACGCTGGATCTGACCGCTTCTACCGGTCTGTCGAACAGCAAATACGGCGGCAGCCGCGCTAATCAGAGCGCTGGTACCACCGATTCGATCACCGGCTCCAACCAGGTTGGCCTGAGCTTCTCACTGCCCCTGTACAGCGGCGGTTCAGTGACCTCGCAGGTGAAACAGGCGCAGTATAACTTCGTCGCCGCCAGCGAGCAGCTGGAAGGCGCGCATCGTAGCGCGATCCAGACCGTTCGTTCTTCGTTCAACAACGTGAACGCTTCGATCAGCAGCATCGACGCTTACAAACAGTCGGTAATCTCGGCGCAGAGCTCATTAGATGCCTCGGAAGCCGGTTATCAGGTGGGTACGCGTACCATCGTTGATGTGTTAGACGCGACGACTACGCTGTTTAACGCTAAACAGCAGCTGTCGAATGCGCGTTACAGCTACCTGATTAACCAGCTGAACATCAAATATGCGCTGGGCACGCTGAACGAGCAGGATCTGCAGCAGCTGAACAGTACGCTGGGCAAAGAAGTGACGACCTCGCCAGAAGTGGTCGCGCCGGAAAACAGCCAGCAGGCTGCGCGCGTGGATAACGGCCCGAAAGCGACCTCCGCTTCCGCCGCCGCTCAGGCCCGTCCGGCCGCGGCACGTAACAGCGCCAATCCTTTCGCTAATTAAGCCTTCAAGGGGCCGCTTGCGGCCCCTTTCGCATTCAAACGTATAACAACGTAAAGATCCCCTTGCCACCCGGCTTCCCGCTTCATTTTCCACCACTCATCACCTATCCTAAGCCCCACCTTTGGGCACAGGATGAAGATAATGAAACGGACAAAAAATATTCGTCATGCCGCTTTCCGTAAAAGCTGGCAGGCACGCCATTTAACGCCGGTCGCACTGGCGGTCACCGCCGTGTTTATGCTGGCAGGCTGCGAACAGAGCGATGAAACGGTTTCGATGTACCAGAACGCCGATGATTGTGCGAAAGCCAATCCGGGCCAGAGCGCCCAGTGCACCACCGCTTACAACAACGCGCTGAAAGAGGCTGAGCGCACCGCGCCAAAATACGCCACGCGTGAAGATTGCGTCGCGGAATTCGGCGAAAACCAGTGTCAGCAAACCCCGGCACAGGCGGGCGTCGGTACCATGGCGAACAACGCTGAAGCGCAGCAGAGCGGCAGCTTCTGGATGCCTCTGATGGCCGGCTACATGATGGGTCGTCTGATGGGCGGCGGTGCCGGCTTTGCGCAGCAGCCACTGTTCTCGCCAAAAACCCCTAACAGCCCGGCTAACGGCCAGTTTGTTGATGCTTCCGGTAAGAACTACGGTGCGGCCACTTCGGGCCGGACGGTAAACGTGCCGAAAACCGCGCTGGCGCCAAAACCGGCCACTACGTCCACCATCACCCGTGGCGGCTTTGGTGAGACGGTAGCCAAACAGAACACCATGCAGCGCAGCAGTGCCACCAGCACCGGCAGCCGCTCGCTGGGAGGCTAAGCCCGCGCATGCAACGTATTGCTATCAGCGAACGTCCGAACTGGCGCGAAAAGGCGACCGAGTACGGCTTTCAGTTTCACACCATGTATGGCGAACCCTACTGGTGCGAAGACGCTTATTACCAGTTTACGCTGGCGCAAATTGAACAGCTGGAAGCGGCCACCGCAGAACTGCACCAGATGTGCCTGCAGGCGGTAGAAAAAGTGGTGAACAGCGAAGCGCTGCTCACCCGTTTCTGCATTCCGAAACACACCTGGGATTTTGTGCGCGAATCCTGGCAGCAGCGTCAGCCGTCGCTCTATTCACGCCTCGATCTGGCGTGGGATGGCACAGGCGAGATCAAGCTGCTGGAGAACAACGCCGATACGCCAACCTCGCTGTACGAAGCGGCGTTTTTCCAGTGGATCTGGCTGGAGGATCAGCTCAACGCCGGCAACCTGCCGCAGGGCAGCGATCAATTCAACAGCCTGCAGGAGCAGTTGATTGAGCGCTTCGCCACGCTGCACCAGCAGCACGGTTTTAACTGGCTGCACTTTGCCTGCTGTCGCGATACGGAAGAGGATCGCGCCACGGTACAGTATCTGCAGGATTGCGCCACTGAAGCCGGTCTGCCGAGTGAATTTCTCTACATTGATGAGATCGGGCTGGGCGAAAAAGGTCAGTTTACCGATCAGCACGATCAGGTGATCAGCAACCTGTTCAAGCTCTATCCGTGGGAATTCATGCTGCGCGAGATGTTCTCGACCAAGCTGGCCGATGCTGGCGTGCGCTGGCTGGAGCCGGCGTGGAAAAGCATTCTCTCTAACAAAGCGCTGCTACCGCTGCTGTGGGAGATGTTCCCCAACCATCCTAACCTGCTGCCCGCCTGGTTTGCCGACGATGCCAGCGCGCCGCAGATGGAAAAATATGTGGTTAAACCGCTGTTTTCCCGCGAAGGTGCCAATATCACCATCGTGGAAAACGGTCAGGAAATCGCGCGCGCCGACGGTCCTTATGGCGAAGAAGGCATGATCGTCCAGCAGTTCTGGCCGCTGCCGAAGTTTGGCGACAGCTATACGCTGATTGGCAGCTGGCTGATTGACGATCAGCCTGCCGGTATCGGTCTGCGGGAAGATCGTGCGCTGATCACGCAGGATCTGTCGCGTTTCTATCCGCATACCTTTATTGAGTAACGCACGTGCCGCCCGGGCTGCGGGCGGCACAGGTGTCAGCCAACCTGCACTGACAGCATACTGATCGAACCCATCTCCATGCCTTCCACCGGGATGCTCACCGCCTCACCTTCAGCTCGCGCGCCGAGAATATACAGCAGCGGCAGATAGTGCTCCGGCGTCGGGTTAGCCAGCTGCGCGCCTTCATGCTGCTGATAATTCACCAGCGGATGCTGCGCCGCCTCGCCCTCGTAGCCCAGATTATCGCGCACAAACTGGTTGAAACTCTCCGCCCACGGATAAGCGCTTTCCGCGCCCTGCCAGCGAATCATGCGCAGGTTATGCACCACGTTGCCACTGGCCACCAGCATCACGCCTTCGTCACGCAGCGCCGCCAGTTTACGTCCCAGCGCAAAATGCCACGCCGCCGGCTGGGTGCCATCAATACTGAGCTGAATCAGCGGAATGTCCGCCTGTGGATACATCTTCGCCAGCACGCCCCACGAGCCGTGATCAAAGCCCCACTGCTGATCGGCCTGCACCGCCACCGGCGCCAGCAGATCGATAACGCGCTGCGCCAGCGCAGGCGAACCTGGCGCCGGATAGCGCACGTCGAACAGCGCCTGCGGGAAGCCTCCAAAATCATGGATGGTGCGCGGATTGCTCATCGCCGTCACCGCCGTGCCGCGCGTGTACCAGTGCGCCGAGATGGCGAGAATAGCGCGCGGACGCGGCAGGGTTTCGCCCAGCTGCTGCCATACGCGGGTATAACGGTTGTCTTCTAATACGTTCATCGGGCTGCCGTGGCCGAGAAACAGAGCGGGCATGCGGGTCATTATTCATCCTCTGGCGTCGGGATCGCGTTAATGACTGTCACGATACGCGCTTTCGCCAGGGGAAAAACGCTGATAAGCGTGATGATGTTTATCAGCAAATTTGAACAAGATTTTGCCGACATAACTTTACGCTAAATAACTCGATATTTTATGGGGTTAACTATATTGTAACTGGTAATCATTATCATTAAGGAGCCCATCATGTCAGTACCTCTGCTGCTAACCATCCTGGCTGGCGGTGCCACCTTCGTCGGCGCGATATTTGGCGTGCTCGGTCAAAAGCCGTCGAACCGCGTACTGGCCTTTGCGCTCGGCTTTGCCGCCGGCATCATGTTGCTGATTTCCCTGATGGAGATGCTGCCCGCCGCGCTGCATGCGGAAGGCATGTCGCCGGTGCTTGGCTACGGCATGTTCATGCTCGGCTTACTGGGTTATTTCGCCATGGATCGCCTGCTGCCGCACCAGCATCCGCAGGATCTGATGGCCGTCAATCGCCGCCCCACCAACCTGAAACGTACCGCGATCCTGCTGACGCTCGGTATCAGCCTGCATAACTTTCCCGAAGGCATTGCCACCTTTGTCACCGCCAGCAGCGATATGGAGCTGGGGCTGGGCATCGCGCTGGCCGTCGCGATCCACAATATTCCGGAAGGACTGGCGGTGGCCGGACCGATGTACGCCGCCACCGGCTCGAAAGCCAAAGCGCTGTTCTGGGCCTGCCTGTCCGGCATGGCGGAGATTCTTGGCGGCATTATCGCCTTTCTGCTGCTGGGGCCGGCGGTCTCACCGGTGATGATTGCGACGATTATGGCGGCGGTGGCGGGCATTATGGTGGCGCTGTCTGTGGATGAACTGATGCCGCTGGCGCGCGAAATCGACCCGCATAACAACCCCAGCTACGGCGTACTGTGCGGCATGACGGTGATGGGCCTGAGCCTGACGTTGCTGCAAACCAGCGGGGTAGGCTGACGCGAGATTCGTCTCATTCACCACCACTTCGACCTTAACTATCAACGACTTAGGATTGTTAAGGCGTAGTCGAGACGGGTCTTGTTAACACCCGACGGCGGGCTCATTACACTCCACGCGACTCTTAGAAAGCAGTGGAGTGTTATGTTAATTCAGGGAGCCATTTTATGCCTGGCGATGAATATCTATCATGAAGCGCGCGGCGAACCGGTGAAGGGACAGATTGCCGTCGGCACTGTCACCATGAACCGGGCTAACTGGGACGTCAAAGAGATCTGTCCGGTGGTGTACGCACCCAAACAGTTCTCCTGGACGTCTCTGCACAAACATCCCCATCGCCATCCGCCGCAGCATGACAAAAGCTGGCAGCGCGCGCAGCGCCTGGCCCAGCGGATTGTCGAGGGTAAGCTGGCGGATGTGACAAAAGGCGCGACCTTCTTTCATGCGCACAGCGCCAGACCGGCGTGGCGCCACGCCTTCCAGCGTACCGTGGTGATAGGCAATCACGTTTTTTACGCCAGCCGTTAATCATAAAAAAAGGCCGGATGCATCACATCCGGCCTTATTTATTTCACGTCGGCTTAACTGGCCTGACGGGTTTCATGCTGGCGGCGCCAGGCCACCAGGTCTTCAATGGTCACCACCGGCATGGCGTGCTGCTTCGCAAACGCAATTACTTCCGGCGCGTGCGCCATGCTGCCGTCATCATTGGTCAGTTCGCACAGCACACCCGCAGGTTTGAAGCCCGCCAGCGTCACCAGATCGAGCGTCGCTTCGGTGTGGCCGCCGCGCGCCAGCACGCCGCCGTCGCGCGCGCGCAGCGGGAATACGTGGCCGGGACGATTCAGATCGGACGGTTTAGCGTCATCGGCAATCGCCGCGCGGATGGTGGTAATACGGTCGGAGGCCGATACGCCGGTCGTCACGCCGCTGGCCGCTTCAATAGTCACGGTAAAACCGGTGCCGTAAGAGCTGGTGTTGTTCTCTACCATCATTGGCAGATCCAGCTGCTGGCGGCGCGCTTCGTTAATGCACAGGCAGACAATGCCGCTGCCGTGACGAATGCTCAGCGCCATCTGTTCCACGGTCATGGTTTCGGCGGCGAAGATCATATCGCCTTCGTTTTCGCGATTTTCATCGTCCAGCACCATCACGCCGCGCCCGTTGCGCAGCGCATCGATGGCGCGTTCTACACGCTGTTCCGGCGTGCCAAATTCAGAAAGAAGCGTCTGATTCATGGTAAAAAAACCTTATTAATAAAATATGAGTTACCAGAACCAGGGCGAGCTTAGGAGTGCGTAGAAAACACATGGCAAAAACGTGACGCGGGCGCAGCCCGGCTGATGTCGTTACCCTCTCCCATCCGGACTTTAACCGTCGGCCCCGGAATTACACCGGATCTGCTGACCTTTCACTTTACAGCGAAAGCGCTCGCGGGCTTTCAGCCGAAGCTGATTTACCGCCGGTGGGGAATTTCGCCCCGCCCTGAGAATAAGCGAAATTACTATAGCGCCAATCACCTGGTCGGGCAATCAACAAAAGTGCAAATGCTTTTGCACTTCATGCGTTGCGGATTTCGGGTTTAACCTTTTCGTTTCTGGCATTACACTTAATGCTTGATGAGTCGGAACACGCGCTGTTATCAGCCACCGTAACCAGGAAACAACCATGATCGACACGAAAAAAATTGAACAACTGGCGCGCCAGGTGCACGAAGCGATGCCAAAAGGTATTCGCGACTTTGGCGACGATGTGGAAAAGAAAATTCGTCAGGTATTGCAGGCGCAGTTAACCCGCATGGATCTGGTTAATCGTGAAGAGTTTGACGTGCAGACCCAGGTGCTGCTGCGCACGCGTGAAAAACTGGCGGCGCTGGAGCAGCGTCTGGCGAAGCTGGAGAGTGAAAGTCCGGCGGCCCCGGCTCCGGCGGTGATCACGCCAGATCCGGCAGGCAAAATCGATACGCCCCAGTAAAGTTTATGCGGCGGGAGTTCGCTCCCGCCGGCTACGTGTTTACTGATTGCGAATGGTTTTGATGATGTTGGTGGTGGAGATACCGTCTTCAAAGTTCAGCACGCGCACGTCACCGCCGTTGGCCCACACCTCTTTACTGCCCGCGATATCTTCCGGCTTATAATCACCGCCTTTCACCAGCAGATCCGGCAGCACTTCGGCAATCAGCCGCTGTGGCGTATCCTCTTCAAACAGCACCACCCAGTCTACGGCCTCCAGCGCACCCAGCACGATCATGCGGTTTTCCTGCGGGTTTACCGGGCGGGTTTCGCCCTTAAGACGTTTGGTGGAAGCATCGCTGTTGACCGCCACGATCAGACGATCGCCCAGTTTGCGCGCGTTGGCCAGATAAGAGACATGGCCGGCATGCAGAATGTCGAACACGCCGTTGGTCATCACTACTTTCTCACCGCGCTGGCGCGCCTGCGCCACCGCCACTTTCAGCTCGGCTTCGGTCATCACGCCAAAACCGCTGTCCGGCCGCGCGTGAATCGCATTCTCCAGCTCCACGGTACTGACGGTTGAAGTCCCGAGCTTGCCGACCACCACGCCAGCCGCAGCATTGGCGAGGAAGCAGGCATCCTCCAGACTTTCACCGGCAGCCAGCACTGCGGCCAGCACGCCGATCACCGTATCGCCGGCACCGGTCACGTCATACACTTCCTGCGCCTGGGTAGGCAAATGCAGCGGCGCTTTGCCCGGCTGCAGCAGGGTCATCCCGTTTTCCGAACGCGTCACCAGCAGCGCGGAGAGATCGTAATCGGCAATCAGCTGCATACCGCGGCTGACAATCTCCTCTTCGCTTTTGCACTTACCCACCACCGCTTCGAACTCGGACAGGTTGGGTGTCAGCAGCGTCGCGCCGCGATAGCGTTCAAAATCGGTACCTTTCGGGTCGATCAGTACCGGCACCTGCGCCGCACGCGCCAGCTGAATCATGGTCTGCACGCTGCTCAGCGCGCCTTTGGCATAATCAGACAGCACCAGCGCGCCCGCCTGTGCCAGCGACTGACGCAGGCGATCGTGAATCGGCTGTGGATCGACCTGCTCAAAGCCCTCTTCAAAGTCGAGGCGAATCAGCTGCTGGTTGCGCGACAGCACGCGCAGTTTGGTGATGGTCGGATGGCTATCAAGGGCGACGAAATCGCACTCAACCTTCACCTGCGCCAGCGTTTCGCGCAAAACGCGCGCAGCATCATCTGCACCGGTCAGGCCGATAAGGCGCGAGTCCGCACCGAGTGCAGCGATATTCATCGCCACGTTGGCCGCGCCGCCCGGACGCTCTTCAATGGTATCCACTTTAACCACCGGCACCGGGGCTTCCGGTGAGATCCGGCTGGTCGGGCCGTACCAGTAGCGGTCTAACATCACATCGCCGACAACCAGCACAGCGGCCTTGCCAAACGCGGGCAGTGTTACTTTCATGCAGAGACTCCAGACTTCAACGTTCAGTCAAAATAATGCGCGGATAATAGCATAGAAGCCGCCAGGCTCACTGCTCCGTGTCATCCGCGTCGCTCGCGGCCAGCCAGCGCTGCCAGCTGGCGTTCACCACGGCGCGTTCGTCAGCGAACGATGCCGGATCGACATGACCCGGCAGTTCCTGCAGCGCCAGATGGTGCAGCGCATCGCGCAGCGTGACGTAAGCGTGCGTCAGCGCCTGCGCTTCCTCATCAGCCATGATGCCGTGGCGCGCCATCAGTTCGAAAATGCGCACGTTATCCGACCAGCGCGTCAGCGCCGGCTGGCTGGCGGCGTAACCTAAGACCAGATACTGCGCGATGAATTCAATATCGGTGATACCGCCCTCATCGGTTTTAATCTCCCAGCGGCCTTTGTGCTTGTTACTGAGGTGCGCACGCATTTTCTCACGCATCTCACGCACTTCAGTTTGCAGCTTCGCGCCTTCACGCGGCAGGCACAGAATACCGCGCCGAATCGCATCGAAGCGTTCACACAGCGCCGGTTCGCCAAACACGATGCGCGCGCGCACCAGCGCCTGATGTTCCCACGTCCAGGCTTCATGGCGCTGATAGTCGTCAAAGGCAGCAAAGGTGCTGACCAGCATGCCGGCCGCGCCAGAGGGGCGCAGGCGCGCGTCCACCTCATACAAAATGCCGGACGAGGTGCGGGTGCTGAACAGATGCATGACGCGCTGGGCGAGACGCAGGTAAAACTGGCGCCCGTCAATGACGCGTTCACCGTCGGTTTCGGCATCGTCCGGACAGTCATGCAGAAACACCAGATCGAGATCCGAGCTGTAACCCAGTTCCCAGCCGCCCAGTTTGCCGTAGCCGACCACGGCAAAGCCGCGCTCGCTGTCGCTGGTGAGGTGCGAAGGGCGACCATAGCGCTGCACCATCATCTGCCACGCCTGCTGCACCACCGATTCAATGATCGCTTCCGCCAGCCAGGTTAAGTGATCGCTCACTTTCATCACCGGCAGGGTTCCGGCGATGTCGGCGGCGGCGATACGCAGATGCTGTGCCTGCTTGAACTGGCGCAGCGCTTCCAGCTGCTGCTCTTCATCATCGGTGGGAATGCGCAGCAGATACTGGCGCAGTTCGTCACGATAGGCGTCAGTGGCGGTGGGCTGATACAGCGTGGCCGGATCGAGCAGTTCATCCAGCAGCAGCGGATAGCGCGCCAGCTGGCTGGCAATCATCGGCGAAGCGCCACACAGGCGAATCAGATGGCGCAGCGCGCCGTGATATTCGGTCAGCAACTCGAGATAGGTGCTGCGCGTTAATACGCCAAGCAGCAGCGGTGTCAGGCGCGCCAGCACCACATCGGCGTCGTCACGCGCGCACACTTCGCTTAGCAGGCGCGGCATTAATTGATCGAGCGCCAGCCGGCCGCGCGGGCCGATAGTGCGGCGACTGACATCCTGACGGAAATCATTCAGCGCCCGATACAGCGCATGGCGCTGTTCCGCCTGCAGCTGCGGTACCACCGGCAGCAAATCGCTCTCTTCCAGCGCGTCCTGCCACAGGCTGGCAAACTCCGCCAGCTGCGGCTGATCGTCGACATCCGGCGCATCATCGCCTATCAGCTCGTCGAAAATGTGGCGCACGCCGGCCATGTGCTGTTCCAGCTGTGCCAGCAGCGTCGCCCAGTCCGCCATGCCCATCGCCCAGGCCAGGCGCTGGCGGTCGAGCGGATTTTCCGGCAGCGTCTGTGTCTGTTCATCGTTGATGCTCTGCAGCAGATTCTCCAGCCGGCGTAAAAACAGGTAGGCGGCGCGCAGATGGTCAACCTGCTCCGGCGTTAACAGTGCCAGCTCACCGATGGCCTGCAGCGTGGGCAGCAGCGAACGCAGCTGAAGTGAGCGCTCACGTCCACCTCGAATCAGCTGAAACACCTGGACGATGAATTCGGTTTCGCGAATGCCGCCGGCGCCGAGTTTGATGTTGTCCTTCAGGCCGCGCCGCCGTACTTCGCGGGCAATCATGCCTTTCATGTTACGCAGCGACTGAATCACGCTGAAATCAATATAGCGGCGATAGACGAACGGGCGCAGCATCTGCTGCAGCTCCTGGCTCCAGTGGCCGCCATCGTCGCCCATCAGGCGCGCTTTCACCATCGCGTAGCGCTCCCAGTCACGGCCCTGCTCCTGGTAGTAATCCTCCAGCGCGGCAAAGCTCAGCACCAGCGGGCCGCTGTCGCCGAACGGGCGCAGGCGCATATCCACGCGATAAACAAAGCCATCGACGGTAGGTTGATCCAGCACCTTGATCAGGCGCTGCCCCATGCGGGTAAAGAACTGCGCGTTGTCGAGTTCGCGCCGGCCGCCGCGGGTGACGCCGTTTTCCGGCCAGGCAAAGATCAGGTCAATATCGGAAGAGAAGTTGAGTTCACCACCGCCCAGCTTGCCCATGCCAAGAATCAGCATCGGCTGCGCTTCGCCGGCGGCGTTGCACGGCGTACCGAAATCGCGGCAGCAATCCTGCCACACCCAGTCGCGCGCGGCGGTAATCAGCACTTCCGCCAGCGTGCTGAGCTGCGTCAGGCTCTGCCCGGTGCTGGCCTGCTCCAGCGCCTGCATCCACGCGATGCGCACCAGCATATGACGACGGAACAGGCGCAGTTCGCGCATCAGGGAGGCTTCGTTATCCACCGGCTGCAACGCCGCTGCCAGCCAGGCCGCATAGTGCTGCCACTCTTCGGGCTGCGGCGGTTGCTGCTGCAGCTGTTGCCACCACGCCGGATGCTGCTGCAGGTTGTCCACGATAAAGTCACTAAAGGTCAGCGCGCCAGCCTGCTGCGGGGTGATCGCCGTCAGCGGCAGGCCCAGACGTTCTGCCACGCTGGCGAGCTGCGCCTGCATCAGCGTCGGTAACGGTAACGACATCTTCCCTCCCTGATGATTGATGGTGCCGTAGCCTTAGCGTTTCGCACCGTTATTCAGCCAGAACGGCGGTTGACGGATCGCCAGATTGACCAGCTGAATCAGACCGCGCTCCTGTTTTTCACGAATGGCGTGCTGCAACTCCTGCCAGCCCGCCAGCCACTGGCTGACCTCTTCAGCCGGATATGCACCTGCCAGCAGGTGCACCGCCAGCAACTGGCGGTTCAGGCGCGTGGCTTTGTCCTGAAATTCATTAAACAGCTGCACGTCGACGAAGGTTTCACGCAGATCCGCGCCGATGCGCCCCAGCATGATGTCGCTGAAGCGTTTAAACGAGCCCTGCAGCTTACTTTTGTTCTTCTCGTCCAGCCACGGCTGCCACTGCGACTCCACCAGCCAGTGAGTAAGTGCTAACTGGGCTTCAACCGAGGTTGGTGAGAAGCAGACGGTTTCCGCGCTGGCCTCGCTGTCCGCCAGCAGCTCTTCCAGCCGGGTCAGCTTCTGACGCAGTTCGCTGTTGGCCTTGCGCGGCACCAGCGTGCCAAACAGGGAAAACGCCTGACGCAGCGTTTCCAGCGCTTCAATTACCCGTGCCCGGGCATCTTCGTTACCGCGCAGCCAGACCTCTTCGTGGTACTGCCAGTGGCCGAGCGCCGCGCTCATGGCGTGAACCATGCCCTGCTCCACCGTGGCTTTGGCGGCAATTTTCTGCAGCGGCAACGCGCGCAATGGTCGCGGCGCGTTGCCCTGCGCCAGCTGATAACCGCGTGCCGCTTTGCTCAGGCTGCCAAGGCGCAGGCCGCCCGTGGCGATCAGCGCGCTGGCGAAGGTCAGCATATCGCTGCGCGCTCCGCGCTTAAGCTCCAGCTCCACTTCATACAGCGGCTCGCTCAGCTCCCCTGCGGCAACGCTGCCGCAATCGAAAGCCACTTCAATTTCGCTGTCGCCAACGCTCACCAGCCAGGTTTCACGCTGGAAATGGGTGCTGAACAGCGGCTGCAAACGCGACTGAAGCGCGGCAATATCGGTCCCCTGCGGCCAGATCTCTGCCGGCAGGCGGGCAATGTCCAGCTGCGGCTCGCTGAGGTCGACGTTGTATTCCGGACGCTGATGCAGGCCGCCCAGCGTTTTGCCGGCGGTTTTTAGCGTCATTTCATAGCGCTGATCCACGCCGCGAATCCGCAGGCCCATATCCCAGCGGCGCAGCTGGTTGTCATCGGTTTCGTAATAGATGTTGGTCAGCTCACGCGCGGCGTGATGCTGATGTGGCCAGGCGGCAAGCGTCTGCGCCAGTTTTTCGGCGGCTTGCGGGGTGGCAATGAACTTTAATTCGATTTCGATGGTCATAATTTTTTATTCAATACGCTGCTGGCACTTACGAGTTTAATCTGGCGAAGAGTAATGCACCGCAAGCCTGCTGTCTCTGCTTTCTTGTGCTTTTACGACCCTTTTCGCACCGCATTGAGACCAGGATAGTTCTCATTCAGATTTATGCGAAGCGACTCCAGACTGTGCCGGTAAATTTACGCCCATCATGAAAAAACGATATCGAATGAAAAAAATCACACTTGCCGCTCTCTCTTTGCTGGCTTTCAGCGCCATCGCACCGGCCCACGCGGCCGATGAAAAACGTTACATCTCCGACGAATTATCCACCTGGGTACGCAGCGGCCCTGGCGATCAGTATCGCCTGGTTGGCAAGCTGAATGCCGGGGAGGAAGTCACGCTGCTGCAAACCAATAATGACTCGCAGTACGCGCAAATCCGCGATGCAGAAGGCAAAACTAACTGGATCCCGCTGTCGCAGCTCAGCGCTTCCCCCAGCCTGCGCACCCGCGTGCCGCAGCTGGAGCAGCAGGTCAAAGAGCTGACCGACAAACTGGCGAACATTGATAACAGCTGGAATCAGCGTACGTCAGAGATGCAGAACAAGGTGGCCAACAGCGACGGCACCATCAACGGCCTGAAAGAAGAGAATCAGAAGCTGCGCAACGAGCTGATTGTGGCGCAGAAGAAGGTCAGCGCCGCTAACGTTCAGCTGGATGACAAACAGCGCACCATCATCATGCAGTGGTTTATGTATGGCGGCGGCGTGCTCGGCGTGGGTCTGCTGCTCGGTCTGCTGCTGCCGCACATGGTGCCGCGCCGCAAGAAAAACGATCGCTGGATGAATTAAAGCCGCCACGCCATTTGTGGTTTGCCTGAAGGGGATCGTAAGATGCCCCTTTTGGCATGCCCGCTTTTTCGCCAAAGTATGCAACAATAACGTAACAAGCGTGCGCGGCACGCAAAAGTGGATTGCCTCTGGAGTGGTTGAGTGAAGACGTTTCTGGTCGGTGGCGCAGTGCGTGATGCCTTACTGCGTTTGCCGGTAAAAGATAGAGATTGGGTGGTGGTGGGCGCAACGCCCGACAGCATGCTGGCGCAGGGCTATCAGCAGGTGGGCCGGGATTTTCCGGTTTTTTTACATCCTGAAAGCCGCGAAGAGTATGCGCTGGCGCGCACCGAGCGCAAAAGCGGCAACGGTTATACCGGCTTCGTGACCCAGTTCGCGCCGGACGTGACGCTGGAGCAGGATTTACAGCGTCGCGATCTGACCATCAATGCCATCGCGCAGGCCGCTGACGGCACGCTGATCGACCCTTATCACGGCCAGCAGGATTTGCAGCAGCGCACCCTGCGTCACGTGTCGGCAGCTTTTAATGAAGATCCGCTGCGCGTGCTGCGCGTGGCGCGTTTTGCTGCCCGTTTCGCCCACCTCAATTTCCGCGTGGCACCCGAAACCCAGGCGCTAATGCGCGAGATGGCGCACAGCGGTGAACTGGCGCACCTCACCGCAGAGCGGGTGTGGAAAGAGACGGAAAAAGCGCTGCTGACGCGCAATCCTCAGGTCTATTTCCAGCTGCTGCGCGACTGCGATGCATTGCAGGTGCTGTTCCCGGAAATCGACAACCTGTACGGCATTCCGGCCCCCGTTAAGTGGCATCCGGAGATCGATACCGGCGTCCACGCGCTGATGACGCTGACCATGGCCGCAGCGCTCTCCGACCAGCTTGACGTGCGCTTCGCCACGCTGTTTCACGATGTGGGTAAAGCGCTGACGCCGCCAGAGAAGTGGCCGAGCCATCATGGTCACGGCCCGGCCGGTGTACCGATTGTTGAAGCGCTGTGCCAGCGGCTGCGCGTGCCGAACCAGGTGCGCGATCTGGCCCTGGTGGTGACGGAGTTTCACGATGTGGTGCACACCATTGAACGCCAGCCGGCTGACGCGCTGGTGGCGCTGTTTGACCGCATCGACGCCTGGCGCAAGCCCGATCGCGTGGAAAAGATGGCACTGACCAGCGAAGCCGATGCACGCGGGCGTACGACGCTGGAGAGCATGGCTTATCCGCAGGGCGATTATCTGCGGCGCGCGTTTGCGCTGGCGCAGGCGGTGCCTACCAAAGCGGTGGTCGAGGCCGGTTTCACAGGCGCGGCGGTGCGGGAAGAGCTGACGCGTCGGCGCGTGCTGGCGTTGCAGGAAGGGTTAATCGACGCGCGGCCAGCGTAACCGGCCGCGCCTCGCGTATTACATAAAGATGACGTAAACCGCTGCCGCGACGATAAAGCGGTAGATGGCAAACGACACAAACGAGATACGTTTGATCAGCTCAAGGAACACTTTGATTGCCAGCAGCGCGACAATAAAGGCGGTCACGAAGCCCACGGCAAACATCGGGAAATCCTGCATCGTCAGGAAGCCCATGCTCTTGTAGAGATCGAGTCCGGTAGCACCGATCATCATCGGTACCGCGAGGATGAAGGAAAACTCGGACGCCGCATAGCGGCTGACGCCCATCAGCATACCGCCGGAGATGGTGGCACCGGAACGCGAGAAGCCCGGCCACAGCGCCAGACACTGGAAGCAGCCAATCATAAACGCCTGGCGATAGGTGATGTCATCAATGCCCACCGCTTTCGGCTGCTTTGGCTTGAGATATTCCGCCGCCAGCAGCAGCACACCGCCCACCACCAGCGCGTACATCACGTTGATCGGGTTAAACAGGGTTTTAATCTGGTCATGCAGTACCAGGCCAATCACTACCGCCGGCACCATACCCAGCAGGATGTGAATCAGCGTCAGTTTTCCGCTGCCGACGCCTTCGTGGCGCTCCTGGCCGAAGTGAATGCCGATCAGGCCAAACAGCCGGCGCCAGAACATCACGACTACGGCGAGGATTGAGCCCAGCTGGATCACCACTTCAAAGGTTTCCGCCTTCTCACCCTCGAACCCCAGCAAATGGCCAACAATAATCATGTGGCCTGTGGATGAGACCGGCAGGAACTCCGTAAGGCCTTCCACAACCCCCAGGATTGCAGCTACCCATAGCTGATGAATGTCTGCCATCAAATTTTACCCTCTATCCGTTTTAAACAGTAAAAAGGCGGTCGCGCACCGCTACCGCCTGAAATTATGCCTGCACCTTGCTGAAGGAAACCTTAAGGATTTCGGTCACTTCCCCTTCATCAGCGCAGCGGCCTCCACTGAGACACACCATAATTTGGTTTGGTTTCATTGTGATGGCAATCACGCAGGATTTATTTAGGAATAGTCCCGCGCTCAATTCTCACGCCCACGCTCGCCGCCTGGGCGACAGCCCCCGGTTTACCTACCTTCACGCGTACTCCGGGCGTTTTGAAACGATTCATCAACAGATCGGCGATTTCTTCTGCCACCCGTTCGACCAGCGCAAAACGCTGCCCCTGCAGATGACTGAGGATCGCTTCGGTGACATCGGCGTAGCTCAGACAGTGGTTCACATCGTCGCTCACCGCCGCCTGCCGGTTGTCCCACGCCATTTCGACATCGAGCACCAGCTTCTGCTGCATGCCCTGTTCCCAGTCGTAAACGCCAATGGTGGTGAACACGGTGAGTTGTTCTATAAATACGATATCCATGATGTCACTCTCTGTTTTTGGCTTAGCCGGATACCACTTCCGGCGGATTATGCGTATTATCCACGCTTATCGAGAACAAAACGACCCAAAAGGAACGGTACGAAGCTATGAGTGCTATCGCGCTTGGTATGATTATTTTCGCGTATCTTTGCGGCTCGATTTCCAGTGCGATCCTGGTTTGTAAACTCGCTGGTTTACCCGATCCCCGCAGCGCAGGCTCTGGCAATCCAGGCGCCACCAACGTGTTACGTATTGGCGGTAAAGCCGCCGCTGCCGCGGTACTGATTTTCGACGTGGCGAAGGGAATGGTGCCGGTGTGGATCGCCTGGTGGCTGCACGTCATGCCGATGTATCTTGGCCTCACGGCCATCGCCGCCTGTCTCGGCCATATCTATCCGGTGTTTTTCCGCTTTCGCGGCGGCAAAGGTGTGGCCACCGCGTTTGGGGCCATCGCGCCGATTGGCTGGGACCTGACCGGCCTGATGACCGGCACCTGGCTACTGACGGTGCTGCTCAGCGGCTACTCATCGCTGGGCGCGATCGTCAGCGCGTTAATTGCCCCTTTTTACGTCTGGTGGTTTAAGCCGCAGTTCACCTTTCCGGTGTCGATGCTGTCATGCCTGATTTTGCTGCGCCATCACGACAATATTCAGCGCCTGTGGCGCGGTCAGGAAAACCGCGTGTGGAAACGTAAAAAGAAGAAATAAAAAAACCGGCGCGCAGCCGGTTTTTTATTATCAGATGGCCGGTAATTCCGCCAGCGGCCAGCGTGGCCGCACGCTGACACCCAGCTCACCGCGCGTGCCGCCTTTCAGCCGCACCATGCCGGCATAGGCAATCATCGCGCCGTTGTCGGTGCAGAACTCCGGACGGGCATAAAACACCTCGCCGCCGCGCGCGCTCATCATGGTTGCCATGCGTTCACGCAGCGTGCGGTTGGCGCTCACGCCGCCGGCAATCACCAGGCGTTTGAAGCCGGTCTGCTCCAGCGCACGCTTGCATTTGATCATCAGCGTATCCACTACCGCATCTTCAAAGGCGCGGGCGATATCGGCACGCGCCTGTTCATCACCGTCGTGTTCGCGAATGGTATTCGCCGCGAAGGTTTTCAGGCCGGAGAAGCTGAAGTCCAGTCCCGGACGATCGGTCATCGGACGCGGGAACTTAAAGCGATCCGGCGTGCCCTGCTGCGCCATGCGCGACAGCATCGGGCCGCCCGGATAATCCAGCCCCAGCAGCTTGGCGGTTTTATCGAACGCTTCCCCGGCGGCATCGTCAATCGATTCACCCAGCAGCGTATATTCACCAATGCCGGTGACGCTGATCAGCTGCGTGTGGCCGCCGGAGACCAGCAGTGCCACGAACGGGAATGCCGGTGGGTTGTCTTCCAGCATCGGCGCCAGCAGATGGCCTTCCATGTGATGCACCGGCACCGCCGGCACGTTCCAGGCGAACGCCAGCGCGCGACCAATTGTGGCGCCAACCAGCAGCGCACCGACCAGGCCGGGACCGGCGGTGTACGCCACGGCGTCAATCTCTCCGGCCTGTAAGCCCGCCTGTTTCAGCGCGGCCTGGATCAGCGGCACGGTTTTCCGCACGTGATCGCGCGAGGCCAGTTCCGGCACCACGCCACCGTAATCGGCATGTAATTTCACCTGGCTATATAATTGATTCGCCAGCAGACCGGACGCATCGTCATAAATCGCGATGCCGGTTTCATCGCAGGACGTTTCAATACCCAGAACTCGCATAGCTTTATCACCCTCTTCTTGCGGCGCGCAGTGTAGCACAGGCCGGCTGACGCCTGCGCCCTTCCGCACGCGAAAAAGTGTTTTTCTGTCGCGCAAAGAGTGCGCTATACTCCACGGCCTGAAAAAACCGGCAGCCGCACAGGCAAACGCTCCTGTTGGTTCTAAATTGTCCATGGTGCTTTACAAGCCAGCCGCGCCTGGAGTAAAATGCTGCACCATTTTGAAAAGTGCTGGCGCCGCAGTCAGCAGCAAAAACCGAATTTTATCGAGGTGAGAGTTACATGCCGGTAATTAAAGTACGTGAAAACGAGCCATTCGACGTAGCACTGCGTCGCTTCAAGCGTTCCTGCGAGAAAGCAGGCGTTCTGGCTGAAGTTCGTCGTCGTGAGTTCTATGAAAAACCAACGACTGAACGTAAGCGCGCTAAAGCGTCTGCTGTTAAGCGTCACGCCAAGAAACTGGCTCGCGAAAACGCACGCCGCACTCGTCTGTACTAATTTCTTTTCGGAAGTTCGCTTCCGCCGCGTGTTAAACGCAGACAGAGTCAAGTAAGAGGCCGTGCTTTCCGAAAGGAAGCGCGGCTTGTTGCCGTTTATGAGCTGAAAAACCGGGGCTTATGGCTGGACGAATTCCACGCGTATTTATCAATGATTTACTTGCCCGCACGGACATCGTGGATCTTATCGATGCCCGCGTTAAGCTGAAAAAGCAGGGTAAGAACTATCACGCGTGCTGTCCTTTCCATAACGAAAAAACCCCCTCTTTCACCGTAAGCGGTGAGAAGCAGTTCTACTACTGCTTTGGCTGTGGTGCCAAAGGCAACGCCATCGACTTCCTGATGAATCACGATCGTCTGGATTTCGTCGAGAGCGTAGAGGAACTTGCCACGCAGCACGGCTTAGAAGTGCCGTACGAAGCGGGCAACGGTCCGAGCCCGATGGAGCGTCATCAGCGCCAGAGCCTGTATCAGCTGCTGGAAGGTTTAGACAGCTTTTATCAGCAGAGCCTGCGCAATCCGCAGGCAAAATCAGCACAACAGTATCTTGCCACACGCGGGCTGAGCCAGCAGGTGATCGATCACTTTGCTATTGGCTATGCGCCAGCCGGCTGGGACAACGTGCTGAAGCGTTTCGGTCAGCAGAAAGAAGATCGTGAATCGCTGATGGAAGCGGGCATGCTGGTCAGCAATGACAGCGGTCGCACCTACGATCGTTTCCGCGATCGCGTGATGTTTCCGATTCGCGACAAGCGCGGACGCGTGATTGGTTTTGGTGGCCGCGTGCTGGGCAACGATACGCCCAAGTACCTGAACTCACCGGAAACGCCGATTTTCCATAAAGGCCGCCAGCTGTACGGCCTGTATGAAGCGCAAAAAAATCATCCGCAACCGGCGCGTCTGCTGGTGGTGGAAGGCTATATGGACGTGGTTGCGCTGGCGCAGTTCGGCATTGATTATGCTGTCGCCTCGCTGGGCACCTCGACCACAGCGGAACATATCCAGCTTTTGTTCCGCTCGACCGATAACGTGATCTGCTGCTACGACGGCGACCGCGCCGGTCGTGAAGCTGCATGGCGTGCGCTGGAAACCGCATTGCCTTACATGAATGACGGTCGTCAGCTACGCTTTATGTTTTTGCCCGACGGCGAAGACCCGGATACCCTGGTGCGTAAAGAGGGCAAAGCGGCGTTCGAAGCGCGGATGGAGCAGGCTATGCCGCTCTCCACGTTTCTGTTCGACAGCCTGATGCCGCAGGTGGATCTGAGTACGCGCGACGGCCGTACCAAGCTGGCGACGCTGGCGCTGCCGCTGATTAGCCAGATTCCGGGCGAAACGCTGCGGATTTATATGCGTCAGACGCTGGGTAATAAACTCGGCATTCTGGACGATAACCAGTTAGACAAGCTGATGCCGAAGCAGGCGGAAAGCGGTACCGCGCCGGTGGCGCCGCCGATGAAACGCACCACCATGCGCGTGCTGATTGCGTTGCTGGTGCAGAATCCGCAATTTGCCGCCATCGTGCCTGCGCTGGACGGGCTGGAGCAGTCTAAATTAGCGGGATTGCCACTGTTTGTGGAGTTAGTCCGCCGTTGTACTGAGAATCCTGGCCTGACCACCGGACAGCTACTAGAGTTATATCGCGGGACAGAATTTAGCCAGCCCCTTGAAACACTGGCCACCTGGAACCACATGATCGTAGATGACGAAGCGGAAGAAGTGTTCCAGGACTCGCTGGCAAGCATCTATGATGCTGCGCTGGAGCAGCGCCTCGAAGCACTGATTGCGCGCGACCGGACGGAAGGCCTGAGCGCCGCCGAACGCCGTGAATTCTGGGCATTAAGCCAGGCATTAGCCAAAAAATAAGATTTTACCGGGTCAGAACGATGAAGGCTGATAGCGCCGCCGTTCTTGCCTGATGTTTCTGGTTTATGGACGCTGTAAGCGAAGCCGGAAGCAATGCATACATACCAGAGGCGTTAACGTCGCTGTCAGTTTCAAGGCTGCCAGCGCGCAGCAACCGGAGCGTACTGGCGTACGTGAGGATTGGAAGCACTGCCAGCATTGAAAATGGCAAGTGAGTTAGCGCCGGACAGAATATTAAGCGGCTTAAGTGCCGATTTACGATGGGCCAAAGCCCTGGCCGCGTTGAAGGCAGCGGCAAAAATACAACGCCTTCACTGTTATAGTTGGCTCGCTGCCGACCGACACCAATCTAATTAACAGAAGTGTGGATACCGTCTTATGGAGCAAAACCCGCAGTCACAGCTTAAGCTGCTTGTCACCCGTGGTAAGGAGCAGGGCTATCTGACCTATGCTGAGGTCAATGACCATCTGCCGGAAGATATCGTCGACTCCGATCAGATCGAAGACATCATCCAAATGATCAACGATATGGGTATTCAGGTGGTGGAAGAAGCCCCGGATGCCGATGATCTGATGCTGAATGAAAACAGCACCGATACTGACGAAGATGCCGCGGAAGCTGCCGCTCAGGTATTATCCAGCGTTGAATCTGAAATTGGCCGTACCACCGACCCGGTGCGCATGTACATGCGTGAAATGGGTACCGTTGAGCTGCTGACGCGCGAAGGCGAAATCGACATCGCCAAGCGTATCGAAGACGGTATCAACCAGGTGCAATGCTCTGTCGCCGAATACCCGGAAGCAATCACCTACCTGCTCGATCAGTACGATCGCGTTGAAGCGGGCGAGTCACGCCTGTCTGACCTGATCACCGGTTTCGTCGATCCGAACGCCGAGGAAGATCTGGCGCCAACCGCGACCCACGTCGGTTCTGAGCTGTCAGAAGAAGACCGCGACGACGACGAAGAGGAAGACGAAGAGAGCGACGACGACAGCTCCGACGACGATAACTCTATCGATCCGGAACTGGCGCGCGAGAAGTTTAACGACCTGCGTACGCAGTACGAAACCACGCGCAACGTGATCAAAGCCAAAGGCCGCAGCCATGCGGACGCCGTGGCCGAGATCAACAATCTCTCTGAGGTGTTCAAACAGTTCCGCCTGGTACCGAAGCAGTTCGATTACCTGGTGAACAACATGCGTGAAATGATGGAGCGCGTGCGCACCCAAGAGCGCCTGATCATGAAGCTGTGTGTTGAACTGTGCAAAATGCCGAAGAAAAACTTCATCACCCTGTTTACCGGTAATGAAACCAGTGAGAGCTGGTTCAAAGCGGCACTGGCCATGAACAAACCGTGGTCAGAAAAACTGCAGGAAGTGGAAGAAGACGTCATGCGTTCGCTGCAGAAACTGCTGCAGATTGAAGAAGAGACCGGCCTGACCATTGAGCAGGTGAAAGACATCAACCGTCGTATGTCGATCGGCGAAGCCAAAGCGCGTCGTGCGAAGAAAGAGATGGTTGAGGCTAACCTGCGTCTGGTAATCTCCATCGCCAAGAAGTACACCAACCGTGGCCTGCAGTTCCTCGATCTGATTCAGGAAGGCAACATCGGTCTGATGAAAGCGGTGGATAAGTTTGAATATCGCCGTGGCTATAAGTTCTCAACTTACGCCACCTGGTGGATCCGTCAGGCTATTACCCGTTCCATCGCCGACCAGGCGCGTACCATCCGTATTCCGGTGCATATGATTGAGACCATTAACAAACTCAACCGTATTTCGCGCCAGATGCTGCAGGAGATGGGCCGCGAGCCAACGCCGGAAGAGCTGGCTGAGCGCATGCTGATGCCGGAAGATAAAATCCGTAAGGTGCTGAAAATCGCTAAAGAGCCGATCTCCATGGAGACGCCGATTGGTGATGATGAAGATTCGCATCTGGGCGACTTTATCGAAGACACCACGCTGGAGCTGCCGCTGGATTCCGCGACCTCGGAAAGCCTGCGTTCTGCCACCCACGACGTGCTGGCTGGCCTGACCGCGCGTGAAGCCAAAGTCCTGCGTATGCGTTTCGGTATCGATATGAATACCGACCACACGCTGGAAGAGGTGGGCAAACAGTTTGACGTAACGCGTGAGCGTATCCGTCAGATTGAAGCCAAAGCGCTGCGTAAACTGCGCCATCCGAGCCGCTCGGAAGTGCTGCGTAGCTTCCTCGACGATTAATCGTCCTGGTCAGTAAAAACCCCGGCTTGCCGGGGTTTTTTATTGTCTTCAGTATGGCGTCAGCCCTTTCTCCTGCATCACGCTGCGCGCCTTATCGCTCTGCAGGTATTTTACGAACTTCGCCGCGGCCTGCTGCTGCTGGCTGCTGCGCGTGATCACCGCACCGTACAGCGTATCCTGCTGTGCCGCCGGCGGAATCAATCCCACGATAGTAATACCTTTCACCGCCTTCAGCTCGCTGTTCTGCTGGAAGCCCAGCTCGGCTTTGCCCTGCGCGACCGCCTCACCCACCGGCGTGGCCGGAATCACGGTGATCTTCGCCGCCGTTTTCGGGCCCAGCTGCAGCTTATCCAGCATCTTGCTCTGAATATATTTGCCGCTGGCGCTGTCAGACACGGCGATACTTGAAGCGGAGGTCAGTACCTGTTTGAACTTCGCGACGGTACTGATATCCGGCGGCGTAGTGCCCTGTTTCACCGCCATGGCGATGTACGAGTGCGCCAGTACCTGATGGCTGGCGCTATCCACCCATTTCGCCTGCTCCAGCGGCTTGATGGCGTAATCCACCATCACCAGCACATCGGCGCTTTCATGGCGTTTAAGGCGATTAGGAATCGCCTGCGGCGTGTCACCCATCGACGGCGCCGCTTCCAGCTCAATGCTGTCACCGCTCTGCTGCTGATAATCCTGCTTCAGGCTTTCAATCACCGGGTACATACCGCCGGAACTGAATACCTTCAGCGTTGCGGCCTGGACGCCCGGTTGCGCCGCCAGCAGCAGTGCCGCCAGAACCATGGTGCGTTGCTTCATCTCCCTGCTCCTTTTTTTGCGTGGAGCATCCGGTGTAGCCAGAAACAAAACGATGAACAACGTTATTACCAGATGAAACAGAGCCAGCTCACGCCTTATTCTGTAACCAATCATGAAGCTGGCGATAAGCGGCGACCATCTCCTCCAGCGAAGCGCGGTTTAACCCGCTGGGATTGGGCAGCACCCATAAACGGGTTTCGCCCAGCAACTGCGGCTGCTCGCCCCACGCCACGTTGCGCTGACGAAACGCCTTCTGAAACGCATCCTTACCCAGCACCGCCAGCGCGCGCGGCTGAAAGCGCAGCACCTTTTCCTGCAGACGCGCGCCGCCGTCGCGCAGCTCCGCGCCCGCCAGCTCGCTGGCCTGAATGGTGGGGCGCTCAACCAGCATGGTGATGCCGCAGCCGGTCTCCAGCAGCCGCTGTTCCTGCTCCGGCAGCAGCTGTTCGCGGGTAAATCCGGCCTGATGGATGACCTTCCAGAAGCGGTTGCCGGGATGCGCAAAGTGAAAACCGGTATGCGCCGAGGATTTGCCCGGATTGATGCCGCAAAACAGCACCTGTAAATCGGGCGCGATGATGTCGCGGATGTCGTGATCGCTCATGCTGTCACCAGCCCGGCGCGCAGTTTGACTGCCTGACGCGTCACCTCCAGCATCTGGCGCGCTTCCGCCTCGTCAGTACAGGCGCGCGCCAGCGCCAGCGCACCAACCATTTCGGCCTGCATGCTGCTGGCGATACTTTCCGCCTGCGCATGTCCCAGCTGCTGCAGCGCCTGCACCAGCTGGCGCCGCACCGCTTCGCGCTTCGCCGAAAACAGCGCCCGCGCATCCGGCGGTAAATGCGCCACTTCGCTGACCAGCGCCGGTATCGGACAGCCCTCGCCCGGCGCGCCACAGTGCTGGTCCGACAGATAGCGGTCGATCCACCGGTTCAGCCGTTCAGCCGGATCCTCAATCGCCAGCACGGCGGCAAAACGCTGCGCCGAGTCGGCAAACATCTCGCTAATCACCGCTTCGACCAGCGCTTCACGCGAGGCAAAGTGTGCATAAAACCCACCGTGCGTTAGGCCGACGCGCTTCATCAGCGCTGCCACGCCAATGCCTTCGGTGCCGCATTCGCGCATCACCACCGCCGCTTCTTCCAGAATGCGCTGCCGCGTGCGCGCCTTATGGCTTAGCTTTTCCATCGGTTGTTACCCTGCTCATCGTTAATGGCAATCAGTGTAATTATTACGATCGTCATATTCCAGCTTGACGACAGATATGATGGTCGTCATATTATCAGCACACCAATATGACGACCATCATACAGAGGGCTTTTCCCATGTCACATCAACTGGCTTTAATCACCGGCGCTTCCAGCGGTATCGGCGCAACTTACGCTAAACAGCTGGCTGCACGCGGCAACGACCTGATTCTGGTGGCGCGCGATGCTGCACGTCTGAGCGCACTGGCGCAGTCGCTGCACGAAGCGCACGGCGTTGAAGTCAGCGTGCTGGCTGCGGATCTGACGCGCCATGAGGATCTGGCGCGTATTGATAGCGAGCTACGGGACAATACGCGTATTACCACGCTGATCAACAATGCGGGCATGACGGTGGAAGGCGAGTTTATCGATGCCAGCATCGACCAGACGCAAACCATGCTGGCATTGAACGTGGTGGCGCTGACGCAGCTCTCTCACACGGCCGCACAGGTTTTCCGCAGCCGCAACGCGGGCACTATCGTGAACGTGGCGTCGGTACTGGCGCTGGTCAACGAGCAGGCGAACGGGGCCTACAATGCGACGAAAGCCTTTGTGCTCTCGCTGACGCGTAACATGCAGCGCGAGCTGGCGGGCCACAACGTACGCGTGCAGGCGTTGCTGCCGGGCCTGACGCGCACCGAGATCTTTCAGCGCACCGGGCGCTCGGTGGATGACCTGCCGGCAGAGATGGTGATGGAGGTCGACGACTTAGTCGCCGCCGCGCTACGCGGTCTGGATGACGGTGAAGCGATCACCATTCCTTCGGTGGAAGATATGGGCCTGTGGCAAAGCTTCGAGCAGGCGCGCGGCGCCATCCTGCCATTTATCTCGCTGAATAAGCCTGCCTCACGTTATCGCTGAACCTGCGCATCCTGAGACAAGGAAGCAGCAAGCCTTGTCTCAAAAATGCGACAACGCTGGGCGCTTATTGCGCGCTTCTGCCGGGGATCGGGAATTTTTTGCTGTGAGATCAAGGACTCAGTGATTGCGGGAATTTTCACCAACCGATTGAGCAACGCTGGATCGCCCCACCGAGATACTTTATAATCCCCGCTCCGCTGGCCCCTTAGCTCAGTGGTTAGAGCAGGCGACTCATAATCGCTTGGTCGCTGGTTCAAACCCAGCAGGGGCCACCAAATTTAATCATAAAAAACATATAGTTAAGCCGCTCATCGAAGCGGTTTTTTTGTATCTGGTTTTTTGAGTGGCGGTAAAGTGGCGGTGCATTTTTTACCACGTGCAAAGCCAGCGTCTTGCTAAGCTACCGCGCTGTGTGCTGCAGCATTGTGGTGGGCTATCTGGATTGATAACATCTGTCTGGGTTACTAAACATTGATTTAGTATCTTCCATCGAATTAACTGCAAAATTTCCATCAATTATAAAAGGATTTTTAATTGCGTAGCTATCAGGAAATTGCAAGGCGTATAGCCAAAATTATTCTATCCCCCGAGTCGGCTTTAGGCTTCATTGATGGCGTGCTATCTGTTCCTAAAGATATTGGTTACCTGGCGTTTGGGTTTATTGATACCGATAACCGTTATCAGCGCGAGACCGAAAAAATCAGGATGCTGACAGCCATTAAGTATGGCCTTCTTGAGAATCATAATTTCATCAAGACGATAGAGACGGTTCTGGACATCTTTAACAAAACTGTTCCTGAAGATAAGCAGAATGCCATTTACGGTAAAACAATGGCGTCGGTAGCTGGCCGCACAATCACTAATTCCCTGATAGCAGGTAAGCTTGCGACAATCATTGCACAACGAAGCTCATTCCTCATAACCTTACGCGGCGGCCTTATTGGTAACACATTATTGATTGGTGGCATGGTTGAGAGATGTATTTATACTTCAGAACGCCTTCAGCAATATAATCCCGAGATTTATAATCGCCTGCGTACCCGGGATTTAGATTTGCTTTACTTTCTTGTTGAGCCTGCTTTAAATCCATTCGTTGATGCTTTGAAGATAAGGAATACGCAAGGGCAGGTAGCCTTTGAAAGACTTCTTTCCATGGTTGAGAATGAAATCAATGCGAAATGATAAACCTCACAAATTAAGTATCGGTAAGCGTATTCTGTTTACCCTCATCGAAGCATCTGGTGCTGTTATAGGGGGCTTCTTAGTCCTGCTTTGCAGTTACTGGTTTTTCCATTATGACACATGGCATGAGCGGCTAATCGCAATCGGCCTGACCATTGCGGTTGTCTATTTCATAGGGAAAATGCTGCCAGAACGACCAGACCAGTAGACCCGACCGGTTGTATTATTTTCAGTTTCGTAATCCCCCTGCGCTCGTTAAGCCTTGCCAGTACTGGCCTGGCTGCGCTTATGGCAAATCCCCGAACACACAGCGCGCGATCCTCTGCCCTCACGTAAAATCTAGTTTTCCATTATTTTTCAGGCAATTGAATTTTCTCTTAGATCCTTTTTAGATCCTCAAAACTAAAAAAGCTGAAATTCTTTTCACTGATTTCAGTTGGCTTACTCCGGCACAAAGCCAGCAGCAGCACAGCCCGGCGTGGCGGTTTGTAGAAAAATAAAACTGAAAAATTTTCCTGATGCAAAACCTGCAGGCGGGTGCGGTGTAGCGCCGATTTTGTCTGCGAAGCATTTATTATGCCGGGGCTGAGGCGCTGTGTGCGTTCTGTACGGTCTGGTGAAGGGCAATAAAAAACCCGCTTCGCTAGCGGGTTCGGGATGGCGGCTTACGGGCCGATGACAGGGGAATATTTGGTATTAAACGCGGCGGCCTGCTGCCCGCTCTAGGCAATGGCGGCGCTATTGGTCGGCTGTCCGGTGTCCGGGTGCGTATGGCTGGCCAGTTGATTGGCAAGCTGCTCAACAAGCGCCACGGTATCGAGCATCAGTTGGGCTACGTTAATGTGTGCGTACCCAATCCACACTACCGGTGAAGTAGACTCCTGCCGACATCATGCCAGTTAATGATGAGAAGCATCCGACCACATGCAAGGTGATGGGAAATCCACTCGCACCAGAGTTTAATGAGCTACGCGGATTAATTGAGTGACCCGCATCAAACCCGTTAGAGAACGTGAGAGAGTTTAAAATCAGTGAATCGGAGATGGCATATCTCACCATTGAAGAAATCAGAACCCTACTCACAGAATGTGAGAACAGCCGATCTAAAGACCATTGTGAAAATCTGCTTGGCAACAGGTGCACGATGGAGTGAGGCCGAAGGGTTGAAGGGAAATTAAATCCGCGCCGGTCAGATCATCTACGTGAAAATTAAAGGCAAGAAAAACCGCGCGGTGCCGATAACTGAAAAATTATAGGCTGATCTGCCATCCAATAGGAAAGCGCAGGTGCTTTTTAAACCGTGCTATTCAGCCTTCAGAAAGGCCATGCAACGCGCCGGTATCGAAACACCAGTTGGACAGCTAACGCATGTTTTGCGCCACACACTTGCTTCACATTTCATGATGAACAGTGGCAATATTCTAGTTCTCCAGAGAATACTCGGGCATACGGATATCAAGGTGACGATGCGGTATGCGCACTTTGCACCGAACCATCTGGCAGAAGCTATCTTGTTAAATCCCCTTGAAATAATGAACTCCTAAAACAGCGTGTTGTATGCATTACAAAATTCAAAAAAATCTCAATCGTGCTAAATTAACATAAGGTGATAGTGATGAAAGAAAATGATTGGAGAGATTACGAGGTTTTTGTTGGCAGAATACAGCAGAGTCTTTTAAATGCAGAAGGCATATCGCATATAAAGAACATCAATGTTGAAATTAATAAAAAATTAATAGACCGAAGTGGAATTGAGCGTCAATTCGACTTATATTGGGAATTCCAACTCGGCGGCCAGATTTACAAAAGCGTGATTGAATGTAAAAATTATGCCTCGGCAATAACCATTGAAAAAATTGATGCTTTTATTGGAAAAGCCAATGATATTCCTGGCCTCAGACTTATATACGCTACCAAAACTGGCTATCAGAGCGGTGCCAAGACCAAAGCAGAACAACATAAAATCGATTTATTGATTGTCAGAGAAGGCGTAGACGAGGACTGGACATCTTCTGATGGCACTCCATTAGTTAAAACTATTAATATTAATATAAAGGCTGTGAGCGTTCCTAGAATTATCTCATTTACGCCTCATGTCGATGCTAAATGGTTGGAATCACAAGTTAATTTAAAATTAGAAGACGTAGAGCAGAGGTTTGGTCGCACTCTCAACAACGAAATATTTATTCATGACAAAGTAAAAAATGAGAGAGTATCATTGCATGAACTACAAACTCAACTCCTGTGCAAGGTAAAAGACATTCACTATGGAAAGGGAAGCTTCAGTGAAAAATTTGAAGATGCTCAGCTGGAAAACTTAGATGGAAGCTTAAAATTAAAATTATCATCTTACGCTTTGGAGTATATCTATAATAAACCCATAAATATGATCTCCACAATTGATTACTCGAATGAATTGTTAGGTATAGTGCATAATTATGTCACTGGGAACAAGAAGATGATTTTCAATGACGGCCAAATCATTAACATGTCAGAATAAAAGCATGACATGGGATATAAT
>NZ_NHZE01000058.1:0-20414 GCF_002207995.1 Pantoea sp. VS1
TGATATCAATCCTGCGAGTGCCCACACAGATTGTCTGATAAATTGTTAAAGAGCGGTGCGACGCGGCGTTCGGCCTGCTGTCGCGAGGTGGCGTATATTACGCTTTCCTCCTTCAGAGTCAAACACTTTTTTCAGCGTTTTTCTCCGGCGGGGTGAATCACTTCACGCCCTGCTGAGCCGTCTGCGTTGCCGCTTTGCCGTCTCAGTGGTGGCGCATTATAGGGACTTCGTTTCGCCTGACAAGCGCTAATTTGCAGTTTTTGCGCGACCGCTCACTTTCCAGGCAACACGTTGCAAAAACCAGCTGATTCTTGCGAAACAGCATAAAAAAACGGGCCCTGAGGCCCGTTTTTGTCACGTTGCGTTATTGATGTGCGACGATGGCATCGTCCTGCACATCCATTTCGATGGTTTTTCCCGGAACCAGCGCGCCAGACAAAATCTTCTGCGCCAGCGGGTTTTCAATCTGCTGCTGAATAGCCCGTTTCAATGGCCGCGCGCCATAAACCGGATCGTAACCATTTTCGCCCAGCAGTTTCAGCGCCGCGTCGGAAATGTGCAGCTGATAACCGCGCTCTTCCAGACGCTGATACAGCCGCTGCAGCTGAATCTGCGCAATCGAGGCAATATGTTTTTCACCCAGCGGATGGAATACCACCACCTCATCAATACGGTTGATAAACTCCGGACGGAAATGGTGTCCGACGACTGTCATCACCACATCTTTCATTTCCGCGTAATCAAGCGCGCCGAAACGTTCCTGAATCAGATCCGAACCAAGGTTAGATGTCATGATCACCACGGTATTGCGGAAGTCCACGGTGCGCCCCTGACCATCGGTCAGACGCCCATCATCCAGCACCTGCAGCAGAATGTTGAACACATCCGGATGCGCTTTTTCCACCTCATCCAGCAAAATCACCGAGTAAGGGCGACGACGCACCGCCTCTGTCAGGTAACCGCCCTCTTCATAACCGACATAGCCAGGAGGTGCCCCGACCAGACGCGACACCGAATGTTTCTCCATGAATTCCGACATATCGATACGCACCATCGCGTCGTCGCTATCGAACAGGAAATTAGCCAGCGCCTTACACAGCTCGGTTTTACCGACACCGGTCGGTCCAAGGAACAGGAACGATCCAATTGGCCGGTTCGGGTCAGACAAACCGGCGCGGCTACGGCGAATGGCGTTCGATACCGCTTCAACCGCTTCGTCCTGGCCGATAACCCGGGCATGCAGCTCCTGCTCCATCCGCAACAGTTTATCGCGCTCGCCTTCCATCATGCGGGCCACCGGAATACCGGTCCAGCGTGCCAGCACATCGGCGATCTCGACATCCGTTACGCGGTTGCGTAACAGCTTCATGGTTTTACCTTCCGCCTGCGTGGCGCTTGCCAGCTGTTTTTCCAGCTCCGGAATTTTGCCGTACTGCAGTTCCGACATCTGGCCAAGGTCACCCACACGCCGTGCCTGCTCCATAGCCAGACGCGCCTGCTCCAGCTCGGCTTTGATGTTTTGCGTGCCGGTCAGCGAGGCTTTTTCCGCTTTCCACTCTTCTTCGAGCTCAGCATATTCGCGCTCTTTCTGATCCAGCTCGCTTTCCAGCATCTCCAGACGCTTAACGCTGGCATCATCCGATTCTTTCTTCAGCGCCTGCTGCTCCAGTTTGAGCTGGATGATGCGTCGTTCGAGACGATCGAGCGGTTCCGGCTTGGAGTCAATCTGCAAACGAATACTCGACGCCGCCTCATCAATCAGGTCGATAGCTTTATCCGGCAACTGGCGATCGGCAATATAGCGGTGCGATAATGTTGCCGCAGCCACAATCGCCGGATCGGTAATTTGCACATGGTGATGCAGCTCATAACGCTCTTTCAGGCCACGCAGAATGGCGATGGTGTCTTCCACGCTCGGTTCGGCGACGAACACTTTCTGGAAACGGCGCTCCAGCGCGGCATCTTTCTCAATGTACTGGCGATATTCATCCAGCGTGGTGGCACCCACGCAGTGCAGTTCACCGCGCGCCAGCGCCGGCTTCAGCATGTTGCCGGCATCCATCGCGCCGTCGGCTTTGCCTGCGCCGACCATGGTATGCAGCTCATCGATAAACAGAATGACGTTGCCTTCCTGTTTGGCGAGGTCGTTCAGTACGCCTTTCAGGCGCTCTTCAAACTCGCCGCGATATTTCGCGCCGGCCACCAGCGCGCCCATATCCAGCGCCAGAACGCGCCGGCCTTTCAGCCCTTCCGGCACTTCGCCGTTAATGATGCGCTGTGCCAGCCCTTCAACGATGGCGGTTTTACCGACGCCCGGTTCACCGATGAGCACCGGGTTGTTTTTGGTACGGCGCTGCAATACCTGAATGGTGCGGCGAATCTCTTCGTCACGCCCGATAACCGGATCTAACTTGCCGAGCTCAGCGCGCTCCGTCAGATCGATGGTGTATTTTTTCAAAGCCTGGCGCTGATCTTCAGCCCCCTGATCGTTCACGTTTTCCCCTCCCCGCAGTTGCTCGATGGCCTTAGCGAGCTTGTCCGCCGTGGCACCGGCAGACTTCAGTAAGTCCGCCAGCGAGCCGCGCGATTCGAGGGCCGCCAGAACAAATAATTCAGATGAAATAAAGTTGTCGCCGCGCTTTTGCGCCAGCTTGTCGCACAGATTCAGTACCCGGACCAAATCCGCTGATGGCTGAACGTCGCCGTCGGTCCCTTCGACCTGTGGCAAACGATTGATGGCTTGTTCGATGCTGGTACGCAGGCTAGCGACATCCGCCCCCGCCGCACTGAGCAGCGGACGTACCGATCCACCCTCCTGGTTGAGCAGCGCGCTCATCAGGTGCAGGGGTTCGATGAATTGATTATCGTGTCCCAGAGCAAGGGACTGTGCATCGGCCAGGGCCAACTGGAATTTGTTGGTAAGACGATCCAGACGCATGATTCCTCCCATTACAGGTCAAAATGCTACTGGAGATTAAATGAGGTCATCCCTCAAATTTTCAAGGTTAATGACCTGAGTTGTGAGCAAAAAATACGCTTACTGGATCGTCTTGCGGCGTAAGGTTATCTCAGCCAAATCAAAGTTGCCATACGTCCGGTGATTCCGTCGCGTCGGAAGGAGAAAAAATCGGCGCTTTCCTGATAGGTGCAGCGCGCGTCAGCCGTGACAGATCGCACGCCAGCGGCCTGCAGACGCTGGGTTGCCAGCAGCCAGATATCGGCAAAATATTTCTCACCGGCCGGGCGAAAAGCCGCATCGGCAGCGGCATCCTGCGCCAGGAACGCACTGCGCACCTCGGCCCCCACTTCAAATGCCTGCGGACCAATCGCCGGACCGAGCCAGGCATGAATCTCGCTCGCCGGGCAGTGAAACTGTGCCAGCGTCTGCTCCAGCACCCCATGACACAACCCGCGCCAGCCGGCATGTGCCGCGGCAACTTCGCTGCCATCATGGCTGCAAAACAGCACCGGCAGGCAGTCGGCGGTCATCACTGCACACACCACGCCGCTTTCCCGCGTTATCGCCGCATCGGCTCGTGGCAGGGACGCAGCCGCCGGCAGACGCGCCACCGTCTGGCCGTGTACCTGCTCCAGCCACTGCGGCATTGCCGGTAGCGCCAGCTGCCCGACCACGCGCTGACGATTGTGCATCACGCAATCCGCCTCGTCCCCGACGTGCGCGCCGAGGTTGAGGGAATCCCATGGCGCCGCGCTAACGCCGCCGTGCCGCGTGGTCGAATAAGCCTGCACGCGCGCCGGCGCCGGCCACTGCGGCACGATCCAGTCACTCATAGCCAGTCCAGCTGATCGCGGAACTCGTCGGTATCGGCTTTCAGTGCATCAATCAGATCAACCATGTCCTGCGGCAATGGCGCGTGCCACTCCATCTCAATCCCGGTGATCGGATGATAGAGACGCAGCATAGTGGCGTGCAGCGCCTGGCGGTCAAAACCGCGCAGCGTACTGATGAAAGCCTCAGAAGCGCCCTTTGGCGGACGCGGACGACCACCGTACAGCGGATCGCCCACCAGCGGATGGTTAATGTGCGCCATGTGCACGCGAATCTGGTGAGTACGGCCGGTTTCCAGGCGCAAGCGTAAGCGCGTATGGGCGCGGAAATGCTCCATGATGCGATAGTGCGTGGTGGCCGGTTTACCCATCGGATGCACCGCCATGTGGGTACGCCTGGTAGAGTGACGCGCCATCGGCTCGTTCACCGTACCGCCAGCGGTCATGGTGCCAATCGCCACCGCTTCATATTCGCGGGTGATTTCACGCAGCTGCAGCGTTTCAACCAGATGCGTCTGCGCTGGTACCGTTTTGGCCACCACCATCAGTCCGGTGGTGTCTTTATCCAGACGGTGCACGATGCCGGCGCGTGGCACGTCGGCAATCGCCGGATAGTGATAAAGCAGCGCATTCAGTACCGTGCCGTCCGGATTACCGGCGCCAGGGTGGACCACTAAGTCGCGCGGTTTGTTGATAACCAGGATGTGGTCATCTTCATAAACAATATCCAGCGGAATATTTTGCGCTTCCCAGCGCTGCTCCTCTTCGATCTCGGCATCAATCGCCACCCGCTCACCGCCGAGTACTTTCTCTTTCGGTTTATCGATGATGGTGCCGTTGACGCTGACCCGACGCTCAAGGATCCACTCTTTTATGCGGGAACGTGAATAATCAGGGAACAATTCCGCCAAAGTCTGATCTAAGCGTTGTCCAAGCTGTGCTTCGGACACCGTTGCGGTGAGTTGAACTTGTTGTGCCATATACAGCTTCTTCGTTAACGTTGGGTTTTCACGGCGATGCCGTTTAATATAATGTGCTATCGTACTGGTCATTACCGGGAGCTATACGGACAGCTTCCGCCATAACACTTTGAGGATAATCATTTCGTCATGACGCGTATGAAACATCTGGTGGCTGCTGCCACACTGAGCCTGAGCCTGGCACTGGTGGGCTGTTCCGGCTCATCGGACCCGGTCCCGGACAGCCCGCCGTCTGAAATTTACGCCACAGCGCAGCAAAAGCTGCAGGACGGTAACTTTAAAGCGGCGATTAAGCAACTGGAAGCGCTGGATAACCGTTATCCGTTTGGTCCTTACTCGCAGCAAGTGCAGCTGGATTTGATCTACGCGTACTACAAAAATGCCGATCTGCCACTGGCGCAAGCCGCCATTTCCCGCTTTATGCGCCTGAACCCGACGCACCCTAACATTGATTACGTGATCTATATGAAGGGCCTGACGGACATGGCACTGGATGATTCCGCGCTGCAGGGCTTCTTCGGGATCGATCGTTCCGACCGCGATCCTACCCATGCGCGTGATGCATTCCGTGACTTCTCTCAGCTACTGCGCGGCTATCCGAACAGCCAGTACGCGGCAGATGCGCAGAAACGTCTGACGTTCCTGAAAGATCGCCTGGCGAAGTATGAGCTCTCCGTGGCGCAATTCTATACCAAGCGCGGTGCCTATGTCGCCGTTGTTAATCGGGTTGAAGGTATGATGCGCGATTATCCGGACACCCAGGCCACGCGTGACGCGCTGCCATTGATGGAAAATGCCTATCGCCAGCTGCAGCTGACGACGGAAGCCGACAAAGTTGCGAAAATCATTGCGGCGAATAGCGCGTCCTGATTTTCGTGCCATTAAAAAAGCAGCCGCTGTGGCTGCTTTTTTTTGGTCAGGAAACCGTCTGAAACGGGTTTTTCCGCTACGGTTAACTCATCAATCTTGCCCCTATCCCCGCTGTGCATCAAGCTTTTTTCGCCCTTTTCCCGGCCTTTCTCACAATTCGCTGGCATTGACAAAAAGTGACATTCCAATGTGATCCAGATCACACATTTTCCTGATTTGCGCGGTATGCTGGTCCTACCCAGACGGAAATGACAGAGAGGTTTAACTATGATTCTGAACATTACCAGCAAACAAATGGAAATCACTGCGGCTATCCGCAACCATGTCGAAGACCGTCTCGCCAAGCTGGAAAAATGGCAAACCCACCTGATAAATCCGCACATTGTGTTATCGAAAGAGCCGAAAGAATTTGTGGCCGATGCCACCATTAACACGCCAAACGGCACGCTGGTCGCCAGCGCGAAACACGATGATATGTATACGGCCATCAATGACCTGATCGCCAAGCTGGAGCGCCAGCTAAATAAAGCACAGCACAAGCCTGAAGCACGGCGCGCCACCAGCAGTGTTAAAGATTTCACCCCTGCCGGGTAATTTATCGCTTTTCAGCAACGCGCCTGCGGGCGCGTTTTTTATTGACAGCTTTTAAGCTGTGCGGTTACTCTCAGTTCACTTTATTGCCGGAATTGATCATGAAACTACTGCCGTTCTTCTTCGCATTCTTTTTTACCTTCCCCTGATTGGGAGGCAATTCGTCGTGTGAAAATGAATGCGAAGACGAACAACAAAGCCTCCCAACCGGGAGGCTTTTTTATTGGACATTTTACAGGTGAGCCCTATGAATCCCGAGAATCCGCTGCTGGCGTTACGCGATAAGATCAGCGCCGTCGATGCCAGGCTGTTAACGCTGCTGGCTGAACGGCGCGCGCTGGCCGTTGAGGTAGCGCAGGCCAAGCTGGCCACCCATCGCCCGATTCGTGACGTCGAGCGCGAACGCGCCCTGCTGGAAAATCTCATCGCGCTGGGTAAAAAACATCAGCTGGATGCGCACTACATCACGCGCCTGTTCCAGTTAGTGATTGAGGATTCGGTGCTGACCCAGCAGGCGCTGCTGCAGAAAAACCTGAATCATCCACATGCGCACGCGCCGCGCATCGCCTTCCTCGGCCCAAAAGGCTCCTACTCGCACCTTGCCGCCCGTAAATACGCCACGCGCCACTTCGATTCGATGGTGGAAATGGGGTGTCTGAAATTCCACGACATCATTCAGCAGGTTGAAAGCGGTCAGGCGGATTACGCGGTGATGCCGATTGAGAATACCAGCTCCGGCTCGATCAATGACGTGTACGATCTGCTGCAGCAAACGTCGCTGTCGATCGTCGGCGAGCTGACCATTCCTATCGAACACTGTGTGCTGGTCAGCGGTAATACCGATTTGCAGCAGATTGAAACCGTGTATAGCCATCCGCAGCCGTTCCAGCAGTGCAGCCAGTTCATCAACCGCTTCCCGCAGTGGAAAATCGAATACACCGAAAGCACGGCGGCGGCGATGGAGAAGGTAGCCGCGATGAACTCGCCGCGCGTGGCCGCGCTGGGCAGTGAAGCTGGCGGTGAGCTGTATGGCCTGCAGGTGCTGGAGCGCAACCTGGCGAATCAGCAGCAGAACCATACCCGCTTCATTGTGCTCGCGCGTAAACCGATTGAAGTCTCCAGCCAGGTGCCGGCCAAAACCACGCTGATTATGGCGACGGGCCAGCAGGCCGGCGCGCTGGTTGAAGCACTGCTGGTGTTGCGTAATCACAATCTGATCATGAGCAAGCTGGAAAACCGGCCAATCAACGGTAACCCGTGGGAAGAGATGTTTTACATTGATGTGCAGGGCAATCTGCAGTCGGAGAACATGCAGCAGGCGCTGGAAGAACTGCGTGCGCTCACGCGTTCACTGAAGGTGCTGGGCTGTTATCCGGGTGAGAACGTGGTACCGGTAGAACCGCGTCTGTAAAACAAAAAGGCATCCTCGCGGATGCCTTAATCATTACTGGCGACTGTCGTTGGCGGAGCGCAGCATGCTGCGGCTCTCGACAAGGAAGCGTTTCGCGTAGTCGCCAAACCAGTGTTCCACACGCTCAAAGCTGTTGATGAACGCCTGTTTATCGCCCTGCTCCAGCAGCGTGATGGCTTCACCAAAACGCTGATAGTAGCGTTTAATCAGCGCCAGATTACTTTCCGACGACATGATGATGTCGGCGTACAGCTGCGGGTCCTGCGCAAACAGCCGCCCCACCATCGCCAGTTCGAGACGATAGATAGGCGAGGACAGCGCCAGCAGTTGATCCAGATTGACGTTCTCTTCCGCCAGATGCAAACCATAAGCGAAGGTGGCGAAGTGGCGCAGCGCCTGAATGAACGCCATGTTTTGATCGTGCTCAACCGCACTGATGCGGTGTAAGCGCGCGCCCCACACCTGAATCTGCTCCAGGAACCACTGATAGGCTTCCGGCTGACGGCCATCGCACCATACCACCACCTGCTTCGCCAGGCTGCCGCTGTCCGGACCGAACATCGGATGCAGTCCCAGTACCGGGCCGCTGTGCGCCGCCAGCATCGCCTGCAGCGGACGGTTCTTCACCGACGCCAGATCCACCAGAATGCAGTCATCAGGCAGCGCTGGCAGATCGGCAATGATCTGTTCGGTCAGATGGATCGGCACGCTGATGATCACCATGCCCGCATCGTGCAGCAGTTCATCCGCGCGCGGCCAGTCATCTTTATCGAGAATACGCACCTGATAACCGGAGAGCGTCAGCATCTTCTCGAACAGACGTCCCATCTGACCGCCACCACCGACAATCACCACCGGACGCAGTTCAGGACACAGCGTTTTGAAGCCTTTGTCATTTTCGTGCGCATAGGATTCGCGCATCAGACGACGCAGCACATCTTCGATCAGGTCCGGCGACACGCCGAGCGCTTCCGCTTCCTGACGACGCGACGCCAGCATACTGGCCTCGCGCTCAGGCACATAAATCGGTAAACCGTAGCGGCTTTTGACTTCGCCGACTTCGGCCACCAGCGCCAGTCGTTTCGCCAGCAGCCCCAGCAGGGCTTTATCTACTTCATCAATTTGATCGCGCAGCGCGGTCAGTTCAGCCACCATGACTCATTACACCTCGTGTGACAGACGCGCCGACAGCACTCCATGCAGATCCCGATGGATTTCACGCAGCAAAGTTTCAGTGGTTTCCCAGTTGATGCAGGCATCAGTGACGGAAACCCCGTACTTCATCTCGCTACGCGGTTGCTCAGAAGACTGGTTGCCTTCGTGAATATTACTTTCCAGCATCAGGCCAATGATGGAGCGGTTTCCATCTTTAATCTGCGCGATAGCCGATTCGGCTACGCCAGGCTGACGGCGATAGTCTTTGTTAGAATTGCCATGGCTGCAATCTATCATTAAGGCCGGACGCAGTCCCGCTTTCAGCATCTCTTTTTCGCACTGCGCGACATCTTCCGGGCCGTAGTTTGGCGCTTTGCCACCGCGCAGAATCACGTGACCATCCGGGTTGCCCTGAGTTTGCAGCAGGCACACCTGACCGGCCTGGTTAATGCCGACAAAGCGGTGCGGCATCGCAGCGGCGCGCATGGCGTTGATTGCGGTGCCGAGGCTGCCATCGGTGCCGTTTTTGAAACCCACCGGCATCGACAGGCCAGACGCCATTTCACGGTGCGTCTGCGATTCTGTGGTACGCGCCCCAATCGCCGACCAGCTAAACAGATCGCCGAGGTATTGCGGGCTATTGGGGTCGAGCGCTTCGGTGGCCAACGGCAGGCCCATTTCCACAAGATTGACCAGCAGCTGACGCGCAATGTGCAGGCCGGCTTCCATATCAAATGAGTTGTTCATGTAAGGATCGTTGATTAACCCTTTCCAGCCGACGGTGGTACGGGGTTTTTCAAAATAGACGCGCATAACGATATACAGCTGATCCTTCAACTGTGCAGAGAGTGTTTGTAACTGACGAGCGTAATCCAGTGCGGCTTCGGTATCGTGGATCGAGCAGGGACCGCACACCACCAGCAGACGCGGATCGCGACCCGCGATGATATCCGCGATGGTCTGGCGGGAAGCGGCAATTTGCGCTTCCTGCGCCGCAGTCAGCGGGAACTTCGCTTTCAGTTCCTGTGGCGTGATTAAAATCTGTTCGTCGGCGATATGCACATTGTTCAGCGCGTCTTTTTGCATGATGGCGATCCTTTTTCACTCGTTATGCGGTTTTACGATCCTCATTGAGGATGACGCTTACTTTACCACAGCATGTAAATCATGCAATCCATACATGTACACTTTTATTACCACCCTCTTTTAAACCACAAAATAAAAGTTAATTAAAATATATAAATCATTAAGTTAACAACCTTAAAGCCTGTAAGATCCATCAAACACAAATGTAAAGTTATAATTACAGTCATCTGGCCAGGCCAGATGTTTTTTCCTTACGATATCGCTAACATGCTGTTATCCATTTGATTAATTCAGGATCGCTTTATGTCCATCCCTCAAGTCGCCCTGCGTCCCTTTATTCTGCAGGATGCTGAAGCGTTTACGCATGCCGTTAATCAGTCTCTGGGCAGCCTGCAGCCGTGGATGGTATGGGCACACACAGATTACAGCGTCGATGAAGCCGTGAGCTGGATCAACTTCACCCATCTGCAGCGTCAGAAGGGTGAAGCTGAAGAGTTCGCGATTGTCGATGGCAACGATCGATTGCTGGGCGGTGCTGGCTTACGTTATGCGCGCCAGCCCGGTGAGCTCAGTGCGCTGGGTTACTGGGTTCGCAGCGAGGCGCAGCAACAGGGCGTTGCCCGCCGGGCGGTGGCACAGCTGGTGAATCTGGCGTTCGCCCAGCCACACATAACTGTGCTGGAGATTCTTGCTGCAGAAGAGAATCACGCCAGCCGCGCCGTGGCCCTGCGCAGCGGCTTCTCGTTTGTGGATTACCGCTACGGGTTGATTGTGCTGGAGAGCGGGCCGGTCAACACGGCGATCTATCACATCAGACGCCCATAAAAAAAGGGGCTGGCCTTATGGCCAACCCCTTGTTTGCTATTAACTTTGGGATGTCGCTTACGCGCCAAGACGCTCTTTGATACGAGCTGACTTACCGGTACGCTCACGCAGGTAGTACAGTTTGGCTTTACGCACAGCACCACGACGTTTGACAGTAATGCTGTCAATTACCGGAGAGTGAGTCTGGAAGACACGCTCAACGCCTTCGCCGTTAGAAATCTTGCGAACAGTGAATGCAGAGTGCAGACCGCGGTTACGAATAGCGATAACCACGCCCTCGAATGCCTGCAGACGTTTCTTAGAACCTTCAACGACCCATACTTTCACTTCCACGGAATCACCCGGACGGAAGGAAGGTACGTCCTGTTTCATCTGCTCTTGTTCAAGTTGCTTGATAATGTTGCTCATAATTAAATCTCTTATCCTGGGTAAACTGATAGTCAGGGAAGATTACTCTTCCACCTCATCGTTTTGTTGCTGCTGATGTTCCCGCTGGAACTCACTTAGCAACCTTGCTTGCTCTTCAGTCAGAGCCAGGTTTTCCAGAAGTTCAGGTCTTCTTAGCCAGGTACGGCCCAGCGACTGTTTCAGGCGCCAGCGGCGAATATCGGCATGGTTGCCCGACAGCAGAACTGGCGGAACCTCCATCCCTTCTAACACTTCAGGTCGGGTATAGTGCGGGCAATCCAGCAAACCTTCCGAGAACGAATCCTCATCGGCTGACGCCTGTTTCCCCAGCACGCCAGGAATAAACCGGGCGACCGAGTCAATTAACGTCATCGCTGGCAGCTCACCGCCACTGAGCACGTAATCACCGATTGACCATTCTTCATCAATCTCAGTGTGAATCACACGCTCATCTATCCCTTCATAACGACCGCAAACCAGAATTAACTTCTGGCTGGTCGCCAGTTCGCAAACGCCTTGCTGGTCAAGTTTGCGACCCTGAGGTGAAAGATAAATCACCTTAGCGCCTTCTCCCGCCGCCGCTTTCGCTGCGTGGATAGCATCCCGTAAGGGTTGCACCATCATCAACATACCCGGTCCGCCGCCGTAAGGACGATCGTCCACGGTACGGTGCCGGTCGTGCGTGAAGTCACGTGGACTCCAGCTCTCTATGTTGAGCAGGCCATTTTTTACTGCCCGGCCAGTTACCCCGTACTCGGTAATAGCGCGAAACATCTCAGGAAACAGGCTAATAACACCAATCCACATCGCGTTCGCCGTTACGTTACCGGATTGTCCGGAGATCAAAAACCAGGATCCCAGTCTACTTCAATGGTGCCAGTAGCGAGATCGACTTTCTTGATAACCTGTTCATCAAGAAACGGTATTAACCGCTCCTGTACACCGAATGCATCTTTCAGGTTTGCCTTTACGACGAGAACGTCGTTCGAGCCGGTCTCCATCAAATCAATGACTTTGCCCATCTCGTAGCCGTCGAGGTTTACCACTTTGCAACCCATCAGGTCTTTCCAGTAGTAATCGCCCTCTTCCAGCGCCGGCAGCTGCGTGGAGTCAACCGTAATTTCGCAATTGGTCAACTGTGCCGCAGCGTCCCGATCGTCAATGCCTTTGACTTTGATGATCAGGTCCTGATTGTGGTGCTTCCAACCCTCAAGCTCGACCTGCTGCCATTGACCGGCGCGCTGGATAAACCAGGGTTGATAGTCGAAGATGCTTTCAGCGTCTTCAGTGGAGGAAAACACTTTGAGCCAACCCCGAATTCCGTAAGCGGCACCCATTTTGCCCAGAATGATTGGGTTAACGGGAGGCTGTGCGGCAGGTTTACTGCTCATGCTCACCACCGTGACAGATTAAGCTGCTTTTTTTGCTTCTTTGATCAGCGCGTTAACGCGATCAGAAAGCGTTGCGCCCTGGCCAACCCAGTGCTCAATACGGTCCAGATCCAGACGCAGACCTTCAGCCTGACCAGAAGCGATCGGGTTGAAGAAACCTACGCGCTCGATGAAACGACCGTTGCGAGCATTGCGGCTGTCAGTGACGACGACCTGATAGAACGGACGCTTTTTAGCGCCGTGACGTGCCAAACGAATGGTTACCATAACATCCTCTTTAGTTAATAAAACAACCGGGCCCCATCGAGGAACGGGGCCCGGGTGCAATATAAAAAGCCCGAAAATTTTACTCATTTTGGCGCAAAAAGCAACCTGAGTGTCTCACTTTTCTGGTTCGGGCTGTGTCGCCTTAGCGGCCGGGGAATCCTGGCGGCATCATGCCTTTCATGCCACGCATCATTTTGGCCATGCCGCCCTTCTTCATTTTCTTCATCATGCGCTGCATATCATCAAACTGCTTCAGCAGCCGGTTGACGTCCTGCACCTGCATACCGGAACCGGTAGCGATACGGCGCTTGCGCGAACCTTTGATGATCTCTGGCTTCTCACGCTCTTTGCGCGTCATCGAATTGATGATGGCCTCCATGCGCACCAGCACTTTGTCATCCATCTGCGATTTAACGTTATCCGGCAGTTGGCCCATGCCCGGCAGTTTGCCCATCAGGCTGGCCATGCCGCCCATGTTGCGCATCTGCTTAAGCTGCTCCAGGAAGTCGTTAAGATCGAAACCGTCGCCAGTTTTAAGCTTCTTCGCCAGCTTTTCCGCCTGCTCGCGGTCAACTTTGCTCTCGATATCTTCAATCAGCGACAGCACGTCGCCCATGCCGAGAATACGCGATGCGATACGGTCCGGATAGAAAGCCTCCAGCGCATCGGTCTTCTCGCCCATCCCCATAAATTTGATCGGCTTGCCGGTGATGTGACGAATCGACAGCGCTGCACCGCCGCGCGCATCGCCGTCAACTTTGGTCAGGATCACACCGGTGAGCGGCAGCGCTTCGTTGAACGCTTTCGCGGTGTTGGCGGCATCCTGACCAGTCATGGCATCGACAACAAACAGCGTTTCAACTGGATTGATCGCGGCATGCACCTGCTTGATCTCATCCATCATCGCTTCGTCAACGTGCAGACGGCCGGCGGTATCCACCAGCAGCACATCGTAGAACTGCAGTCGGGCTTCTTTCAGCGCGTTGTTAACGATATCCACCGGCTTCTGGCTGAGGTCGGACGGACAGAAATCCACGCCAACCTGCTGCGCCAGGGTTTCCAGCTGTTTGATCGCCGCCGGGCGGTAGACGTCCGCAGACACCACCAGTACCTTTTTCTTGTGCTTTTCGCGCAGGAATTTACCGAGCTTACCGACGCTGGTGGTTTTACCGGCACCCTGCAGGCCCGCCATCAGCACCACGGCCGGCGGCTGAGCATTGAGGTTCAGCGCGTTATTTTCGGCCCCCATCGCCGCAACCAGTTCGTTGCGCACGATTTTGATAAACTCCTGACCCGGCGTCAGGCTTTTGTTTACATCCTGACCTACCGCGGCTTCTTTCACGCGGTTGATGAAATCGCGCACTACCGGCAGCGCAACGTCGGCCTCCAGCAGCGCCATACGCACTTCGCGCAGCGTATCTTTGATGTTGTCTTCGGTCAGCCTTCCGCGGCCACTGATATTGCGCAGGGTTTGCGACAAACGATCGGTTAAATTATCAAACATGCTCTCTCACTTAATAGCGTAGCGAGGCCGCCAGGGCGACACAATGCGGCGGATTATAACACGAAGCCAGGCCGATCTCTGCAATTGACCGTGAGATCGTTTGGAGCCTGCTGCCGCTGGCGCTATACTGCTTTTTTCCTTATCTGACCGACACCTGAAAGGATCTATGTTCGTTTTCGCGATCGTGGCGCTGTTCGCCTACTCTCTCAGTCTTGCATTGATCATTCCGAGCCTGCTGAAACGCAACAGCGGCTGGCGGCGTTTTGCCGTGTTATCCGCCTGCGTGGCGCTGATTGCCCATGCGGTAGCGCTGCAGCAACGCATATTTGCCGTCGATAATGGACAAAACCTTAGCCTGCTGAATATTGGTTCGCTGGTCAGTTTGCTCATCTGCGCCATCATGACTATCGTCGCGTCGCGCAATCGCGGCTGGCTGCTGCTGCCGATTGTTTACAGTTTTGCGCTGATCAATCTGGCCTTCGCCACCTTTGTGCCAAACGCCTTTATCACCCATCTTGAGACCACGCCTGGCATGATGGTGCATATCGGTCTGTCGCTGTTTGCCTATGCCACGCTGATCATCGCGGCGCTGTATGCGCTGCAGCTGGCGTGGATCGACTATCAGTTAAAGAACAAAAAGCTGACGTTTACCCAGGATATGCCGCCGCTGCTCAGCATCGAGCGTAAGATGTTCCACATCACGCAGATTGGCGTGGTATTGCTGACGCTGGTGTTGTGCACCGGCCTGTTCTTTATGAATAACCTGTTCAGCCCGGAAAACATTGATAAAGCAGTGCTGTCGATCATCGCCTGGTTTGTCTACATCGTGCTGCTGTGGGGCCACTATCATGAAGGCTGGCGCGGTCGCCGTGTGGTGTGGTTCAACTGCGGCGGTGCGCTGCTGCTGACCATGGCCTATTTCGGCAGCCGCGTTCTGCAGCACCTGCTCACCTCTCACTAAAGGAATTTTTGCGTTGGAACATGTTTCAACCACCACGCTCATTATCACGCTGATCATTATGGTGCTGGTCTCGGCCTACTTCTCGGGTTCAGAGACCGGCATGATGACGCTCAACCGCTACAAACTGCGCCACAAAGCCAAAAGCGGCAACCGCAGCGCGCGTCGCGTTGAGAAACTGCTGCGTCGCCCCGACCGTCTGATTAGCCTGGTGCTGATCGGCAACAACCTCGTGAATATTCTCGCCTCGGCGCTCGGCACCATTGTCGGTATGCGCCTGTACGGCGATGCCGGCGTGGCCATCGCCACTGGCGTGCTGACCTTCGTGGTGCTGGTGTTTGCCGAAGTGCTGCCTAAAACCGTCGCGGCGCTCTATCCGGAAAAAGTCGCGTATCCCAGCAGCTTTCTGCTGACGCCGCTGCAGTACATGATGCTGCCGCTGGTGTGGCTGCTCAATACCATTACCCGCATTCTGATGCGCATGGTGGGCATTAAGACCGAAGGGTCAATTAACTCCGCCCTCAGCAAAGAAGAGCTGCGCACCATCGTGTATGAATCCCGCTCGCTGATGTCGCGCCGCAACCAGGACATGCTGCTGTCGGTGCTGGACCTTGAGAAGGTCAATGTTGACGACATCATGGTGCCGCGCAATGAGATCGTCGGCATCAACATCAACGATGAGTGGAAGTCCATCGAGCGTCAGCTAAGCAACTCACCGCATGGCCGTATTGTGCTGTTCCGCGACTCACTGGACGATAGCGTCGGCATGCTGCGCGTGCGCGAAGCGTGGCGCATGATGGCCGGGAAAAAAGAGTTCAATAAAGAGCGACTGCTGCGCGCTGCCGATGAAATCTACTACGTGCCGGAAGGTACGCCTCTTAACGTGCAGCTGGTAAAATTCCAGCGCAATAAGAAAAAAGTGGGGCTGGTGATCGATGAGTACGGCGACATCAAAGGACTGGTTACCATCGAAGATATTCTGGAAGAGATCGTCGGCGACTTCACCACCTCCATGTCACCGTCACTGGCCGAAGAAGTGATGCCGCAAAACGACGGTTCGGTACTGATTGAAGGCAGCGCCAACGTGCGGGAAATCAATAAGGCCTTCAACTGGACGCTGCCGGAAGAGGAAGCGCGCACCATCAACGGTATGCTGCTGGAAGCGCTGGAAGAGATCCCGCAGATGGACACGCAAGTACAGGTTGGCCATTACGACATTGATATTCTTGATGTGCAGGACAACATGGTGAAGCAGGTGCGCATTACGCCGCATCAGCCGCTGAAAGCGTCCATCGGCTCCTGAGACGATAAAAACAAAACGCCGCGATAATCGCGGCGTTTTTTATGGCAGAAGCGGCAACTAAAGTTGCAGCTCTTTCAGCTTTTCAGCCGGCAGCTTCAGATCTTCATTACGGTTAACGCCAATATCGTGCGCCAGCACGTTGCGCGCAATCTGCTGCGCTTCGTCCAGCGAGTGCAGCTTGTAGCTGCCGCACTGGTATTCGTTCAGTTCCGGAATCTGGTTCTGATCTTTTACCTTCAGCACATCTTCCATCGCGCCTTTCCACGCTTTTGCCACACGCTGCTCGTCTGGCGTACCAATCAGGCTCATGTAGAAGCCGGTGCGGCAGCCCATCGGTGAGATATCGACGATTTCCACGCCGTCACCGTTGAGGTGGTTACGCATGAAGCCCGCGAACAGGTGCTCCAGCGTGTGGATGCCGCGTTCGGTCAGGATGTCGATGTTCGGACGGCAGAAACGCAGATCGAAAACGGTGATGGTATCGCCATGCGGAGTGTTCATGGTCTTCGCCACGCGTACCGCTGGCGCGCCCATGATGGTGTGATCAACAGTAAAACTATCCAGTAGTGGCATACGTCACCTCCTGTTTTGAGATTTTTTTTAAAACGATGAAACTTTTCTGTTCGCCCAACGTCTGAATATATGAAAGACGCGCATTTGTTATCATCATCCCTGACAACAGAGATGTTAATTTAGGCCACAGTGATGTGGCCATTTTCTTTTCTAGCCTTCGCGACCTGCCAGATAGCTGGCAAAATCCAGTGTATCACTCTGCTCCAGCTGCTGCTGTTTCAGCACCGACTCCTGCGCCTGACGGCTAAAATCGGCTTCGGTGAGAATTTCCAGCGGCTCTTCGCACAGCAGATGACGATACTGCTCGGCCAGCGCCACGCCGGCTCCGGTCAGCCCCTGCTCTTTAATGGCTTGCAGAATGCGCGCCGAATAGGTTAGCTCAGGATCGTCAAACGACGCTACCAGTTGATCGCAAACCTGTTGATATTGCGTGCTGCCGTCGTAGCTATCCAGCACTTCAGCCACCCGGCGCAGATCGGCAAACAGCGCTTTACCGACATCAACCAGCAGATGTTCCGTATCACTGCAGCCCACGCCGATCACCTGACCCGGCTTGCGCCCTTCCAGCACCACGCGGTTCCAGTTTTTCCGGCTGCACAGCAGCTCATCTGCGCTCATCTCCGGCGCATCGGCCAGCGTACACCAAATCAGGAACAGATCGAGGAAGCGCGCCTGATCGGCATCCACACCGATGGCAGAAAACGGGTTGATGTCCAGCGAACGCACTTCAATGTACTCAATGCCGCCGCGCAGCAGCGCATCGGATGGCGCCTCACCCGAGCGGGTCACGCGTTTTGGACGAATCGGTGCGTACAGTTCGTTCTCGATTTGCAGCACGTTGGTATTGAGCTGCAGCCAGTTGCCATCCGCATCTTTGGTGCCCATCGCCGCATATTCGGCAGACGGCGTTTTGATCGCCGCTTTCAGCGCAGCGACATACCCTTCCAGCGAGTTGAAGGTAATGCCCAGCCCGCTTTGTGATTTATTGGTGTAGCCCAAATCACTCAGGCGCAGCGAAGTGGCATACGGCAGCCACAATGTTCCTTCGCCGTTGGTTTCGAACGGCAGCTTACTTTCCCGTCCCTGCAGGAAGGAAGAGCAGATGGCTGGCGAAGCGCCAAACAGGTAAGGAATCACCCAGCCGTAGCGATAGTAGTTGCGAATCAGGCGCAGATAACCCGCCGAGATGGTCTCTTTGCCGCTCTCCGCGTCTTTGACATCCGCCCACTCCTGCCAGAACGACAGCGGCAGCGAGAAGTTATAGTGCACGCCAGAAATAATCTGCATCAGCGCGCTGTAGCGATTTTTCAGCCCCTGACGATACAGGGTTTTCATTTTGCCGATATTGGAGCTGCCGTACTGCGCCAGCTCAATGTTGTCCACATCTTCAACATAGCCCGGCATACTGAACGGCCACATGCGCTCGTCGCCCAGCTCGCGCGCCACGTGACGGTGGATGTCGCGCAGAAACGCCAGGGAGCGATCGATGTTCTGATCCACCGGGGTGATGAACTCCAGCAGCGTTTCAGCAAAATCGGTGGTAATCCAGTCGTGCTTTAGCGCTGAACCCAGCGATTCAGGGTGGCCAGTAGTAGCCAGATGACCATTCGGCTGGACGCGAAGTGTTTCACGTTCAATGCCACGGCCGATACCCTTTAACGCGTCGGGATGCGCTTCCAGCCAGGAGAGCGCTTTTGATACGTCCGGGATCACATTAACCTCCCGCTGTGTGAATAATTTATTTTTGTTCAGCATAATGTTAACCGTAGCCTCGAATCTGTGCGAATCAATGCCACCATTGCATACCTTGTAAAGTGGCGGTCGCGATAACGATATAACGCAGCGTTTTACCCAGGGCGAGAAACAGCACGCAGGGCAGCCAGGAGAAGCGCAACCACCCTGCGAGCACGCAGAGTAAATCGCCCACCACTGGCAGCCAGCTAAACAGCAGCGCTGCGGGTCCCCATCGTTGTAGCCACGTCATTGCTGTGTCGTGCCATCGCCCCTGCCCTGTTGCTGGCATCAGGCGACCAAGAAGAATGTTGGTCAGGCCGCCCAGCGTGTTTCCCACTGATGCAGCCAGTAACAATCCATAGACCGCCCCTTTCTGGGCGATCAATAACGCAATCAGCACCGCTTCTGAGCTGCCCGGAAGCAGCGTTGCACTCAGAAAGCTACTGCCGAATAACGATCCATACGTCAGAAATTCATTCACAGTAAACGGACATCAACCACATCCATGCCCGCCGCTTTAGCCGCCTGCACGCCAAAGTCAGCATCCTCGAATACCACGCAGCGCGCAGGCGCAACGCCCATCAGCTCTGCACAGCGTAAGAAGGTATCAGGCTGCGGCTTATGACGCTGGACATCGTCCGCGCCGACTACCGCATCAAACAGATGATAAACGTTGAGCGCTTCCAGCAGCGCTTTGGCTAAGCTGTGTTCGCTGCCGGTGCCAACCGCCATCGGACGGCGGCCGTGATAGGCTTTGACCACCTGCATCAGCGGCAGCGGACGCACGTCTTCCAGCAGCATCGCTTTCAATGCCGCTGTTTTCTCTGCCGCCAGCTGATGCGGATCGTGCTGCGCCTGATTCTGTTCCAGAATATAACGGGCCAGTTGCCAGGTAGGTGCCCCGTTAAATGCCACCATCTTTTCCTCGTCCATGGTGAAACCATAGCGGCTCAGCACCTGCTGCCAGGCTTTTCGATGTGTCGGCTCGGTATCAAGAATGGTGCCGTCCATATCGAAAATCAGGGCGTCATAGTGGTCGTACATTGTGACTCCATCAACACCACAAAATGAGCCATTACTTTAGCGTAATGCGCTCAGGTTGTCGCCAGGCAGGCTTAACCGCAAATGCTTTGAAAGCATTAGCAATTTTCGTTTTCAGAATAAGGTCAGAGCGCGCGACCGGCGATAAATGGCGGTAAATGCAGTGATTTTTTGATGGAGACGGCGCGTGAGAAAATCTTTCGGAATGCGGATGTTGAATCGGGTCAGGAATGAAGAGTTGCGATGTCAGAACTGAGCTGATGACAAATCTAATCTTTAGAAGATGGTGCATCCAGGAGGATGATTCGGCTGGCGCCTCACCCTGCGGGCCGTTGCTGAAGCAACGTTATCCTCCTTAGTACGTCCTGAACGATTATCGCATCATGACACACTGAGGCACTTTCCAAATCGGAGAAGATGGTGCATCCAGGAGGATTCGAACCTCCGACCGCTCGGTTCGTAGCCGAGTACTCTATCCAGCTGAGCTATGGATGCATTGAGAGATTTTCTTACGATGGACTAACTGAA
>NZ_NHZE01000059.1:0-277 GCF_002207995.1 Pantoea sp. VS1
GGACCTACTTCAGCCCCAGGATGTGATGAGCCGACATCGAGGTGCCAAACACCGCCGTCGATATGAACTCTTGGGCGGTATCAGCCTGTTATCCCCGGAGTACCTTTTATCCGTTGAGCGATGGCCCTTCCATTCAGAACCACCGGATCACTATGACCTGCTTTCGCACCTGCTCGAGCCGTCACTCTCGCAGTCAAGCTGGCTTATGCCATTGCACTAACCTCCTGATGTCCGACCAGGATTAGCCAACCTTCGTGCTCCTCCGTTACGCTTTGGG
>NZ_NHZE01000006.1:0-951 GCF_002207995.1 Pantoea sp. VS1
CGGCATCGGTGAAATGACGCTTCCTCGGCACGACTGTTCGTTCCTCGCGCTGCTGCGGTACGCCTCAGCCGTGACTGCGGCGAGCGTGGCGGGCTGGCAGTTAACGGCAGGTATTTTTTTCCGGACCCGTTGTGCAGATCTGACGCACCGTTCTAATCTGGACGAAACTCCTCATCAGCTTCCGGGGCAATCTATGGATGGCCACACCTCTCCCGCCCGCTTTCTCGCTTATCTTCTGACGGAGCACGATATCTCCGAGACGCAGCTGTGTGACCGCTGCGGGCTGGACAGCGATATCGCCTGGGCTTTTCTGGCGGGGCACCTGCCGGTGACGCAGACGCTGGCGGAGCAGCTGGGCACCGTATTTCACTCCCCCGGCTTCTGGCTCACCCGTCAGGCCATCTGGATGCGGGCCAGGTCAGATGCTGACGCTCAGGCCGGTTGCGACGGGACACCACCGTGCTAAATTAACCGGTGCCGGTACGGGATTATATTCTCCGCCTTCACCAGGGGGTAAATAAACTGCAGCCCGTACCGGCACCCTGCATAATCAGATGTCCGGACACTCTGTCAGCCATCGCCAGTGTTCCGGATAATGTCAGGCCCCTGGTTGTGAACGTTGCCGACCTTTGCCGCTACCGGATGCCATGTGAAGACGGACTCAGGCAGCGCCCCGTCACGCACAATTTCTGCCGCGCGCGCCGGCGAAGTGTCATGACTCAGCCACTCCCGGACTGCGTCGGCCTTCAGCACGAGAGGACGGCGATCGTGTATATCGACCATCCCCTGATTGCTGGCTGCGGTGACGATGACGAAACCCTCCTGCCCGTACTCCCGGTCAAAAGGCGGCTTCCCGATGGCCGCAAAAAAAAGCGGCTCTCTGTTTCGGTGATAAATGAAGTAGGGCTGTTTCCTGGCACCGCTTTTTTTCCACTCAAACCAGCCCGATGC
>NZ_NHZE01000060.1:0-249 GCF_002207995.1 Pantoea sp. VS1
AACGATGCCGTGGAATCCGGAGTACTGATCAGAGACGAAGTTGTACCAGGTGATACCACGTCCGGAACCAAAATATTTTCTGTTAGGCCCTGAATTGACGCTTTTCACCGGCGTGACAAAGCGCATGCCGTCAGCTGAAGCCACTTCACCACCACCCCAGCGGCCAGCAAGCTCCAGTGTGGACTGAAAATCAACCAGGCGGGCATTGGCGCTGACCAGCGTTTCTGCCCGGAGGTAATTCTGTTTCAC
>NZ_NHZE01000061.1:0-22371 GCF_002207995.1 Pantoea sp. VS1
GCCCCACGCACGGTACTCTGCCCGCCACGCTACACTACCATCCCCACTGGTCAGCTCACGCGGCATGCCCGCAACGTCATTGTGATACCAGTGTACCTGCGCTGCGTGCTCCGTTTCACCCTGCTGCAGACTGATCTGTGCCAGTGGTGCGAAGCTCTCGTCTTCATAAATCCAGATATGCTGGCGCGAGCCACGCACTTCGCTCAGCAGACGGTTGCCGTCCCAGATAAAACACGTCACGCCAAAGGCGTCACGTTTCCAGCTGCGTCGGCCGAACGCATCGTAGCCGTAAGTAGTGCGCTGTTCTGTGCCGTTACGCGTGCTTACCGCCTCTGTCAGCTGGTGCTCGGCGTTCCAGGAAAACTGTTGCACCGTATGCCGACCAATGCGCTTCTCAGCCACGTTGCCAAAGCTGTCATACGCCCAGCGCCGGTCTTCGTGCACCCTTAGACGGTTATCCTTCAACGGCGGCGCGCCGACCTCATTCAGCAAATTATGTGCGGGGTCAAAAGCAAACCGCTCATCCTGCGCTCGCGTGAGTCGGCCCAGTGCGTCATATTCGTAGCGGTGGTCACCGGTGTAGTGATCGACCATCTGCATTAGCTGGCCGTTGCGTTGCCATACATAATCACGTGCCACCGCCGTGCTGTCACCGCGCATAGCGCGCTGGCTTACCAGCCGGCTCATTTCATCATGAACATACTCGCTGGCCAGCGCCCCTTGGGTGCGGCGCACCTCACGGTGCAGTATGTCACGTTCGCTTTCGCTGATGACGCGGCCGCCAAAATTGACCTGCACGCGGTGACCGCTGCCATAATAAAGGTTACTCAGCTCACGACCGTCCGGTAGCCTGGTATGAGTACGGTTACCCAGCTCGTCATACTGATGGCGCAGCTCGTAATTAATACCACGAATCAGGCTGCGCTCCGCCAGCAACTGGCTGGCATCATCCCATTCCAGCTCCACACGTCCGCCGTGATTGACGCCAGTTGTCAGACGTCCCAGCGCATCATAACTGAAGCGGGTACGTTGCCACTTTGCATCTCCGCCGCGTGCCACCAGCTTCTCAAGCAGCCTGCCGCAGTTATCGCGCCGATAACGCGTGCGAATTTCCGGACCGCTGCCGTCGCCTCGCTCGGTACGCGTCAGCGCATTTCCACTGGCATCATATTCATAATAGGTGGCAGAACCATCGAACCTCTGTTCACCGATCAGATTGTTATGAACATCATAACTGAAGCTATAGCGCGTGCCATTTTCATTGATGAGAGCAACCAGACGACGTGCGCGATCGTATTCATAGCTAATAGGGTTACCGAGCGCATCTGTTCGCGTCAACGGCAGACCGTCCCCCGCCAGCGTCCAGCGTGTTGCCTGATTCTGTGCGTCATACCAGGCTGTCAGGCGCTGCCAGCGGTCAAACTCGAAGCGCTCGACACCGCCATCCGCATGCACAATGCGCTGTGGCAGGCCATCACGACGGTTATAAAGAGTGGTAACGTTGCCTGCGGCATCAGTTTGCTGCCTGAGCCAGCCGTACTTGTCATAATCAAAGCATGTGGTGCGTCCGGAACAATCGGTATGGCTAGTTAAAAAGCCGGCACTGTTCCAGCTCAGCTTTTGAACACCCGCCGCCGCGTCGCGGATACGAACCAGGTTACCCTGATCGTCATGGTTATATTCGGTAATGCGGCCAATCTCATCAGTGAAGCGAATCAGGCTGCCTGCAACGTCATAATGGTATTCGCGAATACCGCCCAGCATGTTTGTAACCCGCACTGGCAGGTTCCAGCGAGCATGGTAGTCAAAGCGTGTCGTCTGGCCATCCGGTTCGATAACGGCAGTGCAGTTACCGCGCTCATCATAGCGATAACGCGTCACACGGCCAGCCTGGTCAGTAAGCTGTATGATCTGTCCACGCGCGTTACGGCGAATGCGGATATAGCCGCCCGAAGCATCACGAAAACCGGTTAACTCGTGGTTATCGTCAAAGTCATAGCGCGTGACGCGGCCCAATGCGTCAGTGACGGTTGTACTGTTACTGGCGTACTCGAAACGCCATTCACCGCCAAGACTGTCACGATGCGCCAGTACTTTGCCATCCGGTGCGTGTTTATCGTAGTGATAGAAACACTCAAGTTCGCCCGCACGACGATGTGCCACCATTACATGATTCCGATAACGAAATTCACGCAACACCTCATCATGCTCATTGCGAACAGCACTTAAATCTCCTTCAGAAGAATAATCATAGCTGCAGAGCTTTTCGGCACTCAGGGGGGCAGATGGATAACAAACGCTTACAGCAGTGATACGTTCAACGCTTCGATCTTCATCAAGCATCAGTCTGGTAAAGGTAATATTGAAGCGTCGCCCTGCACTGTCAGTAATTACTATCGGCTGATGTTGCGCGTTGTACTGCAGAGTGAGGCGATTACCATGGCGATCGCTGATTGCCGTAAGTAGCCAGCGGCCCTCTCCTGCCTGATGAGAGAAGTGCCAGTGCTGGCTTTCATCAGGCGTAGAAATGCAAAACTCGCCCGGCTGTGGCTGGGAAAGTGATAGCTGCTCATAGCGATGCAACTGCGGCTCCCGACCCGGCTGTGGCCAGGGAAAATCAATTTCTCGACCCTGTTCATCAACCAGAATCAGCAGTTCGTTGTCTTTGCGTAATTCCTGAGCGAAAGGTAAAGACCACCCCTGACCTAACCAGCCGTTACCTGTTTCGTCGGAGAAATACAAACGCTGCCAGTTAAGCGGTACCGCAGCGGGAAAAGAAAAATCTTTATCATGTTCATCAAAAAGTAATTTAATACCCAGCAAAGGATTTACCGGACTACCGATTGCCATCTCAACCTCTGGCAACGGCCTCTGCGGAATTTTGCAGGGCTCAGTTTTTTTCTGCCCATGTCCTTTATCATTTCCGCCTTTATTACTGCCGGCCTTTTTCGCTTTAATAACTTCGTCAGCTTCTTTTTTTGCTGCTTTGGTTTCTGCTCTGGCCGCAGAACTTTCTGCCTTCACTGCAGCTTTTTCAGCCAGTGCTGTGCTTTCTTTGGCGACGGTTTTCCCGACTTTTGCCGCCTCAACCGCTTTGCCAGCTTTCGCTGCCAGTTTACCCGCTTTAAAAGCGGCTCCACCCCCAGGCACAAAGTTGGCTGCAGCTGAGGCAGCTGAAAGTGCCGCGTTGCCATAATCGCCCTCAGCGGTATAAATGGCAGCGTTAGCGCCGTCTGCTACGGCACCAATGACGGGTACTGCGCCAAGGACATCCAGGCCAGTGTGCACCCAGTCGCCATAATCGCTCCACCAGCTTTTCTTTTTTGGCGGGTTGGCACTGCCCGCCGTAACGTGGCCCTGGGGCGCAGGCGCATATTGTAATTTACCAATCGTGTTTCCGGTTGCCATTGGAGCTCCGTGCAGGAAATTCAGGTATTAATGAGTAAGGATATGTGCGGGTACTTTCAGATTAATAAAAGGTAAAGTAACGTTGACGCAGCCGCCATTTAAAATGGCGACTAGCTAATCTGTAGGTTGAGGTTTCAGGCTGAAGGCAATATCTTTTATGGAGAAATCATAGGACCCCATAAATTAAGAGGTAACAACAGTAAAACTAAAACTCAAATCCGCATGCCTTTAGCAACAGCAAGTCTTTTGATTTCCATTAATTTAACTGCCGTAGCATCATTTTTTTTACCTTCCTTCTTAAGCATGTCTTCGAGTAAATTGCTGAACCCCCATCCAGCTTTTGTTACTGCGTTTGGGTTGGCGCCATGATGTAAGAGGTATTCAACCTGATCCAGGTCCATTCTTGTCAAAGCAAAAATAAGCGCTGTTTTACCAGCGGTATCGGGCTTATTAACATCGGCACCTATACTGACAAGATATTCCAGCACAGGCATTGCGTTTTCTGACGTTGCGTTCATGATCAATGGACGTGCACTACTAACAGCATTTTTATCAAGACCTCCCGCAATCAATGCCTTAAGATAGCGGGGATCGTTTGAGCGGGCCATAGCATCTGCAGCACTGCCATATTCAGGAATATTCCAAAGAGGATCCGCACCAGCTCGCACTAAACTTGATATTATTTCCAAACTTCTATCTGTTTTATGATCACTTGCAGACAAAAGTGAAAACATAAGTAAAGTCATATTATTTTTACCCGGAGCATTCAGCTTCGTTGTATGAGACAACTCCTTCACCTCACTCACTTCTTCATTCTTTATGGCCTGAGCGAGCTGCAGTTGATTGCCGCTAAAATAATCTTCTGGTTTAGGAGTATTCATGTTTGCACAACTCACATTTGAAAATGTCAGAAAAGCCAGAAATGGCACATAACAGGAAAGTTTATATAAAATTCTCTTCACAGTCACCTCAGCTTTTTTCTAAAATCAGTTCATCAGTATTTTTTTCTTGCTCTATACAAGGCATAACCTGACTCATAAAATGTCGGCTTACTGGGTCACCCTTACCGCCATCCATATCATGCTTAAGTCCAACGCTATCTGGCAATGAAACTATTACTGTGCCTAGCCCTACCCCAACTAAGGCACCAAAAGGTCCGCCAATTAATGTTCCTAGCCCTGCAAAAGCGGCTATAATGCCTATCCCCCATAAACCAGGTTCTTGTGCGCTAGTCAATACCTCCCCTTTGACACGATAAGCATTGATTACTTCTTTCCCATTTACACTTTTTTGAATCTCACCGCCATATTGGCCCACTGTTGCTTTATTTAAACCTGCTGCATTGAATGTCCAGCCGGGTTTACCACTGCTGCGGGAACACGCTGAAGCTAAACCACCACCTAATGAATGACCGACACAATCTATATTTTGATTGCTCATTCTGATTGAGTTACCAATACCTACTGCCTTTTTATAATATTCGTTTTCGCCTCCGAATGCCTGTTTCGCATTGACGGCCCAGTCGGGACCAGATTGCGTACCTCTAAATACCACAGAAGTTGACATATCTTTCCCAAATACGTTTTCATCAGGCAAATACACCTTTGTTCTAAATTGAGGCGCTGATTCAGAATTTAAATCATCTTTTGTGAGACCATATTTTGCTAAAGCGTCTGAATCATTACTAATGTCCTTCCATCCTTCAGGAATGGGTGGGGTTTTTTCTTTAGGATTGCGTGGTTCATAAACATAGTCGGCAAGTCTCGCTTTTTCCATCCCCGTATTATTCAGTTCCAGCCTTTCAGCGGCTGCCCGAACTTTTGGGTCACTGCTCTGCTTACCTTTTGCTATCAGCGCCTTGCGTCGCTCCCAGGTTTCTTTTTTGGTCAGATTACCGCCGCGCCCTCCCCTGGCCTTGCCGTTCATGGCAAAGATATCCTGTACGCGGTTGAGGGGAAAACCACCGATATAGGTATCCGGACTGTGCTCAATTGACCAGCAGTCACCCTCAACTGTACCGCTGACTACGCCCTTATTACGCCCAGCCGCATCTCCAATCGTCGTCGGCACAAAGCTAATGTCATAGACGAATGCCGGGTGGCCATTGAAGCGTACGCTTTCCACTGTACTTTTCGAGGGTGCCAGTGTGGCAGTAACCGGATATGGCACTGGCGGCTGAATGCCTGGGGTGAAACACAAATCGGGTAGTAATCCCACCACCTTATACACACCATCCTTGCGTGCAGCGTAATTATCAGCCATGACCTGACTCCTGCGAGATGAGCTCTACCAGTGAAGGCGGCAGCGGGGTAAAACTATCGTCATTGGTATCCGCGATTTGTTGTTGTGCCTTCTGCACTATCGCCTTACGTTCCTTTGCAGTGATGAAGCGTAACTCTGTTACTGCTGCCTCAAGCAATTCAGAAAACACTGTGCGATAAGTACAGTGCACTTTGCGCTCGGGCAAATTAATCACCAGCGTGTCCAGCTGCAAATCGTAGCTTACTCCAGCCCCCATTTGTGTGGTGACAAAGGCAAATAAGGTTTCAACCGGGACTGAAAAACTGATTTCCTGTCCGGGCTTATCCTGTTGTGAGATAAGGTTTTTTAGCGTAACCGGAATATGCGACAGCGGCTTGGGTAATGGAAACTGCATCCATGGATGAGCGCCACACCAATAATCAAAGCGAAAATCCTGCGGCAGAAAAGGATGACGCTGCTGCTTCCACGCCTCGTCATAAGTACCGGCAAAGCCAATACGCGGTTTCCAGCCACGACCATAAAAACCAAAACCGGCAGGTAAGGTTTCATCATCAATGTTTTTAATCGGCTGGGGCAGTAATTCAAACTGTGGCGCTGCGATACGCTGTAACTTAAGCTGTTTCTGCGCCCTGGCGGGTAACCAGCCAACACCGACGCTGTTAGTGGCGGATGCAATCTCGTCGCCATGCTCTAAGCGGAACATTCCACCCTGCGCATGCTCGTAACGTAATTCGAGAGCAGTGATCGCTTTAGCCTCGCTTAATTGCCAGCTAGTCACCATTTTGCGCCACTCGCGTGGGCCATACACGTTTAGTAAACGGGTAAAATCGCCAATACGCGCTCCGACGGTGAAATGACGCGCCGGCTTACCTTCCGGAGCGTGAGCACTACCGTTGATAATGACATCCAAACGCGGCTTATAGGGTGCCAGATCGCTCTCGAATCGAACACTGCTTCTGCCCGGCTCATCGTAATATTCATCCTGTTCAACCAATTCACCCTGATCTTCGCATAACGTAAGTTGGCCGCTGTGAATATCCAGATCGTAACTGACGCGTGTCACCAGCACACTAAATCCATGATCGTGCTGGTCTATCGACTCAAAAAGCTGTGCCGGGAAAGCACTATAGTTGACAAAATTTTCCATAGTTAGTTGATATCTATCTGCGTTCCGTCAATGTCTATCACCTTCTCACCAACCAGCTTAATTTTGTTTGCACTGATGGTAATGGTGCCGTTCTGTTCGAGCACGATCATCGATTCGCCACAAACCAGGGTAATCTTGTCTTCCGCACTAAACTCCGCCGATGTTCCTGCTGAAAGGCCAATATCCCGCCCGGTATTAAGCGAATATTTCATGCCAACGTTGTGCATTTGCATCGCACCGACGTTAGTCATCCAGCCGGCCCCCACATTGAGTACATAAGCAGCACCAATGTTGGTATTCTGCGCCAGCCCGACATTTAACATCGAGGCTAATGCAACCGTTTCAGTTTTCGTTTGATCGACTTTCAGCGTTTGGTTGCCATTGATAGTCACTGACTGATTCTGACCAATACGCACATTTTCATTCTGATCAACCGTTTCAGTGCGGTTACTGTGCACGGTGATGGTTTCATTGCCGTCCACTGTTTCCGTACGGTTTTGGTGAATGGTAATGGTTTCGTTCTGATCGACGGTTTCAGTGCGGTTCTTTTTGACCTCAGTGGTTTCGTTGCCGCCGATGGTTTTGGTGCGATTACTACCAACCGAGTGGGTTTCATCATTTTCCACCTCGGTGTCCATATTTTTCTCAGCATGCAGCCACACCTGCTCATCGCCCGCCTTGTCCTCGAAGCGCAGCGCGTTTGCCGTGTCCGCCGTGCCGTCCTTCGAACGGCTTAAAAACCCCATCTGCGTCGCCGCCGCCGGCAGCGCCCACGGCGGCATGCTCGCCTCGTTGTACACGCGACCGATGATCAGCGGCCGGTCCGGGTCGCCGTTGATGAAGTCCACCACCACCTCATCATTCACGCGCGGGATCTGCACCCCGCCGAAGCCCTGGCCCGCCCACGCGCTCGACACCCGCACCCAGCACGAGCTCGTGTCGTCCCCCTTCGCCAGGCGGTCCCAGTGGAACTTCACCTTCACCCGGCCGTAGCGGTCCGTCCAGATTGACTCACCCGCCGGGCCCACCACCTTCGCCGTCTGCGGCCCGTGCGTCTTCGGCCACGCCGTCGCCGGCTCCGCGCGGTACGTCACCGACGACGGCAGCACCGTGAACGCGATGTTGTGCCGCGCACCGCTGCCGCCGCTCGCGTATTCGTTCTCCTCGAAGTCGTACCGCGCCGACGTCACCAGGTACTCTCCGTTGTCGCTGAAGTGCGGCGCGTTCACGATGCCGAACCGGTACCCCGGCGCGATGCCCGTCGCCGTCCCCGTTCCGCTCACGCTGTGGTGCGCAACCTGCCACACCTCCTGCCGGATGCGCGTGTAAAACTCGCCGTGGCTGTGGTCGACAAAATGGCCCGGCCAGTCGTACACGTCCACCGCCCCCGGCACCGGCGACACCGGGTTCTGTCGCGCCTGCAGCATCCACGCGTTCGGCTTGCGGAAGTCGTAGTCGTCCGTGCTGTACATCCCCGGCGTCACGCTCTCGCACAGCGACCACTGGCTGATGCCCTCCTCCGTCACGCTCCCCCCTGACACCGTCACGTGGTACGGTATCGTCTCATAGCCCGCGAACGCCTCGTGCTGGTCCGCCCCGTCGCACAGCACCATCACGTGACGCTCCGCCTCGTGGCGGAACCAGTAGTAAATCCCCTCCAGCTCCATCAGCCGGCTGATGAAGTCCAAGCTGCTCTCCTGGTACTGCACGCAGTACTCCCACACCCGGTAGCTGCTGCCCAGCCGCGTCTCCACGTTCACCCCGTTCTCCTGCAGCAGCGTCTGCACTATCTGCGGCACCGTCTGCCCCTGAAATATCCGCAGGTTGCGGTCCCGGCGCATCGGCCACAGGTCCGGCTCCACCCGCAGCTGGTACACCGCGTAGCGCGTCCCGCTCAGCTCCTCGCTGCGCACCGCCACCCGCGTGATTTTCCCGTTGAGGTAGCGCGGCGACAGCAGGCTCTGCGTCGGCAGCGTGAACGTGACCGGCTGCCCCAGCAGCGCGTGCCGGTCGATGCGCGCGTCCGTGGCCAGCAGCTCGGCGTTCAGCTCAAACGACTGCGACAGCGCCTCGGCGCCGGTGAGTTTCCAGAACAGCAGGCCGTCCATCGGCAGCTGTGCGGTGATGCGTGAGAACATAATAAATCCCTGATGATTAACTGTGTGGATCGAGCAACCAGACGCCTTCTTCGCTGATGGTCAGCGTTTGCTCGCGCGTGCCGCCCTGGCCGCTGATGGCAAAGGTATAATTGCCTGGCGCCAGCTGCAGCGCGGCAAAACCATTGGCAGCAGGCACCAGCGCCTGCGGTTTGCCATTCACCTGGACGCGTTCGCCCTGCTGCAGCTTGATGTAAACCTGCGCGACCGGCTCCGGCGGCGGTGCAGGCTGCGCCTCCGATTCGCGCGGTTTTTCCGGCGTTACCGCTGCCGTTACGGCTGGCGCTGACGACGCTGACGACGCTGAAGGTGAAACTGCCGGATCAGCAGCTGGCGCGCTGTTTTGCACCGTCTCTGCCGGCGCCGCAGGCTCATCGCCCCCGGACATCAGCAGCCCCACACACAATCCCACCAGCACGCCCGCGGCCACCAGTCCCGGCAGCGCAAAGCGATGGCGCAGCAGCGATTTCACCGGCGAAAGCGTTTCGGCTTCGTTCGCCTCTTCCACCGGCACCAGCATGGTGCCCGGGCCGCTGATTTTGGCGCTCAGCAGCGGTTCCGGTTCGCGCTCTGGCAGCGCCATCAGCCCGGCAAAGGCATCAATATCCTGTGGCCGATCTTCCGGTTTAAGCGCCAGCGCGCGGTCCACCGCCGTCAGCAATGCCTGGGAGTAGCCCGGCAGGCGGCGCGCGGCCAGCGGCTGGTAGTTATCTTCGATGCTGCGCACCACGCTCACCGGCGGTGGCGCCCCGGTGATCAGCGTGTGCAGCACCGCGCCCAGCGCGTAAATATCCGTCCACGCGCCCTGTTCGCTTTCGTCGTTATCGCTGTATTGCTCGATAGGCGCATAGCCCGGACGCAGCATGGTTTCGCTCTCATCCGACAGGTTGCCAATGGTTTTACGCGCGGAGCCAAAGTCCAGCAGCACCGGTTCGCCGCTGCTCTGAATCTGGATGTTATCCAGCGAGATATCACGGTGCAGGTAACCGGCGTCGTGGATGGTTTTGATCGCACCCAGCAACGGCGGCAGCAGGCGACGAATCCAGGCTTCATCCACCAGCTGCGGATTGCGCTCGCGCAGGTTCGATAAGGTGGTGCCGCTGTAAAACACCGTGCCCATATAAGCGGTGTCGTTCTGCACCCAGAAACGCAGCACGTGCAACAAATTGGGATGATTGAAGCGGGCCAGCAGGCGCGCCTCCTGAATAAAGCTGTTCAGCCCGGCATGAAAGGTTTTACTGAAGCGTTCGCTGCGCAGCACCAGATTCAGATCGTCGCTGCGCACTGCCAGCGAAGCCGGCATAAACTCTTTAATGGCGATATCACGTTCCAGCTGATGATCCCAGGCACGATAAACAATGCCAAAGCCGCCACCACCGATCACTTCTTTAATTTCAAACTCATTGAAACGGTAACCCACCGGCAGAGCGTTGGGTACGTTGAGGGGATTATCGTGTTCCGACATTTTCGAAAACTCTCTGATCACTAACGGCTTTAGACATCGAACTGGCAAACAAACTCGCCCTGCTCACAGCGTACCTGCACGCGACGATAGCGTTCATCGCGGGCGTGGGCGCTGAGCAGCATCTGGCTCATCTGCGGCAACAGGGTATTGGTAAGGATGGCGTCGACCATGCGGCCACCGGACTCCACTTCCGTGCAGCGCTGCACGATCTGGCTGATGACCGAATCGTCAATCTGCGCGCTGATGCCGTGGTTGTCGGCGAGACGCTGAACAATGCGGCCCAGCTGCAGCCGGACGATTTCCGCCAGCATCGCGTCGCTCAGCGGGTAATACGGCACCACCAGCAGGCGACCCAGCAGCGCTGGCGGGAAGACCTCCAGCAGCGGTTTGCGCAGTGCGGTGCTCAGCGCTTCCGGATCCGGCATCAGCTCCGGATCGGCACACATCGCACTGATCAGCTGCGTACCGACGTTGGAGGTCAGGATAATGATGGTGTTACGGAAGTCGATGTGGCGCCCTTCGCCATCCTCCATCCAGCCTTTATCGAACACCTGGAAGAACAGTTCGTGCACATCCGGATGCGCCTTCTCGATCTCATCCAGCAGCACCACGCTGTAGGGACGACGCCGCACCGCTTCGGTCAGCACGCCGCCTTCGCCATAGCCCACGTAGCCCGGCGGTGCGCCTTTCAGGGTGGAAACGGTGTGGGCTTCCTGAAACTCGCTCATGTTGATGGTGATGATGTTCTGCTCGCCGCCGTACAGCGACTCGGCCAGCGCCAGCGCGGTTTCGGTTTTGCCGACGCCGGAGGGACCGCACAGCATAAAGACGCCGACCGGTTTGTTCGGATTGTCGAGGCGCGCGCGTGAGGTGCGCACGCGTTTGGCGATCAGATCGAGACCGTGCCGCTGGCCAATCACGCGCTGGTTGAGCGTATCGGCGAGATTGAGCACCGCGTCGATTTCGTTTTTCACCATGCGCCCCAGCGGAATCCCGGTCCAGTCTGCGACCACGGCGGCCACCACGCTGGCATCCACGGCGGCAAACAGCAGCGGCGCTTCGCCCTGCACCTGCTGCAGCTGCTGTTGCGTCGCGTCCAGCTCATCGCGCAGCGCGGCTTCGCCCTCCGTCACGCAGCGCGCCCGCAGGGCAATCAGCTGATCGACCAGTTCACGCTCCTGCTGCCAGCGCTGCTGCAGCGCATCGCGCTCGGTTTCCAGCGTTGCGCGCTGCGCGGCAACCGCCTGCAAACGCGCCGCATCGCCCAGCCCGAATTTGCTTTCGCGCTCAATGATTTCCGCTTCAATCTCCAGCGCGGCCAGACGATGCAGGCAATCTTCCAGTGCCGCAGGCTGTGCGCCCTGGCTCACCGCCACGCGTGCGCAGGCGGTGTCCAGCAGCGCCACCGCTTTGTCCGGCAGCTGGCGCGCCGGAATATAACGATGCGACAGCTTCACCGCCGCGCTGACCGCCTCATCCAGCAGCAGTACCTGATGGTGCTTCTCCAGCGCGCTGACGGTGCTGCGCAGCATCAGAATCGCTTTGGCTTCATCCGGCTCCTGCACCTGCACGGCCTGGAAACGACGCGTCAGCGCCGGATCTTTCTCAATGTACTTTTTGTATTCGGCCCAGGTGGTGGCACCGATGGTGCGCAGCTGCCCGCGCGCCAGCGCCGGTTTCAGCAGGTTGGCGGCATCGCCGGTGCCCTGCTGGCCGCCGGCACCGACCAGCGTGTGGATTTCGTCGACGAACAGTACAATCGGCGTCGGGCTGGACTGCACTTCATTAATCAGCGCCTGCAGGCGCGCTTCAAATTCGCCTTTCATGCCGGCACCGGCCTGCAGCATGCCGATATCCAGCAGCCACAGCTGCACATCGCGCAGCGGAGCCGGTACGTCGCCAGCGGCAATACGCAGCGCCAGGCCTTCGACCACTGCGGTTTTGCCAACGCCCGCTTCGCCGGTCAGCAGCGGGTTGTTCTGCCGGCGACGCATCAGAATATCCACCATCTGGCGGATCTCTTCATCACGGCCGGTGACCGGATCGATGCGTCCTTCGCGTGCGCGTGCGGTGAGATCCTGCGCGTACTGCGCCAGCGTGCTGGTACTGGCTGCCGGTGCGGCACTCTCCGCGCCCGGCTGCGCCACCAGCGCCTGCTGTGCCTCTTTGCTGCTGGCGAGCAGCGTGTCGAACTGCTCCAGCAGCGCATCAGCATTGATACGGCCAAACTGGCCGGAGATGCCTTTCAGCACGCTGGCGAGGTTGAAGGTTTTGAGCATGCCAATCAGCAGATGGCCGCCGCGAATGCGCGTCGCACCGTACTTCAGCGAGGCGTAGACCCAGGCGCGCTCGACGGCGCTGTCGATGTGTTCGGCGAGATCGGAAACCGCGCTCGCACCGCGCGGCAGGCGGTCGAGCGCCGCGACGATATCCCGCGTCAGCGCGTTTTCATCCAGTGAAAAATGGCTGATCACCCGCTGTAAGTCGCCATCCTGCTGCTGCATCAGCTGGTGCAGCCAGTGCACCAGCTCAACATAAGGATTGCCGCGCAGTTTACAAAAGGCGGTGGCGCTTTCCAGCGAGGTAAATAACAGCGTATCCAGTTTGCCGAATAACACGGCACGGCTGATTTCTGACATATCGGGTCTCTTTAATGAAAGAAGCAGGCTGTGTAACAGGGAAAAGCGATTGGGCTAGCTTGCGGCTGCCTCAACCTCAAACATGAAATCTTCGCGATCCTGCGGCTGTGGCGCGTGTCCCAGCCAGCTGGTGTAGCCCAGCCGGGCATTGCCTCCCAGCGTGACGCTTTGCACCTCTTCCGCCGCCAGGATCAGGCTGAGGTCCCACTGCATCTCGATGCCGAGATAGTGACGCACCCAGTCGCGCACTTCTCGTGCGCCCGGCGCATCCGGCAGAAAGTGGGCATACTGCTGCGCGCTCAGCGGACCAAGCCGCAGGCGAAAACGGTGCTGCACATCGCGCACCGCCACACCGAGAAACGCCGATTCGCCCAGCCGCGGCATCTGGCGTCCGGCTCCCAGCCGCGCCTGATCGCGCGCGTCCAGCGTCAGCCACTGCGGCACGTTCTGTGCCAGCTGCACCGGTACGCCAAAGTAGTGACGCAGAATGCGCACCAGCCCTTCGGCATCATGACCGTGGCGGCTAAGATGGCCGACCAGCATCAGCCGCGCATGCAGACTGAGCGAACTGGCCTGCTGCTGCGCCGGTAAACCGATGCCGGCCAGACAGGCAAGGTAATCAACAAAGCGGCGGTTATCGGCGCGATCCAGCGAGACGGCCGGCTGCGCATCGGCCCAGGCGCGATAAAACAGCAGCGTGGCGCGATGGTGAAAGATGTCGGCAAATGCCGCCAGGCTGTGATCCTGATGGTGCACGATGCGCTCGTGCACATATTCCGTCAGGTGGGTCGGCAGCGGACCGTTGGGGCCAAACAGGCCAAAGCTGTAAATCGCCACGTCATGGCGCGCGTCCTCTGCGCGCGGCTGCACGCTGGCCAGCGTTGCCGGGGCAAACGCCAGCGACGGTTGCTGACCAATGCGCAGCGCTTCGAACTTCGGCAGCGGCGCACGTCCCAGCGGATAGCGCTGGCCGCCCTGCGCATCCAGCCGGCGTAGCAGCTGAAACAGATCGTAGCGCCACGGTGCCGCCATTACTGCCTGCCAGAAATCGTCCGGCAGCCGCTGGGCGCGCTGCAGCGGAATGATCTGCGCCTCGCTCATAGCAGCGCCTTCCTGCCCATGCGCGGCGGCCAGTAGCCTACCTCGCCGCGCTGCTGGCTGTTGAGGGTGAATTCGGTAAAGCTATTCAGCGCCACCAGCCGGCTGCACACGCGTTCCAGCACGCTGCCGAGCAGCCACGGGCTGGCACCGGAAAACGCCTGTTCGTCGACCTCCAGCGCGATGCTGACGCCGCGCGCAAACACCACCGGGCCCGGTTCCGGCACCCGGCGATTGACCGCGCTAAGCTGGCAGTGGCGAATACCGTCAATCTGGCGCGCCACCGCCGCTTCGGCGAGATTAGCGTACAGGCTCAGCAGCTGGCGCAGCGCGGCAGCGCCCTGGCCGTCGCTGCTGTCCATCAGGCTCAGGTAGTTCATCTGCAGGTGGCTGATCAGACGCCACGCGGAGAGCCCTTCGGCCAGCGCCGGACGCGGCGGCGTCGGGCCTTTACACAATTTCAGCTGACCGACCGGGATCGAATCCGGCATCACGAAATTGCCCTGCTCCTGCTGCAACAGCATCAGCGGCAGGTCGCGGCTGGTGCAGAGCACGTCTGCCGACAGGTAGCGCATGTCGTCGCGCCACGGCGTGTGATGCTCATCCACCAGCGACAAAAACACTTCCGAGCCGATATAGCCGGTGCGCGTGCCGTAACGCTGCGCCTGCTCAGACAGCGTGCGCTGCTCGCGGCGCAGCGAGAAATAGGCACCGTAATCGCCGTCGTCGCCGCTGAAGGTGCTCCAGAACGGGCGGAATAACTGCTCTTCGCGCTTGCCCTCAACGGTGGCGAACAGCCGCTGCACCGAGTGCACTTCGTAGTCCAGCGGCCGGATGTTATCCACCACCAGATGATATTCGTGCTGGCTGTCGCTGACCTTCAGGCGCTCGGCCGTTTTGGGAAACAGGTTGATCACCGGCGTGCAGTGCAGTGCCAGATGGCTGCTGTCCACCACGCTTTCCAGCGCGCTGTCAGCCTTATCCAGCAGGATGATAATGTCGAATTCCTGTGCGTTATCGCAGCGGCGCAGAAACGGTGCCAGCTGGCCCAGGCTGATGAACTGGAAACGCGCCGGAAAGGCAAAATACTCCTGCAGCAGCCGGTAGCCGTCGAAGTTACGCAGATCGTCCGGCAGCAGCGCCTGCTCTGGCGCAAAGCCTTCCTGCTGTAACGCTTCATCCGACAGCACCTGGCGCAGCGGTTTCTGTTCAACCGATTGCAGCACGATGCCGACGCGGTGCTGCATCAGCAGCTCCAGCAGTTTCTGCGCCTGAATGTCCGGGCCGCTGAGATACAGCATTAAATCGGCGACATTCAGCTGGCTGAGCGACGAAATGCCTTCGCAGGCGATACGCACGCGCAGCGCGCTGGCGGCACCGCGACCGCTGAGCTTCAGTTCGCCCAGCGGCAGATCGCCCGGCACGCCGCCGAGTGAAACGTCGCTGATGCGCAGCGGATGCAGCGTGACATCGTGCGCCGTGGTGTAGCTGCAGGTTACGCCGCTTTTTTTCAGGTGCTGGCTCTCCATCATGGTGCCGCGCGGCACGTGGAAGCCATTGCTGATGTCGCCTTTGCGGCTGTCTGGCGTGAGCTGTGCAATCGCCATCGACGGCGTAGGTGACAGATATGACGGCGCAATCATCTCCAGCAGCCGCTGCGAAAAGCGCGGGAACTCGGCGTCCATTTTGAGCTGCACGCGCGACGTGAGGAAAGCAAAGCCCTCCATCAGGCGCTCAACGTAAGGATCGGCGACTTCGATGCCGCGCATCCCCAGCCGCCCGGCGACTTTCGGATAGCGCGCAGCGAACTCCGCGCCCAGCTCACGCAGATAGGCCAGTTCGCGGTTGTAGTAGTCGAGCAGTTTGCTGTCCATGATTAACCTGCATCCAGTAGTTCAAAATGACCGCTTTCCAGATCAACCTGGGTGCGGAACAGAAACTCCAGCGGATAAGGCACGCACCACAGGCGGCCTTTTATCTCAATCGATAACACGTTGTGCAGGCTGAGCGACTTCAGATCGCTGACGCAGCGTACCTGCAGCCCCTGCGGCAGAATGCGCGGCTCGAAATGCAGAATGGCATCGGTCATTTTGCGCTGCATATCCTGCCATTCGATGTCAGAGATATTCTGTCCGGCCAGCGGCGCCACGCCAAAATTCCACACCGAGCGCTGCACTTCACCAAAAGCGCTGAGATCCTGCTGGGCTTCGTTGTTGATGGTGTTGAACAGCCACTGCAGATCGCGCAGCACGTGGCGGCGCAGCGTGCTGTGGGAAATCAGCATGGTGTTGCTGGCTTCGCTCTGCTTGTCCGGCGCGTTGTCAGTCAGACGATCGAGTAACGAGGATTGCAGCTTGTCGCGCGCGGTTAGCGCGTCGCGATTTTTACGCGCGCGGAAACCGCCATGCAGCTGGGCATGGCCGTCGTTGTGCGAGCTGTTATCACGGCTCATCGCTGCCGCCTGGCTGGAACGTCAGCTGCTGCAGCGTCAGCAGCGGATACTCGCCGCTGTCGCTCAGCCACAGCTTCTGGCCGTGGCCGGTAAACTGACTGTCATCGTGGCCCAGCGGCTGCCATTCCGTGACGCTGGCGCGCAGATAACGCTCATCCGCCCCCGGCAGTAGCGGATAGCGCACCGGGATCTGGCAAATCTGCTCGCTGCCATCCACCAGCTGCACGCGCGTGTGGCGCCAGACCAAATCGGTTACGCTGGCGGGTGCCTGAAATTCCATCTCGCGGATCGCGGCGAATGGAATCCAGTAGTAGCGGCCGTTGGCGATGGCTTCGCACACCGGCCCGAAGCGGCTGTCGCCGTCCATCAGCCACGCGAAGTCTGTGGTCTGTTCCTGCTGCTGCAGCTGGCCCGGATTGGCTTCGGCCTGCGCCAGCGCGGCGGCACGTTGCTCAGCCCCCTGCGCGAAGTCACCGCGGATGTCGGCGGTCAGCGCAGCCAGCAGGCTTTCACACCACGCCCACGCGCTGCCTGGCAGCTGCGGCTGCGCCGCGCCGCGCAGTACCGCTTCACGCTGCTGCTCACCGGCAATGGCCTGCTGCAGTAAGGTGACGGTCGGCTGCGCCTGGGGCGTCAGCGCCAGCCACGATTGCAGCTGGGTTTGCGCGCGCGTCCAGTTGCCCGCCAGGCACAGCAGCTGCACAAACGCCGCGCGCAGGTCGGCATTGGCCGGGCTGGCCTGAATCTGGCGGGTGATATCGGCGAGGTTATCGGCCAGTGAGGCACTGGCCAGGCGCGATTGTAACGACTTCATGCAAGCTCCTTTTGCGTTAGTTGATGGTGCGGTAAACCGCGGCGGCGGGATCTTTCAGCTCCGGATGCAGCTGCTCTACCAGCTGGACTTTCAGCGGTGCACTGGCGCTCAGCCACGGCGACCACACTTTGCGTACTTCCTGCAGCCGTGTGCGCAGTGCGCTCTCATCGGCGGCATCGCTGGCGGGCATCTGCACCACCACCTGATCCGGTGCCTGCCAGCCGTTGAACTGGCTGCTGAACGGCAGCACCAGCCAGCTGTCTGGCGACTTCTCGTTGCTCAGCACCATGCGTTCGCTGTTGACGGTAGTGATGCTGAGCTCGGCGCTCTGCTGTTTATTATTCAGGCCGGCAATCGGGAAGCCCTGCAGGAACGTCACCACTACGCTTTTCGCCGCACCGTTGCCCATCTGCGTCAGGCTGCTGCGACCGCTCAGCCAGCCATCCTGACCGCAGCTCAGCCCCTGTTTGGACGGCACGAACAGCGCGCTGGTCTGCGCCGGATGCTGCCACCAGGTGCGGAAGTGACAGCCGTCGAGCAGGCTGAACTGCAGCCACGGCGTGGTATCGGCCTGCGGCGAGTTGAGCACCGGCGCGGCAGGGGCAACCGCAGCGGTCTCTGGCTGCTGCACGGGCGCGGGCGGCGGCGTTACCACCGTTTGCCACTGCTGCGCTTTGGCAGCGCTGCCGCTGGCGATCGGGTTGCCGTCATCATCATTGAGCGCCCAGTTGAGCTGCTGCAGCGCTTTACACTGCGATGCCATCAGCCCGGCGACGCGCGGCAGAAAATCCTCCAGCGCCGCGACGTTTTTCGCGCCGTGGGTGACAATGCGCAGATCAACATTGCGCTTACACCAGCTCGCCAGCTGGTTATCTTTCACGTCATCAATCCAGACATCCAGTTTCTGTGCCGGGGACTGCACGATGCGATAGTTCTCAGCAAATGCGTGCGTGCTGAGCAGCAGCGCAGCCAGACCCAGTAATCCATGTTTCATGTTGGCGTTCTCAATCTCGAAGAGGGAAAAACTGCGCCGCTTCGGACAGCGAGTGCAGTAAGGTGGTGTCCTGCGGTGAGCCAATCCAGACGGCCAGCGCGCTGAAGTTATCCTGCTGACCGTTATCCGGCTGACCGTTGCGGATGATTTGCTGCATCAGCGTCAGCCACTCTTCCGGCGTATTGACCATGTGCAGCGACTGCTGCATCTGCTCCAGCGTCACGCCGTGCCAGAAGCCATCGGTGCACAGTAAAAAGGCGTCGCCGTCTTCTATTTCCACCACATCGCTGTAGCTGGCGTCGCGCTGCTCATCGCCCATGCCGAGGGCAAAATAGAGCAGGTTACTGTTGATACCTTCGGTCTGGTGGCCGGCATCTTTCATCTGCTGCACCAGGCTGTGGTCGGTAGTCACGTGATAGAGGTAGCCGCGGCGAAACAGATACAGCCGGCTATCGCCCGCGTGCGCCCAGTAGGCCAGCTCGTAGTCGCGGTCGACGAACAGGCTGACCAGCGTGGTGCCCATGCGGCTGTGCTCGCTGCTGGCTTTCTGCTGCTGGCGAATCGCGTGATTCGCGTGGTTGACGTAGTTGCGAATCGACTGCGCATCCAGGTGCGCGTTGCCGTCGAACGCCTCCATCAGGCTGCTGCGCGCGATGCGGGCGGCCACGTCGCCGCCGGGAAAGCCTGCTACGCCGTCGCACACCACGAAGCAGGCTGAGCGTTCGCCGATTACCTCACCGGTTTGATCCTGATTGCTGGCGCGATCGCCCTGGTTCGACGTGGAAGCAATGGTGATATTCATGCGTCATCCGTGTGGGTTTGTGAATCTTTGTACTGATTAACTTCCAGGTCGTAGGCATGCAGGAAAGCTTCGCCGAACAGGGTATGGAAATCGTCCTCAATCTCGCCCGCCGTCTCGCCATAGCGCTCAACAAAATGCTCCCACAGCGCGGCTTTGCGGCTGCCCGGCAGGCCGAGGCGCGACAGCGATCCCGCCTGGCGTGCTTCCTCTTCCAGCTGATCCGGATTAAAGGATTGCAGCATCGAAGCGATAATGGCGCGGATCCCGGCGATCATACCGAGCTGATGCGCCTGCAGATCGATCAGCGCATCACGCACCGCCTGACGCGGCGGCATGAAGCCCGGCATGCGGCTGCCAAACATCTGCATCAGCACGGTTTTGCCGGACGGCAGCAGTTTGAACGGGTTGTTGGCGTCATCGAGGATCACCGTCATATCCGCTTTAACGCCACGCTTAAGAATCGAACGTGACGACAGCAGCGCAACGGTGCCCTGCGAGAACATGCTGAGCATCTGGCCAAACTGCAGCATCTGCTCACGGTCGAACTGCGGCGTGGGTTGCAGATCGCGCAATCCCATGCCTTCCAGCAGTGCATCCAGCAGTTCGCCTTTCAGCGCGTCGCCGCTGTTGTGGCTGGCTGTCGCCTGGCTGGCGGGTGCCGCGTTCTGATGGCTGGAAGCCACCGGATCGATACGCAGCCGCCCTTTCGGCGTCGGCGACGGGACACGTTGCACCGCCTGCGGCGTGGGCAGCGTAATGCCGCCGTAATCCATCTGCGGCGCGACCGTCTCCGGCTGCTCCGCCTGCGGTTCGATCAGCGGCGGCGTGGCCTGGGTTTCGGTGTCATCAAACAGTGGCGAACTGCTGAGATCCGCCAGCTCGACCGGTGCCGTCTCCGGCGAGGGTTCACTGTGCGTTTCCGGCTGGGCGACGGGCTGCGGCTGTACCGTCTGTGCCGGCGCGATCTCCGGCTGCGCCAGCGGAACCGCATTGCCCATCATCAGGCCGAGCGGATCGTCGTGGTTGCGCACGTCGCTGCTGCTCTGGCTGCCAAACAGGCTGAGCGGATCGAGCTCGGTGGCACTCTCGACCTGCGGCTGCGCGGCGGCATTCTGCTGCGCCGATAGCGTGCTGGGGGTGCGATCGTCGAAGATACTTTCCTGCGCAAACAGCGCATCACCTTCATCGAACAGGCTGGTGTTTTTCGGCTGCTGGCCAATATCCAGCGGCGCATCGTTCACCAGCTGAGCCAGCGGATCCTCCGGGTTGCGATCGAGGCTGGCCGGCGCGGTGAGCGGATTGGCCTCCGGCAGCACCTCGGCCGCTGCTTTGCGCTTCGACAGATCGTCGGAGATCGAGAACTCTTTGGCGAGACTGTCCCAGATCTCGCTGGGGATCGCGGCGGTGCTGGCATCTTTTTCCGCCGGTGGCGCATCAGCCATTACCGCCGCCTGCACCACCGGCTGCGGTGCCTGCGTGGCGGCCTGCGGCTGCTGCGCGCCGTTGAGATCGTTGACCAGCAGCTGGTAATCATCGATGCCCAGCACGTCGCCATCCTGTAATTCCACCTGACGCCCGCGCTCCAGCGGGATGTCATTGAGCAGCACGCGCGTCACGTTGCCCCGGTTGGTGAGGCGGCATTCGCCAGCGGCGGTAATGTGCACAATCGCCTGCAGGCGAGAAATGGTGCGATCGTCATCCGGCAGCACCAGATTGTTGTCCACTCCGCGGCCAATGGTGCCGCCGGGCGGCATAAAGTCACAGCGGGTTTGCGGCGGCTGGTGGCCGGGTTTAGTCGTTATTATCGTAAAGCGCATAACGGGTTCCTGCGGTTAGCGGTTCGGCATCTATATTGCGCGGCTCTCCGGGAAAGACGCGGAATATAGGAAGCGGGTAATACGATGCTGTGTGCGATATCAGGTGATTGAGGCTTTGCGTTAAAGCGCGATGCGTTGTGTTATATTTGCCATTTAGAATTTTCGTTGGCTTAGAAATGATTGCAATTTTGTAGCGTCACAATGTATTGCGCGATGAATCGCGCCGCTACAATATGTGCGCGGTGCAGTGTCAGTACACCGGTTCAAGACGATTAGCTGGGATGTAGCGACAACTGATTTATTCAATATTAACAATGAAAGCAGATATATATAATTCTGAAAACTTCATTCAGTATACTGAATAAATCAGTGCATCCGCTTATAAATTAAAATAGTTACGGCACCTGAAAATAATAGCAGCGCACTGATTAAGTTTAGGTTATGCACTATGAGCAACCATTTTATCTTTTCAGATGGGAGATTCTGCACAAAATTATATGTTTCAGCATTAACCCGCTCATTTTTCTTATGATACATGGTCACACCTTTATAAAGCCGTGCAAAATATGAGACCTTGTTATGATGAAATAATGATGAAAAATGATTAGCAACCTGCGTGGTAATATCGATCTGCAGGTTAATACGCTGAAACTCACTCATTATAAAATCAAATTTCCGCAGGTTACTCTTGAACAGGATGAATGCCCATATTTGCAAAATGCAACCCGAGCCTATCAAAGCCGCTGATATTGATAGTAATAGGTCCACAGTAGTTTTCCATAATCATGACTGTCCCAGCTTCAGGAGCTATGTCCATCACAGATGCTGCGACTGATTAACTATAATAGTGCCTCCAGATTATAAACCCCACGCCTCCCCCAATCATGAAAAAGGCAGTAACCAGGTTTAAAGTATGCAGACGCAGCAACCAGTTTATTTTTTCTTTAGGCATGGACTGAATGAAATCATAGGTTTCCTTGTTTACCCTTTCATTCCTTTTATGATAGAGCATGACACCTTTATAAAGATAAGCAAAATAAGCTATTTTAAGCGGATGAAAGGATGCGCTAAAGTAAGAGGAAATGTTCGTCGTGATGTCTAGCTGAAGATTTCTCTGTCGAAATTCAGACAAAATAACTTCGAATTTTTTGATATTTTTTCTAAAAATCACGTAACCAGCAATTTGGAGAGCGATCGATAACAGGAAAGAAAATACAGATAGAGAAATTAAAACATCTGAAAGACTCATAAAGCATAATTCATTATTTATTCCGTTGCTCACTATACAAACGTCAGAAGTTTTTTTCGGTATTATAT
>NZ_NHZE01000062.1:0-1249 GCF_002207995.1 Pantoea sp. VS1
CCAGCGATCGCGCACGACCGGCTGAGCCGATATTTCAGCGGGGTGTGTCATAAGAGGAAATTCCGTGGTTGCGGCAGCCGGGCTGCCGGGGTCAGACGTTAATCAGGCCTGCCTGCGGGGGGCAGGCTGAGGCGTACCGCAGCGCACGCGAGGAACGAACAGCCTGCGCAACGCGGGGAGGAAAGGGTTACCGGTTTTCAGTAATACGGGAGCAGAACAATCAGCAGGCAGCCTGACGCGAGCGTCACCATCGCGGCCATGGTAAATTCCAGCACGACGTTAATGCGATCTCTGCGCCACCAGACGTGCCGGAACGCGGCGTCACCGTTCTGCATGGCCGCGTTACGGCGCTCTTTGCGGCGCAGACCACGGTAATCAGCGATCGCCCGCCACCACAGCGTCACCACCACGAGCCCCAGCACGCCCAGCAGCATGCCGTCCGTCAGCGTAAAGCTCAGTTCCCGGTGCCAGTGTGTATCCTGCATATTCTCATCCTTAACCGTTATGCCAGTGTCTGGGCGGTATTCTACGCTGCTTCACCCGTTAACGCCGCAAACGTGCGGAAGGCCCAGCCGCTGTCGTCATCATGCTTATCGCGGACAAAACGAATTTTTCGGTGTGCGTCATAATCTGCTCCTCACTTATCTGTCGTGCTGTCAGCCGTCTGGTGCACCTCACGCCTGATGACATACCAGCCGGCCGCCTCTGCGCCCCGCTGACACCAGTCCGCCCAGCTGCCCGCGTAACCGTCCTCCGCCGCCTGCAGCTGCAAACCTTCCAGCGCCGCTTCACTCCGCAGCGGCGTAATTTGTCGCGAGCGCGCTTTCACAATTGCCGCACCCGCTCGTGCCCGCGTGTCGTACGGTAACGCCACTTTTGCCCGTGCATCGGTGCCGAAGGTGTACCCTTCCGCCTCAATGGCGGCCGCGAAAGCGGCCAGCAGCAGCTGCCAGTACGCGGTTTCCTCATGCGCAAGTGCACGTGCAGCCATCGCCGGACTGCCGAACGGCGCCGGTACGGGAACTGACGTTCCGTGGCGAACGCTGAATGCATCAGTCCGATCCGCCTGCTTTGCAGGGAACACCCTGCTCACACGAACCATCACAATGGACAGCACCAGCAGCATAAGGAATAAACCGACCGCGGGCAGATGATCCGTCAGGTCACCGAGTGCACGAATACTCGCCGGCGAAAGCGAAATTTCCGCGCGACACGCGGGCTCCGGCGCGGGCGCGCTCCAGACCGGCTG
>NZ_NHZE01000063.1:0-52925 GCF_002207995.1 Pantoea sp. VS1
GCAGATCGCTGACTGCCGCCGGAGCCGTGGTATCACCGCCGCCGCCATTGTCGCCGCCGCCGTTATCCCCACCGCCGCCACCGCCACCGCCGTTATTACCGGCGATCAGCGCACCGATACCGGCCAGCGCGGCGCCGGCGATACCAAAGGCAGTCAGTGTGCCGTCACCCGTGACGTTTTCCGCTAACAGCCCTTCCGTGCTGTCGATAGAGACAAACTGGAAGCCTTCTGTGCCGGGGTCTTCCACCCACCACAGCGCGCCTTTGTCGTCCTGCAGCACCAGATCGCTGTCGCCGTTAGCATCGTAGAATTTATGAATAACAACGACTTCACCGGATTTAGTGGTGACCACTAAATCACTACCATTGCGTGTGAAAGACTTAATATCAGCCTGATTAAGGTTGAGCTTAACCACACTGGGAGCAGTCAAATTAACCTGATTACCGCTCACTTCAGTAGCAATCGTTCCGCCTTTAGGCGTTACAGAGATATTGTTCATTTTATCGATATCCCGCGCAGTTATAAGCTTAATGGCATCCATAAAAACGCCCGGTATCGCCAGACACCGGTATTCTTCGCGAATAATTCAATGAATTACTCACATCCTCTCCAGGCCGGTTTCATCTGCCAGAGGCACAGTGAAAACGCGCTGAGTCGTTATTTGCCGCTCGCCCGAAAAACAGTTCTGCCGAACTCTTTTCAGACTTGCGCCAACAAATCAGTGAGATAGACGCTCTTCCAGTGGTAGCCTTGCATGCCGTAAATTGATTTTTGCGACAGCAAATCAACCTGACGTTGATGTTCAACGCCCTCAATAATCACGCCGCGACATAATTGATTGAGGTGGTCGAGCAGAATGTTGAAAGTGCGATCTTCGCCAAATTGCCAAAAAAAATTTTTATCAATCTTGACGATGTCGAATATTCCGCTATCGAGCATGGTCAGGTTGGAATAACCCGGACCAAAGTCATCGAGCCATAACGGGGCCGGCGTGATTTTGGCTACGCCTTTCAGGATCAGCAGGTCGGCACTATTAAAACGTGCGGTGAAGAAGGCAGAGATTTCCAGCCGTAATCGCGTCAGCGCGGCCAGTTTTCTTTGTATTTCAGCATCTTTAAAAATGCCTGAAACAATATCTCTGTCTACATTAACGCTGATGACCTGCTCAAACCCCGCATGGTAAAGCTGAATAAGTTTTTCGACCTGGTGGAGGAATAACTGCCATTTTTCGTCAGCAGAAAGCCGACTGAAGAACCCTGCATCCCTGTCAGGGTTACGCTTATTATTGGTATCTGCATCATCTGCGAAACGCGTCAACAATTCCCATGCCACCACTTCACCGGAAATAGCGTGAACCGGCTCCAGCATCAGAATGTAGTCGGATTTGCAGCGCATTTTACGATCCTTACACTGGCTGATAGCGCGTTAAACCGTCAGCTTTTCTCATGTGATTCGTAAGGGAAACATCGATAAAACTTAACACCTTAACTGAAGGTTAACTTACAACTTACATTTTGAAAAATAGATTTCAGTGAACAACAGCGTGAACTTTAATCGTTTAAACCAATCAATAAAGCTTCATTTTCATTGCACGTTTCACATAAAGATCAGATAATTCTTAGTATCTGGATTTTTTCTTATCGGCCTTGACAAAAAATAAAACCCATACTCAATTGATTAGTAAGAAATAAATTATACGTCATTGGTATAAATTCTGTCTTTGTCCTTAAGATGGGATATTGCACTGCTTGAAGCGGGATTCCAGAAAGCGTCAAAAAACCGACAGCCTGCACATCGCTCAACCAACGCCTTATGCTTAAATTTTTATTATAGATAGCCAGAAACTCATAAAAGAAAGATTGGTCATTTGCGGGCAGGTGCAACACTAAGCCACAGATTTAAAAAACGTTTTTTTCGCTGCCGAGGCGCTTTCGCTGCTGAATTAAGCAGATAGCTTTTGTTAATAAACGGTTTGAATTTGCTGTTTCGGCCGGGATAATTTCAGAGTGATAGCGATCACGAATTGAATAAATGGCAGGAAGGATTGTCAGGGAAGGTGATAATAACGGGCTCCAGCCGGAGCCCGTTGCGGGAAATACACTTACTCGTCTTCGAGATAGGTGTAGCCGTAAAGTCCACTCTCAAACTCTTCAAGGAACTGCGCCCGCAGCTCTTCGTCAATATCCTGCTGCTGTTTTACCTGATCGCGGAATAACGTCATCAGATCGTTAGGATTGAGCTGCACGTATTGCAGCATATCCGCCACGGTATCCCCTTCATCAGACAGCTGCACTTCTACGCTGCCATCCGGGAAGGCGAAGACGTCAACCGCTTCGGTATCGCCAAACAGGTTGTGCATGTTACCAAGGATTTCCTGATACGCCCCGACCATGAAGAAGCCCAGCATCGGTGGATTATCCACATCGTACTCTGGCATTGGCATGGTGGTGGCAATACCGTCGCCGTCAACGTAGTGATCGATGGTGCCATCGGAATCACAGGTGATATCCAGCAGTACCGCACGACGCTGCGGAGTTTTGTTCAGCCCTTCCAGCGGCAGTACCGGGAACAGCTGATCGATGCCCCACGCATCCGGCATCGACTGGAACAGCGAGAAGTTGACGTAAATCTTGTCCGCCATGCGCTCCTGCAGCTCATCAATGATCGGCCGATGGGCGCGGTTGCTCGGGTCAAGGTGCTGCTGAATATAGTGGCAGATGCTGAGATACAGCTGCTCTGCCCAGGCGCGCTGACCGAGATCGTAGGTGCCTGACGAATAGCCGGTATGGATGTCGAACAGGTCCATCTGGCTGTCATGCAGCCATTCGCGCAGCGAACGGCGTACGCTTGGCTCGTGCATCTCCTGCCAGGTATCCCACAGGCTCTGAATCGGGCGCGGTGAGTCGGCATCCGGTGCGACCGGCGTACTGAATTCATTGCGCTCAACGCCGATGATGTTGGAGACCAGCACGGTATGATGCGCGGTCACCGCACGCCCCGATTCCGTAATCACGGTCGGATGCTCCAGACCGTGCTCTTCACAGGCGTCGCCGATGGCCCAGATCACGTTATTGGCGTATTCGTTCAGGCCGTAGTTGACTGAACAGTCTGACTGCGAACGTGTGCCTTCGTAGTCAACCCCAAGCCCGCCGCCGACGTCAAAGCACTTGATGTTGACGCCCAGCTTCGCCAGCTCAACATAGAAGCGCGCCGATTCACGCACGCCGGTGGCGATATCGCGAATATTGGACATCTGCGAGCCGAGGTGGAAATGCAGCAGCTGCAGGCTGTCGAGACGACCCGCTTTGCGCATGATATCGACCAGCTGCAGCACCTGCGATGCCGCCAGACCAAATTTGGATTTCTCGCCGCCGCTCGACTGCCACTTACCGGAACCCTGCGATGCCAGACGGGCGCGGATGCCGAGGCGCGGCACTACGTTTAGCCGCTCGGCTTCTTCCAGCACCAGGCGCACTTCGGTCATCTTCTCAATCACCAGATAGACTTTATGGCCGAGCTTTTCACCAATCAGCGCCAGACGGATATATTCGCGGTCTTTGTAGCCGTTACACACAATCACCGAGCGGGTTTTCCCGGCGTGCGCCAGCACCGCCATCAGCTCAGCTTTGGAACCCGCCTCCAGCCCCAGCGGCTCGCCGGAGTTGACCAGTGATTCAATCACGCGCTTATGCTGGTTAACTTTGATCGGGTAAACCAGGAAGTAGTCGCCCTTATAGCCGTAGGATTCACGCGCGCGTTTAAAGGCGGCATTAATCGAACGCAGACGGTGCTGCAGAATTTGCGGGAAGCAGAACAGCGCAGGCAGGCGCTGGCCGTCGGCCTCGCGCTCTTTAACCAGCTTCGCCAGGTCAACGCGCACTTCCGGCTGATCCGGATCCGGGCAGACGCTGATGTGGCCGAGTTCGTTGACGTCGTAATAGTTGTTTCCCCACCAGGCAATGTTGTAGGTGCGCAGCATTCTGCTTGCGTCCTGATCGTTCATTGCCACCTCCTGCATCGAGCGGAGTACACCCTGTTCGCCAGCTGACGAACCCTTGATATTCTTCATGTCGTCAGACATCACGAACCTCAATTTTCCGTTGAAATATGAAAAAGTTGCCGGATTTTGCTGCTACTGCGCCGGATGGAAATTTCCTCATTCTGCTTATCTTGCCTCAGCAGGTTACCGTGCGCCTTACTGAGGTTAAGTGTAAAACACCGTGCCGGAAGCGGTGCACAACGGGGCAAAATCGTCCCGCATCACCTCACCACAGGCGAGTGAAACACAGCAGAGAAACTGGGGGAATAGCTTAGCCGGCGCTCGTGTCGGGATAATTACCGCAGCGCAGAAAACTTCGACGAGAGAAAAGAGCAGAACTGGAAATGGAAAGGCGTGCCAGCGCGCCAGAACGGCGCCGTGAACCGAAGAGAGCGAAAATGTGGTTCATTGTTTTTATCACCTCCAGCGCCTGCTAACAGCATGCGGAAACGGAGTGGATGAAAATCAGATCAACAGCCTCTGACAGCGCGACGCACGGGGGCGTCATCCATGGGACAACTGCGGCGTTTTATACAGTCTGACGCGGCAAAATGCAAAATCTTTGTCGGCGCGCTGCGGCGGGTGTCAGGAAAATATTCCAGTTGATCTGTAGCGATAAATGCGGATGGCGAAAAAGCACTGGAAAAACGCGCACTGAGTGACCTAAAATAGCCGTCCAGATGGTTTTCCATCTAAACTGATTAACATCCAGGCGGTGTGAGCCTGGTACGCTGACACTTCCTACTGCTTGCGGCTTTGCCTGAAGGGGCGTCGAGCTGGCATCATCCCGCTTACGCTATGCAGTCGAATTCAAACCATTTGCAAGGTAAAGAACAGAATGGCTAAACACCTTTTTACATCCGAGTCCGTATCAGAAGGACATCCTGATAAAATCGCCGATCAGATTTCCGATGCCGTGCTGGACGCCATCCTTGAACAGGATCCCAAAGCACGCGTCGCCTGCGAAACCTACGTAAAAACCGGTATGGTGCTGGTTGGCGGTGAGATCACCACCAGCGCCTGGGTCGATATCGAAGAGATCACCCGTAATACCGTACGTGAAATCGGCTATGTTCATTCCGATATGGGCTTTGATGCTAACTCCTGTGCGGTGCTGAGCGCGATTGGTAAACAGTCGCCGGACATTAACCAGGGCGTAGACCGTACCGATCCGCTGGAACAGGGCGCGGGCGACCAGGGCCTGATGTTTGGTTACGCCACCAATGAAACCGACGTGCTGATGCCGGCACCGGTGACCTACGCGCACCGCCTGGTGCAGCGTCAGGCTGAAGTGCGTAAAAACGGCACGCTGCCATGGCTGCGCCCGGATGCCAAAAGCCAGATTACCTTCCAGTATGACGGCGGCAAGATTGTCGGTATCGATGCGGTAGTGCTGTCAACTCAGCATTCAGAAGAGATTTCACAGGCCGATCTGCGTGAAGCGGTGATGGAAGAGATCATCAAGCCGGTACTGCCGACCGAGTGGATCAACGCCAGCACCAAATACCACATCAACCCAACCGGTCGTTTCGTGATCGGCGGCCCGATGGGCGACTGCGGCCTGACCGGTCGTAAAATCATCGTCGATACCTACGGCGGCATGGCCCGTCACGGCGGCGGCGCGTTCTCCGGTAAAGATCCGTCGAAAGTTGACCGCTCAGCGGCTTACGCTGCGCGCTACGTGGCGAAAAACATCGTTGCCGCTGGCCTGGCCGATCGCTGCGAAATCCAGGTTTCTTACGCGATTGGTGTGGCAGAACCGACCTCAATCATGGTGGAAACCTTCGGTACCGAGAAAGTTTCAACCGAACAGCTGACGCTGCTGGTGCGTGAGTTCTTCGACCTGCGTCCATACGGTCTGATTCAGATGATGGATCTGCTGAAGCCAATCTACAAAGAAACCGCTGCCTACGGTCACTTTGGTCGTGAACACTTCCCATGGGAACAGACCGACAAAGCCGCCCAGCTGCGCGAGGCCGCAGGCCTCTAATCAACGCGGGTGAGGGCAACGGCCCTCACCCCGATCTTCTCTTACGGGAGAAGGTAAATCGAGCCCGCGCAAGCGGGCTTTTTTACCGGCGAAATTTCCACGCTTTCGTCCCTGACCGCTTCCCCTATCCCGCCTCTGCACCATCACACTTTTTGTCTATACCACCGCAGGCGCATTTTTCAGCGCTGTCTACACTGTTAGCACTGCGCTTACAACAAAGTGTTAACGATTACATTTTGAAATCCTTTTAATATCTTCAATTTAGAGATTTTTCAGCGTAGTAACGGTGATGAAAATGCGTTATTTTCAGCGTCGTCTGATAGCCGATATTTATAGTGATGTCAGAAACTTAAAGGGTGCTATACCTTACTGGTTATGTGACTGATTCGGGCAAAAAATGCTGGATTACAGGGTTTCAGCGTGTGTAACCGATTACATCGATGTGATCACACTCACTTTTTCCCGCAGGCAGCTTACTTAACATTGATAAAAACAAAGATGGATAAACTTCGGAGGCAATATGCCTGGTAATACTCACAAAAGCAGAACCTCAAACAAGGCGATGACCCTGTTTGTCTGCTTTCTGGCCGCTCTGGCGGGCCTGCTGTTCGGTCTGGATATCGGCGTTATCGCCGGTGCCCTGCCCTTCATCGCGAAAGATTTCAACGTTACCGCACATCAGCAGGAGTGGATCGTCAGCTCAATGATGTTCGGTGCTGCGGTTGGTGCCGTGGGCAGCGGCTGGATGTCTTCGCGTCTCGGCCGTAAAAAGAGCCTGATGGCCGGTGCCATCCTGTTCGTTATCGGTTCACTGTGGTCGGCGATGGCGCCAAACCCGGAAATGCTGATTGCCGCACGCGTGGTGCTCGGCCTTGCCGTCGGCGTTGCCTCTTATACCGCCCCGCTGTATCTCTCGGAAATCGCACCAGAGAAGATCCGCGGCAGTATGATTTCCCTGTATCAGCTGATGATCACCATCGGTATTCTCGGCGCTTACCTGTCTGATACCGCGTTCAGTGCCTCGGGCGACTGGCGCTGGATGCTGGGCATCATCACTATTCCGGCGGTGCTGCTGCTGGTTGGCGTGGTGTTCCTGCCAAACAGCCCGCGCTGGCTGGCGGCGAAAGGTGACTTCCGCGATGCACAGCGCGTGCTGGATCGCCTGCGTGACACCAGCGAGCAGGCGAAACGCGAGCTGGATGAGATCCGCGAAAGCCTGAAGATCAAACAGTCCGGCTGGCAGCTGTTCCAGAGCAACAGCAATTTCCGCCGCGCGGTGTTCCTCGGCGTGCTGTTGCAGGTGATGCAGCAGTTCACCGGCATGAACGTCATCATGTACTACGCACCGAAAATCTTCGAAATCGCCGGCTTCGCCAATACCACACAGCAAATGTGGGGCACGGTGATCGTGGGTCTGGTGAACGTGCTGGCCACCTTTATCGCTATCGGTCTGGTGGATCGCTGGGGCCGTAAACCAACACTGGTGCTGGGCTTCCTGGTGATGGCTGCCGGCATGGGTATCCTCGGTACCATGCTGCACATTGGCATTAACTCTGCCGGCGAGCAGTACTTTGCCATCGCCATGCTGCTGATGTTCATTGTTGGCTTCGCGATGTCAGCCGGTCCGCTGATTTGGGTACTGTGTTCTGAAATCCAGCCGCTGAAAGGGCGTGATTTTGGTATCACCGTCTCTACCGCGACCAACTGGATTGCCAACATGATCGTGGGTGCCACCTTCCTGACCATGCTGAACTCGCTGGGCAACGCGCCGACTTTCTGGGTCTACGCCGCGCTGAACGTGTTCTTTATTCTGCTGACGGTCGCGCTGATTCCGGAGACCAAAAACGTCTCGCTGGAGCACATCGAGCGCAACCTGATGTCGGGCAAAAAACTGCGCGATATCGGCCAGCAGTAAGGCCGGATGCGTTAACCGGGGCTGCCGCAGGGCGGCCCTTTTTTTATCTGCCGCCTGTGCGCATGCAGTTGCGTACCCCGCTGCAACGCCTTATGCTGCCGCACATGAAAACGCCACGTCTGCCCATCGCCCTGCAACAAGCCGTCATGCGCTCGCTGCGCCATTTTTTGCAGCTGGCTCAGCAAAAACTCGAACGTCATTTCGAAGAGCCAACGCTGGTTTATCAGCAGCGCGGCACGGCCGCAGGCACCGCGTGGCTGGAGCAGTGGCAAATTCGCCTCAACCCGGTGCTGCTGCTGGAAAACCAGCAGGCTTTTATTGATGAAGTGGTGCCGCATGAGCTGGCGCATCTGCTGGTGTGGAAAACCTTCGGCCGCGTACCGCCGCACGGCAAAGAGTGGAAGTGGATGATGGAGGATGTACTTGGCGTGCCCGCCCGCCGCACCCACCAGTTCGCAATCACTTCGGTGCGCAGCAATACCTTCCCCTATCGCTGTCGCTGCCAGCAACATCAGCTGACGGTACGCCGCCACAACCGCGTGGTGCGTGGTGAGAGTGAATATCGCTGCGTGCATTGCGGTACGCTGCTGCAACCCGGTGAATACGCAGCGGATTAGTCCGCGATTCTCATTTCCCGCGCCCGACCATTCTGTTACCCTGCCGCCCTTTTTCGGTACCAGGTTACTTTTTGGAATATGTCTCGCAAAACGCTGTTATTACTCTCTCTGCTGGTCGCGCCGCTCAGCGCGTACAGCCTCAGTCTCACCCATTACAACCAGAACAATTTTCAGCAGGCGAAAGTGGTCGCGGCAAAGATCAACGCGGATGCGCCGGCGGATTTTTACTGCGGCTGCAAAATCAGCTGGCACGGTAAAAAAGGCGTGCCGGATCTCAGCAGCTGCGGCTATAGCGTGCGCAAGAACGCCAACCGCGCGGAACGCATCGAGTGGGAACACGTCATGCCGGCGTGGGAGTTTGGTCATCAGCGTCAGTGCTGGCAAAATGGCGGACGGAAAAACTGCAGCAAAGACGCAGATTACCGCCGCATCGAAAGCGATCTGCACAACCTGCAGCCAGCCATCGGTGAAGTGAACGGTGACCGCAACAACTTCCAGTACAGCCAGTGGAACGGTGGCGAGCAGCAGTACGGTCAGTGCAGCATGAAGATCGATTTTAAGCAGAAACGCGCCGAGCCTCCCGAGCGCGCGCGCGGTGCCATCGCCCGCACCTACTTCTATATGCGCGACCAGTATCATCTGCGCCTGTCACGCCAGCAAACCCAGCTGTTCACCGCGTGGAACAAGCAGTATCCGGTCACGCCGTGGGAGTGCGAACGTGACCAGCGCATCGCCGCGGTGCAGGGAAATCACAATTCCTGGGTACAGCAGGCTTGCCAGCGCTGAAAGCGCTACCCTACACTAGCTTTTTTCGATTGGGCCGCATCGCGCGATGCGGCATAACGCCGGCAGGAACCGCATGCGCATACCCCGCATTTATCACCCCGAAGCTTTAACCGTTAACAGTGAAGTTCTGCTTGATGAGGATGCCGCCAACCACGTCGGCCGCGTGTTGCGCATGAGCGCCGGACAGCAGATCGAGCTGTTTGATGGCAGTAATCTGACTTTTAGCGCCGAAATCACCCAGGCCGACAAAAAGCGTGTAAAAGTAAAGGTCCTTGCCAGCCAGCCTGACGATCGCGAATCCCCGCTGCACTTACACCTCGGTCAGGTGATGTCGCGCGGTGAAAAAATGGAATTCACTATCCAGAAATCGATCGAACTGGGCGTGAATGTGATTACGCCCTTGTTTTCTGAACGCTGTGGCGTAAAGCTGGATGCCGAACGCCTGGCGAAAAAGATTCAGCAGTGGCAGAAAATTGCCATCGCCGCCTGCGAGCAGTGCGGTCGTAATCGCGTGCCGGAAATCCGCGCCGCGATGACGCTCGAAGCCTGGTGCGCCGAAGCGGATGACGGCCTGAAGCTCAACCTGCATCCGCGCGCCAGCCACAGCATCAATACGCTGCCGCAGCCGGTTGAGCGCGTACGGCTGCTGATTGGCCCGGAAGGCGGCCTGTCGGCAGAGGAAATTGCCATGACGGCGCAGCACGGCTTTACCGATATCCTGCTCGGTCCGCGCGTTTTGCGCACCGAAACCACGGCGCTCACCGCCATCACGGCACTTCAGGTGAGGTTTGGTGATCTCGGTTAAGGGATACTTTCAGCCCGAAGACACACGCAGATAACTGACCAGCACAACGCTTTCGCACGGAACGGGGTGGCTGAATTCCCCTTTGAGGAGAGAATAATGATTAAGCTTGGCATCGTTATGGACCCGATTTCGTCCATCAACATTAAAAAAGACTCCAGCTTCGCCATGTTGCTGGAAGCACAGCGCCGCGGTTATGAAATTCACTACATGGAGATGGGCGATCTGTCGCTGCGTGGTGGCGTGACTTACGCGCGCACCCGGCTGCTGAGTGTCGAGCAGAACTACGAGCAGTGGTACACGTTTGGCAGCGAGCAGACTATCCCGCTGGCCGATCTTAACGTGGTGCTGATGCGTAAAGACCCGCCGTTTGATACCGAGTTCATTTACGCAACCTATCTGCTGGAGCGCGCGGAAGAGCAAGGCACGCTGATCGTTAACAAACCGCAGAGCCTGCGTGACTGCAACGAAAAACTCTACACTGCCTGGTTTGCCGACCTGACGCCAGACACGCTGGTGACGCGCAACAAAGAGCAGCTGCGCGCGTTCTGGCAGGAGCATGGCGATGTGATCTTCAAGCCGCTCGACGGCATGGGCGGCGCGTCGATTTTCCGCATCAAAAAAGATGATGCCAACTTCGGCGTGATCACCGAAACGCTGACCAACCACGGTCAGTTCTTCTGCATGGCGCAAAATTATCTGCCGGCGATCAAAGACGGTGATAAACGCGTGCTGGTGGTCGATGGTGAACCGGTGCCATACTGCCTGGCACGCATTCCGCAGGGCGGCGAAACCCGTGGCAACCTCGCCGCCGGTGGCCGCGGCGAAGCCCGTCCGCTGAGCGACAGCGACTGGGAAATTGCCCGCCGCGTAGGTCCGACATTGAAAGCCAAAGGGCTGATTTTTGTCGGCCTCGATATTATCGGTGATAAACTGACAGAAGTTAACGTCACCAGCCCAACCTGCATCCGCGAAATCGAGGCGGCGTTCCCGGTCTCCATCACCGGCATGCTGATGGACGCGATTGAAAAACGTTTGGGCTGAGGATGCCGCAGGAGTGAGAGCTCCGTGAACCACCCAAAGCCGGTGCAGCCGTTCAGCACCGGCTATTTTTGGTAAACGAGTGAGAATGAATTTACAGCACCATTTCTTGATTGCGATGCCGTCGCTGCAGGACCCTTTCTTCAAACGCTCGGTGGTGTATATCTGCGAGCATAACGAAGAGGGTGCCATGGGTTTGATCGTTAACAAGCCGATGGACAACCTGACGGTCGAAGGCATCCTGAAAAAACTTAAGATCAGCCCATCAGAACGCGATCCTGCCATCAAACTGGACAAACCGGTGTTTGCCGGTGGTCCGCTGGCGGAAGATCGTGGCTTTATTCTGCACTCGGCCCAGCGCGTGTTCTCCTCCAGTATCCGCATTTCTGACAATACGGTGATCACAACTTCGCGCGATGTGCTGGAAGCGATCGGCACGCGTGAACAGCCAGAGAACGTGCTGGTAGCACTGGGTTATTGCGCGTGGGAGAAAGATCAGCTAGAAAATGAGCTGCTGGAGAATGCCTGGCTGACCACGCCGGCCAATACGCAGATCCTGTTCCAGACGCCGATTGCCGAACGCTGGCGTGAAGCCGCGCGCAGCATGGGTGTGGACATCCATAACATGACCAGCGATGCAGGGCACGCCTGATGGCCAGTGAAACGCTGCTCGGTTTCGACTTCGGTACCAAAAGCATCGGCGTTGCCATCGGGCAACAGCTGACCGGCACTGCGCGCCCGCTCACCGCGCTGAAAGCGCAGGACGGCACGCCGGACTGGGAACTCATTGGTAAGCTGCTGAAAGAGTGGCAGCCGGATTACGTGGTGGTTGGCCTGCCACTCAACATGGACGGGAGCGAACAGCCGCTGACGGCGCGCGCACGCAAGTTTGCTAACCGGCTGCACGGCCGCTTCGGCGTGCGTGTGGAGCTGCAGGATGAGCGCCTGAGCACCATTGAAGCGCGTGCCGACCTGTTCGAACGCGGCGGCTATCGCGCGCTGCAGAAAGGCCATATCGATTCGCAGTCCGCGGTGATTATCCTGCAGGACTGGTTCGAGACGCATTAAATCAGCCCGAATGCGGCCGCGCGGTTTCGCGCCGCCGTGTCGGCGGTTCTCAGGGCACGTCCCTACTCAAACCAATCCCGCCTCGCGCCGGGCCTGCTCGCTCTGGGCGAAAGTTTGCATCCCTGCCTGCGCGCCGGTCTGCAACACACCGGGCAGCTGATGCATTTTGCCTTCGCGGATCAGGTTAGCGACCGCCGGCGTCGCCACCAGCACTTCAAACAGGCCAATGCGGCCGCCGGCTTTGGCGGCGACTAAACGCTGCGCCAGCACCGCTTTCAGGCTGCCGGCCAGCTGCGTGCGCACGAGGTTTTTCTCCTCGGCCGGAAACACATCCACCAGCCGGTCCACCGCCTGCGTCGCGCCGCGCGTATGCAGCGTGGCCAGCACCAGATGGCCGGTCTCAGCAGCGGTCAGCGCCAGCCGGATGGTTTCGCTGTCGCGCAGCTCACCCAGCAGGATCACATCCGGATCTTCACGCAGCGCCGCTTTTAATCCGAGCTGAAACGAAGCGCAGTGCGCGCCGATTTCGCGCTGCTGAATCAGCGAACGCTGGCTGTGGTGGACGAACTCGATCGGATCTTCCAGCGTGATAATGTGGCGCGCCTGCTGACGATTGAGGCTATCCACCAGCGCCGCCAGCGTGGTGGATTTGCCGCTGCCGGTCGCGCCGGTGATGAGGATAAGCCCTTCCTCCAGCTGCAGCAGCGAGCGCACCACGTCCGGCAGCTGCAGGCGCGCTATATCCGGTGGCTGACTGGCAATCAGCCGCAGCGCCAGCGCCAGTCCGTGACGCTGGCGGAACAGATTGGCGCGCAGCCGGCTGCCATTGCCGAGCGTGATGGCGAAATCGACGTGACCGCTGCCGGCTAACTCGCTGCGCTGCGCGGCGCTAAGCCACTGCTCGCTAAAGGCCTGCAGCCAGCGCTCAGACAAGCTGTGCTGTTGCGGTATTGGCTCCAGCACGCCCTGCCGGCGCCAGTGCGGTAAATGTCCGCTGCAAAGGTGCAGATCGGCCGCATTATGCTTTACACTAAGCGCCACAACGTCATCCAAATCCATTTAACTTCTCCTGACTATGACTTCCATTGAGCACAACTTACAGCAAGTGCGCGAGCGGATCGCTGCTGCCGCCGCGCGTTGCGGCCGCGCGCCAGAAGAAATTACGCTGCTTGCAGTGAGCAAAACCAAACCTGCGAGCGCTATCGCAGAAGCCATTGCCGCCGGACAGCGCGCCTTCGGTGAAAATTACGTGCAGGAAGGGGTTGAAAAAGTTGCCGAACTGGCCGCACATCCTGATCTGCAATGGCACTTTATCGGGCCGTTACAATCCAATAAAAGCCGTCTGGTGGCGGAAAACTTTGCCTGGTGTCACACCGTTGACCGCCTGCGTATTGCGCAGCGGCTGAACGATCAGCGTCCGGCCGCGCTGCCACCGCTCAACGTGTTAATTCAGGTAAATATCAGTGACGAGCACAGCAAATCTGGCATCATGCTGGAGGCCGTCGCCGGGCTGGCACAACAGATTGCCGCCCTGCCGCGTTTGCGCCTGCGTGGACTGATGGCGATTCCGGCGCCCGAGCAGGATTACGCGCGCCAGCTGGCGGTGTGCCAGCAGATGGCCAGCGCGTTTCGCGCCTTGCAACAGGACTATCCAGGCGTCGATACGCTTTCTCTGGGAATGAGCGACGATATGGATGCGGCGATTGCCGCAGGCAGTACGATGGTGCGCATCGGCACCGCGGTATTTGGCGCGCGGGATTATGCTCGCCCTTCACAACAATAATTGAGGAACCTCATGTTAACACTGACGTTTTTAGTCAAAACGCTGATTGATCTGTACGTGATGGTGCTGCTGCTGCGCATCTGGATGCAGTGGTCACGCTGTGACTTTTACAATCCGCTGGCGCAGTTTGTCGTGAAGATCACCCAGCCGATTGTTAAACCGCTGCGCCGCATTTTGCCGGCGCTGGGACCGATTGACACCGCGTCACTGCTGCTGGCATTCGTGCTGACCACGCTGAAATATCCGATTCTGCTGCTGATTCAGGTCGGGGTGTTCTCCGTCGATCCAACCAACCTGCTGGTGGGCCTGCTGTCACTGGTCAAATCCGCCGGCTATCTGGTGTTCTGGGTGATCATCATTCGCTCGCTGATGAGCTGGATCAGCCAGGGACGCGGTGCGATGGACTATGTGCTGATCCAGCTGACCGAACCGCTGATGGCCCCGATTCGCCGTATCCTGCCGGCGATGGGCGGCATCGATTTCTCGGCGATGATCGTGATTCTGGTGCTGTATGCGCTGAACTTCCTCGGTATGGACCTGTTCCCGGGTCTCTGGTACCTGCTGTAATTCGTTAATCTGGAACTGTTATGCAAAAAGTTGTGCTCGCCACCGGTAATCCGGGCAAAGTACGTGAACTGGCCGATCTGTTAGCGGCCTTCGGCCTGGATATCGTGGCGCAAACCGAGCTGGGCGTAGAGTCTGCCGAAGAGACCGGGCTGACCTTTATCGAAAACGCCATCCTGAAAGCGCGTCACGCGGCGCAGATCACCGGCCTGCCGGCGATTGCCGATGACTCCGGGCTGGCGGTCGATGCGCTGGGTGGCGCACCGGGCATTTACTCGGCACGCTATGCCGGCGTTGATGCCAGCGACCAGCAGAATCTCGACAAACTGCTGCAGGCGCTGGAGCAGGTGCCGGACGGCGAGCGCCAGGCACAGTTCCACTGCGTACTGGTGTACGTGCGTCACGCCGCCGACCCGACGCCGCTGGTGTTCCACGGCAGCTGGGCCGGGGAGATTACCCGCGCGGCCGCCGGTGAAGGCGGCTTCGGTTATGATCCGATCTTCTACGTGCCGGCGCTGGGTAAAACCGCCGCCGAGCTGAGCAAGGATGAAAAGCGTGCCGTGTCGCACCGGGGTAAAGCATTGACGCTACTGCTGGAAGCGATGCGCAATGCCTGAGTTACCACCGTTAAGCCTTTATATCCACATCCCGTGGTGCGTGCAGAAATGTCCGTACTGCGACTTCAACTCGCACGCGCTCAAAGGCGAAGTGCCGCACAGCGAGTATGTGCAGCATCTGCTCAACGATCTTGACCAGGATCTGCCGCTGACCGCCGGGCGCGAAGTGCGCACCATTTTCATCGGCGGCGGCACGCCCAGCCTGCTGAGCAGCGAAGCGATGCAGCAGCTAATGGATGGCGTGCGTGCGCGCCTGCCGCTGGCGGCGGACGCCGAAATCACCATGGAAGCCAATCCGGGCACGGTGGAAGCCGATCGCTTCAGCGGCTATCAGCGGGCGGGCATTAACCGGATTTCGATTGGCGTGCAGAGTTTCAGTCCGCAAAAGCTGACGCGCCTGGGCCGCATCCACGGTCCGGACGAGGCGGTCCGCGCGGCACAGCTGGCGGCCGGTCTCGGCTTGCGCAGCTTTAACCTCGACCTGATGCACGGCCTGCCGGATCAGTCGCTGGAAGAAGCGCTGGACGATTTGCGCCAGGCGATTGCCCTCAACCCGCCGCATCTGTCGTGGTATCAGCTGACCATTGAGCCCAACACGCTGTTTGGTTCACGCCCGCCGGTATTGCCGGATGACGATGCGCTGTGGGATATCTTTGAGCAGGGTCATCAGCTGCTGAGCGCCGCAGGCTATCAGCAGTATGAAACCTCGGCCTACGCCAAACCGGGCTATCGCTGCGAGCATAACCTGAACTACTGGCGCTTCGGTGATTACCTCGGCATCGGCTGTGGCGCGCACGGCAAGCTGACGCAGCCGGACGGGCGCATCGTGCGCACGGTGAAAACCCGTCACCCGCGCGGTTTTATGAAGGGCAACTATCTGGATAAGCAGCATGACGTGCCGGACGAGGACAAGCCGTTCGAGTTCTTTATGAACCGTTTCCGCCTGCTGGAAGCCGCGCCGCGCGCCGACTTTCAGCGCTACACCGGGCTGGAAGAGGCAGTGATTCGCCCGCAGATCGACGCAGCCATTGCCGCCGGTTATGTGCAGGAGCAGCCAGAGCACTGGCAGATCACCGAAAAAGGCAAACTGTTCCTCAATTCGCTGCTGGAGCTGTTCATGTAAATTCAGCGGAGAAGGCACGCGCCTTTTCCGCTGGCAGCCGCACTAAACCGCACGGCTGCATCTGTCACGCTCAGGCGACCATCACCTCATTATTGATTAACAGCGTTGCGCTGTGGTCGAGACTCTCAAACACCTGCCACACTTTGCCACCGCTCTGCTGCGTCCCCTGCTGCTGCCACTGCTGATAAAATTGCGTGCTATCGCTGAGCTGCACCACGTCGCCGGCATCACCATCAATCAGCCAGCTGCGCGTGCGCTCTGGCAGCAGCACATCCTGGTGCGCCTGCTGCAACAGCTGCTGCGCATCCAGCTGCAGCAGATTGTCTCCTGAGCCGGTGAGATCGATATGCTGCAGGCCGCTGATATGCTGCGTCAGCTGCTGATAATCAAGCTGCTGATGTTCTCCTTCCAGCACCAGCGCAGAGAAGCCCTGCAGCAGTTGTCCGCTGTGCGCCGCCAGCCACTGCTGCACATCATTCAGATGCAGCTGCGCGCCCTCCTGTTCCAGCGTTTCCGGCAGCGTATGGTGCTGTACCAGGCTCTCGTCTTTGCCCCAGCGCACAGTATCAATAATCCAGCCCACATCGCGCTTCACCAGCACGTTCCAGCACAGCACTTTTTTATAGGTATCCGGATCTTCACCCGAATGGACGTCAATATAGCCAATCTGCTGGCCCGCCGGAGCCTGCCAGCTAAAGGTGTTCAGGCCTTGCTCAGACCGGCTGGCGCCACCGGGCTGCAGGTATTCGCGCCCCAGCAGCTCGCCGCTGGGGGAGAAGATATCCACGTAGGTATCGCAATTGTGGAGATAGCCATAATTGAACTCCACGTAATTGGTGGCACCAAAATCAAACTGCACGACCGAATGATCCAGCATCTCAATCGCTTTGCTTTCATAGCCATCCGGCCGGTTCATGATGCCGGTATAGAAACAGTTGTTGCTGGTGCCATGTTTCAGTTCGGTGACTTTCAACCCGCCGTACTGATACACCCGGCCGGTTTGCCAGCTGGTATTGGCACGGCAGTTCCAGTTCTCTTCACCAGAACTGTGCTTTACGCCAGAGTCATAGTTAATCGCCCAGTTGGGCGCATAGTCACTGACGTTACCCGCCAGATCGACCGCTTTTACCGTAAAGTTGTTGCTGCCCGTCTGCATGTCGCGGTCCGGGGTAATCTGCCAGCGACCATCGGCCCCCACCGTCGCGCTGCCGGCTACCACGCCGTTCTGGTACAGCGTCACCTGACTGTAAGGCTCGGCCTGTCCGGAAAATCGAGCCGCTTATCGTCGGTGGTCTGGCCCGGCAGCACCGGCTGGATGGTGCCGACGTCATCGATAGCCTGCAGGATGGCGGGCGTGTTGATACGAGTGTCGATGGTCAGCGTCCAGCTGTCGCTCCATTGACTGACGTTGCCGGCTTTATCGCTGCTGCGGCTGCGAAAACGCCAGTCGCCGTCCGGCAGCAGATCCTGCGGCGGTGTCCAGTGCCAGTGGCCGCTGCTGTCGACGGTGGCCGTACCGCCGACAACCCACTTTCCGCCCGGTGCGGCATACTGAATGCGCACCACGCTGCCGGGCTCGGCTTCGCCGTGCAGTTCCGGCCGGACATCATCGGTGGGTTTGCCGCGGCCAAACTGGCCCTGATACAGCCCGCGATTGTCGTCGTAATAGCTGAACGTCGGCGTTTCCGGGGTAAGCGTATCGAGATGAAAGGTCCACTTCGGCGACGGCTGACTGCGGTTGTCGGCGCGGTCCTCGGCCTGCGCCGTCAGGTTATAGGTTCCGTCCTGCGGCAGATCGAGCTGCGCCTGCCAGTTGCCCTGCGCATCGGCACGCACAGAGGCGAGAAGTTGGTTGCCATTATAGAGATAAACCAGCGCGTTGGCTTCCGCCTGCCCGCGTACCACCGGCTGATCATCGTTGGTATAGCCGTTACGGCGGATGCTGTTACCGTCCTCCACGCCGCCGGCAACGTGGTCTTCAATCGCTTCGATAATCGGTCTGGCGGGCGGATGGGTATCGATATTGTAATCCACGCGCGTGGGTGAGCTGTGATTGCCAGCGGCATCCACGGCGGTGAAGGTTAGCTGGTATTCACCATCGGCCATCGGCTGCGGCGGCATCCACTCGAAGTGGCCATTGATCACCGGCACGCGTAGCGGATTGCCACCGTTAACCGTCACGATGACTTCAACGGCATCCGGCGTTTGCACCGTTCCCTGCCAGCGTTTTTGCGGGTCGTTGTACCAGCCGCGTTCGGCAACGATAACCACAGGGGGTGATAAAACCGGGTGTGAACTGGAAGCAGAGGTGTCAGAAAATAACATAAAATTTCCTTAAAAATTAATAAGTTCAACAGGCTGAATGCCCGTTGATATAGTTATTAATGCGGAAATTTTGCCGTTATCAGATTCGTCCCGAATCTAAGACAACCCGTTAAATCATGGCTTAAAAGTTGCGGGGATAAAAAAGGCGCCACTGTTCAGAAGAACAATGACGCCGTGATGTTCCGTGCATTCAGCGGCAACGCGGCTGGCTTAGCCCTTTACGTTCTGCATCAGCGTCTTGCGCTGGCTTTCCAGTGCGGTCACCCGGTTACACACTTCATGACCGAAGTTCTGGAAATCCTGCTCCTGATTGTTCCATTCAGTCTGAATCGACTGCTGTAGCCCGCCGAGGTTGCCCATCAGCGCCTGCAGCGGATTGCTGCCGCTGGCGGCCTGTTTGGTACCCATCTCGTTCAGGCTATCCTGCAACACCCCGCCCAGCGTGCTCTGCACCAGCTTCTCGCCGTCGGCGCGCACCTGCTCAATGGCCTGATGATGGAAGGTCAGGCCATCCGGGCGATGCTCGATGATGCGGTTCATCTGCTGCTTGAGCTGGCCGTTCAGCGTGGTCAGGCGATTGCGCACATTGCTGTCCGCCCCGAGTTTTTCGACAATCACTTTATCCAGCGCCACGCGGCCCCGCTCCAGACGGGTGGTTGCGCCGCTATCAACCCACGACAGATCGCGACGCAGCGCGTTCTGGTAGTCAATCGCCTGCTGGCGCGTGGCGTTATCGACGCTCACCGTCTTGCCGTTGAACTGCACATCGCCCTGCGGCGTGATTTCAAGGTTGCCGTTGCTGCCCACCACCTGCACGCTCTGGGGTTTGATGATCACGTCATCCTTTGGATTGACGCTGCACTGATAGTCAGCATGCGCCTGAGCTGCCGCCAGCAGCAGCGCGGCGAGAAGAGCCTTACGAACCATGAAATCTCCTGCAGATGTGAATAGTCTGATAAGCGGTGGCATTGTGCTGCGTCTGGCGATGCGCAATAAATTGCGCCGCTACGAAAGGTGCATTGGACAAGCGAATCAACCAACACGCACTGAATGTGTAGCGGCGCGATTCATCGCGCGAAGTTATCGCCAGTGGTGATACTTAGTCCCACCAAACGTCGAAGAGTTCAGTGACCTGAATATCGGCGAGATTTTTCTTTTCCAGCCAGTTACGCACCAGCTCGCGGTGCGCGTCGGTGCATTTGCCGGTCTGCTGCAGACACACCAGCCCTTCCCACACCAGATAGCCGCTGCCGTCATAGGCCAGACCATTCGGATCGATCACCTCATTGATGAACTGATCGAGCGTGGCATCCACCTCTTCCTCGCTGGTGCCTTCGGCAAAACGCCAGGCAACAGAGAAGCCCAGCTCCTGAAACTCATCAACATGCAACTTTTTACGTAAACGGCGGCTACGTTTTACAGCCATTATTTCACCCTCTCAAACATCAGATCCCATACGCCATGGCCCAGTCGCTGCCCGCGCTGCTCAAATTTGGTTAACGGACGCGTTTCCGGACGCGGCACGTAATTCTGGCTCTCCGACTGATTGCTATAGCCATCGATGCTGCTCATCACTTCCAGCATGTGCGTGGCGTACTCTTCCCAGTCGGTCGCCATGTGGAACACGCCGCCCAGCTTCAGCTTGCGCAGCACCAGCTCGGCAAACGGTACCTGGACGATGCGGCGCTTGTTGTGGCGCGCCTTATGCCATGGATCCGGGAAAAACAGCTGCACCATGCGCAGCGAATTGTCCGGCACCATGTTCTCCAGCACTTCCACCGCGTCGTGACACATCACGCGCAGATTCTGCACGCCAGCCTCTTTGGCCGAGGCCAGACAGGCACCGACGCCCGGCGCATGCACTTCAATGCCGAGGAAGTTCTGATGCGGATTGTTCTGCGCCATGGTCACCAGCGAGGCGCCCATGCCAAAACCAATCTCCAGCACCAGCGGCGCTTCGCGGCCAAACAGCGCAACCATGTCCAGCGGCTGCGGCTGATACTCGACGCCCATCTCCGGCCAGTAATTGTCGAGCGCGAGCTGCTGTCCTTTCGTTAAGCGCCCCTGGCGGCGCACAAAACTGCGGATACGGCGCAAAGGCCGCCCGTTCTCATCAAATTCCGGGGTGATGACGTCATTAATCATGTTGAAACCTGCTGGTTAGCCTGTTCAGGGAAACGGGCATTATGCAAAGTTAAGTAACAGAAGCAAGCCTTTGCAATCTTCCGGTTTACACCCTGATGTCTCTGTGCTGGAATTCCTGCCTGATTGTAGAGTAAACACGGAAAATTTCCTTCTTATGATGCAGGCGCTGCAGTTCGCGCAACAGGTGCTGGAGTGGTACCAACGCTTTGGCCGTAAAACTCTGCCGTGGCAGCTGGAGAAAACGCCCTATAAGGTGTGGCTCTCCGAAGTGATGCTGCAGCAGACGCAGGTTGCCACCGTTATTCCCTATTTCGAACGCTTTATGGCGCGCTTCCCCACGGTTGCCGACCTGGCCGCCGCGCCGCTTGATGAAGTGCTGCATCTGTGGACCGGCCTCGGCTATTACGCACGGGCGCGTAACCTGCACAAGGCGGCTAAACAGGTGGTTGAGCTGCACGGCGGCGTATTCCCGCCCCATTTCGATGACGTCGCGGCGCTGCCGGGCGTCGGCCGCTCCACGGCGGGCGCGATTCTGTCGCTGTCGCTTGGCCTGCATTTCCCGATCCTCGACGGCAACGTAAAACGCGTGCTGGCGCGCTGCTATGCGGTGAGCGGCTGGCCGGGCAAAAAAGAGGTGGAGAAGCGACTGTGGCAGATCAGTGAAGACGTCACGCCAGCGGAAGGCGTCAGCCAGTTCAATCAGGCGATGATGGATCTCGGCGCGTTAGTGTGTACTCGCTCCCGCCCGAAATGCGAAATCTGCCCGCTGAATAGCGGCTGCGCGGCCTATGCACAAGGCAACTGGGCTGATTATCCCGGTAAGAAACCGAAAGTCACGCTGCCAGAGCGCAGCGGCTGGTTCCTGATGCTGCAGCACGGCGACGAGGTGTATCTGGAACAGCGTCCGCCGGTGGGTTTGTGGGGCGGCCTGTTCTGCTTCCCGCAGTTCACCAGTGAGCAAGCGCTGACTGACTGGCTGGCGGCGCGCGGCATCCACGCGAAGCCGCAGCAGCTTACCGCGTTTCGCCACACCTTCAGCCATTTCCACTTAGATATTGTGCCTATGTGGCTGGCGTGGCCTTCCTCCGGGTCGCTGATGGATGAAGCCGGCGGTCTCTGGTATAACTTAGCGCAACCACCGTCAGTGGGGCTGGCCGCGCCGGTAGAGCGCCTGCTGCATGAGCTACGCCATCCCCGGCAGCTTCAACTGCGAACCAGTTTGACCGAAGAGGAAGAGTAATGAGCCGCACCATTTTTTGTACTTATCTGCAACGCGACGCTGAAGGCCAGGACTTTCAGCTCTATCCTGGCGAACTGGGTAAGCGCATCTACAATGAGATTTCCAAAGAAGCCTGGCAGCAGTGGATGTCTAAGCAGACCATGTTGATCAACGAGAAGAAGCTCAACATGATGAACCCGGAAGATCGCAAAGTGCTGGAGAAGGAGATGGTGAATTTCCTGTTCGAAGGCAAAGATGTGCACATTGAAGGTTACACCCCGCCAGAAAAATAAACGTTCAGGGCCTCCCTTTGAGGCCCTCTTTTTCGAGTCAGGCACGCATTCACAATGAATAAAAAACTGATAGCACTGCTGGTCATCGCCCCCCTGTTAGTCTCCTGCTCCGGACAAAAAAAATCGCAGTACCATGAAGAGTGGGTTAAGGACACCAACGGTTTTGACATTCTGATGGGGCAATTTGCCGCCAACATCGAGAATATCTGGGGAATCAATGAGGTTCTGATCGCCGGCCCCAAGGACTACGTCAAATACAGCGATAACTATTACACCCGCAGTCACATCAACTTCGACAGCGGTAGCATCACCATTGAGACCATTTCCGGCACCGATCCGATGGCCAGCCTGCGTCAGGCCATCATCACCACGCTGTTGATTGGTGACGATCCGGGCAACGTCGATCTCTACTCCGACGCCAACGATATTCAGATCAGTAAAGAGCCACTGCTGTACGGCCAGGTGCTGGATAACACCGGTCAGCCGATCCGCTGGCAGGGACGCGCCGGTAACTTTGCTGATTACCTGATTCAGAACAAACTGCAGAAACGCACCTCCGGGCTGCACGTTATCTGGTCGGTGACCATTCCGATGGTGCCTAACCACCTCGACAAACGTGCGCATAAATATCTGCCGCTGGTGCGCAAAGCGGCCGAACAGTATGGCGTTGATGCCTCGCTGATTCTGGCGATCATGCAGACCGAATCGAGCTTCAACCCTTATGCGGTAAGCAACGCCGATGCGCTGGGTCTGATGCAGGTGGTGCAGCATACTGCCGGGGTCGATGTGTTCCGCATGAAGGGCAAATGGGGTAAACCGAGCCGCAGCTATCTGCTCGATCCGGCCAATAATATTGATGCCGGTACCGCTTATCTGTCGCTGCTGCAGAAGAGCTATCTCGGCGGGATTCAGGATCCGCTGTCGCGCCGTTACGCAGTGATCACCGCTTATAACGGCGGGGCGGGCAGCGTGCTGCGCGTGTTCTCCAGCGATAAAGACCGCGCCTTCGCCACCATCAACGGCATGTCACCGAGCCAGGTGTATCAGACGCTGACCACCAATCATCCGTCGGCCGAGTCGCGCCGCTATCTGTACAAAGTGAGCCAGGCACAGCGCAGCTACCACCGTTATTGATTCGCGCTCATCGCTACCTTCTCCCGCCTGCGGGAGAAGGTAGCGTGCGATGGGGGAACAGCCCCCTCCTACAACATCATATTCGCCACTAACCGCTTGTGCCCGCTGTCATCCTCCTCGGTGTAAACCCCCTGCAACTCCGGTGAAAAGCCCGGCAGCAGATTGATACCCGCTTCCAGCGCGAGGAAATAGCGCTGCACTGCCCCGCCCCAGGTTTCGCCTGGCACTACGCACAGCACACCCGGCGGATACGGCAGCGCCCCCTCGGCGGCAATGCGCCCTTCGGCACTGGCGATCGGCACCAGCTCAACGTCACCGCGAATATACGCCTGATGCGCATCCTGCGGATTGACCTCGACTTTCGGGAAACACGCCTGGCGGAACATGTCGCGCTGCAGATCCTTGACGTCGTAGCTGACGTACAAATCGTGCATCTCCTGGCACAGGCGACGCAGCGTGTAGCCCTGATAGCGCTCAACGTGCCTGCGATACACGCTCGGCAGCACTTCGGCCAGCAGCGCATCTTCCCGCACGTGCTGTTCAAACTGCTCCAGCATCGCCACCAGGTGTGCCATTTTTTCCGGCGTTTCCGCTGGGGTCAGCAGGAACAGGATCGAGTTGAGATCGCACTTCTCCGGTACGATACCGTTCTCGCGCAGATAGTTGGCGAGAATGGTGGCCGGAATGCCAAAGCGGGTGTATTCGCCGCTGGTGGCATCGATGCCTGCCGTGGTGAGCAGCAGTTTGCACGGGTCCACCAGATACTGTCCGGCATCGTAACCGGCAAAACCGTGCCACTTCGCGCCCGGTTCGAAGCTGAAATACGCCGGATCGGCGGCGATGGTGGCGGTTTCTGCCGCCTGCCATGGCTTGCCGTGCACCTGCTCCGGCAGGAAGGGCTGAATCAGGCTGCAGCGCTCAAGGATCGCTTTGCGTGCCTCAATGCCCAGCGTGACGCAGTCGTGCCACATGCTGCGCCCCGCTTCGCCCTGATGCATTCTGGCGTTGATATCCAGCGCAGCGAACAGCGGATAGAACGGGCTGGTTGAGGCGTGCAGCATAAACGCGTTGTTCAGCCGCTTGTGTGGGCAGAAGCGTTTCTGGCCGCGAATGTGGTTATCTTTCTTGTGAATCTGCGAAGTCTGCGAGAAGCCCGCCAGCTGCTTATGCACCGACTGGGTGACAAAAATCCCCGGATCGTTCTCATTGAGCTCCAGCGTCAGCGGCGAGCAGCCGGCCATCAGCGGAATAAACTGCTCATAACCCAGCCATGCCGAATCAAACAGAATGTAGTCACACAGATGCCCGATGCGATCCACTACCTGGCGCGCGTTGTATACCGTGCCATCGTAGGTACCAAGCTGGATGATCGCCAGTCGGAACGGACGCGGCTGATCCGCGCGCTGTGGCGCGACCTGGCGCACCTGCTCGCGCAGATACGTCTCGTCGAAACAGTGCGCATCAATGCCGCCAATAAAACCAAACGGATTACGCGCCGCTTCCAGATAAACCGGCGTGGCGCCTGCCTGGATCAGCGCACCGTGGTGGTTAGATTTATGGTTATTGCGGTCAAACAGCACCAGATCGCCGCGCGTCAGCAGCGCGTTGGTCACCACTTTGTTGGCGCTGGAGGTACCGTTCAGCACGAAGTAGGTTTTATCGGCGTTGAACACGCGCGCGGCATATTTCTGCGCATCCTTGGCCGAGCCTTCGTGGATCAGTAAATCGCCCAGCTTGACGTCCGCGTTACACATATCGGAGCGAAAGACGTTCTCGCCGTAGAACTCATAAAACTGACGTCCGGCCGGATGGCGGCGGAAAAACGCCCCGCCCTGATGGCCCGGACAGGCAAAGGTGCTGTTCTGCATATCGACATAGCGCGTCAGGGTGTCGAAAAACGGCGGCAGCAGTTCCGCCTCGTACGCCTGCGCCGCCTGCTCCAGCGCCTGCCACTCTTCCGCTGCGCCGTTGATCTCTCCGGTCACGCCCGGCAGCGTCAGCACCGCGTCATCAAAGGCGTTCGCGACAAACACCGGCAGATTGAAGCCGGTCTGGCGCAGCAGCGTCAGCACGCCGCTGCGTGTATCGGCCAGCGAGACCACTACCGCGGCTACGTCGGTGAAATCGGTATTATCCAGCGTCACCACGTCGCGCGCGGTGTTGAGACTCAGGCTTGGCGCTACCGCTACGCTGGCAGCAATTTTCAATGGGTTCATAACACAAATCCCCGTAATGAAGGATGAGTGGGTGCCAGAGGCACAGCAATGAGGAAATTTCCCCGGCGAATAACGTCCGGCGGCCGCAACCGATAGACATCAGTAAAGCCAGATCGCGTCTGTCTTTACTCATATCCAACAGCGAACGGGGCGTAGCCTCACCGCATGGTGAGCGGGAAATGCGAACAACAGATGACAGAGGCGCGCTTGTCATGAAGCGCACGGCGACAAGTGCAGACGTGCATTGTACCGGACATGGCGGCGTCCTCAGCGATGAAGATGGGGAAGAAATTCGGGCGACATGATGGCATCTTTTTTTACCGGGAACAACCAATCAGGGCGGAATTTTGATGCAGAACACCAATGTGCTACTTCATTGATTTAAATGAATAATAGTTAAGGCGTCTATTTTTAACTGCCTGAATAGTCGAAGATTACGCAAAGTTATGCAGAATGTAACACCGGTGCGATAGCGACCGCCTGCCGCGCCCATCCGCCTGGCACTCCCTGCGGCAGAAGCGTACTATGGAGCGCACTTCTCCCAACCAGCCGGAGGCTGCATGTTCAAGGCACTGGTCATTGAAAATGATGAACAGGGATACCGCACATCCCTGCAGGATCTGTCAGAGCAACAATTGCCCGATCACGATGTTACCCTCGAAGTAAGCTACTCCACCCTCAACTACAAAGACGCGCTGGCCATCTGCAATAAAGGGCCGATTGTGCGCCAGTTTCCCATGGTGCCGGGCATCGATTTTGTTGGCCGGGTGATCCACAGCCGTCATCCGGAGTGGCAGCAGGACGATGTTGCGCTGCTCACCGGCTGGGGCGTGGGTGAAAAACACTGGGGCGGGCTGGCGCAGAAAGCCAGCGTCTCCGGCGACTGGCTGGTCAAGGTCCCGGCGGCGCTCAGCCCGCTGCAAACCATGGCGATTGGCACCGCCGGCTTTACCGCGATGCTGTGCGTGCTGGCGCTGGAAAAACAGGGCATCACACCGCAGCACGGTCCGGTACTGGTTACCGGTGCCAGCGGCGGCGTGGGTAGCTTCAGCGTGAGCCTGCTGGCACGTCTCGGCTATGAGGTCGTGGCATCCAGCGGCCGCGCCAGCGACAGCGCCTACCTGCTCGATACGCTCGGCGCCTCCGCGATTATCGACCGTAACGAACTGAGCGCGCCCGGCAAACCGCTGGCGAAAGAGCGCTGGGCCGCCGCGATCGATAGCGTCGGCAGCCACACGCTGGCCAATGTGTTAGCCGGGATCCAGCGCGACGGCGTGGTCGCCGCCTGCGGCATGGCGCAGGGCCTCGATCTGCCCACCAGCGTTGCGCCGTTTATTCTGCGCGGCGTTACGCTGGCCGGCGTGGACAGCGTGATGTGCGCCAAACCGCTGCGTCAGCAGGCGTGGCAGCGTCTGGCGGAGCTGGTTGACGGCGCGCAGCTGGAGCAGATGACCAAAGTGATCCCACTGAGTGAGGCGCGCGCAGGCGCAGAACAGCTGCTGGCGGGCCAGGTGCGTGGTCGGCTGATTGTCGATTGCCGCCAGGTGCCCTGACCCGGTGCAGGGTGCCGTTATGGCCGCAACTGTATCTGCGGCCGATCCTGCGCTGGCGGCGTAACCACCTGCAGGTCGGCCTGATACCAGCGCGTCAGGATCGGTTCGGTCATCACCGCGTGCGGTGCGCCCTGCGCCACCAGCTGGCCGTGGTGTAACAATAACACCCGATCCGACCACAGTGAGGCCAGATTCAAATCGTGCAGCACCGCGCAGACGCTGAAGCGGCCATTGCGCGTCAGCCGGTGCAGCAGGCGCAGAGTGGACTGCTGCCAGTAGAGATCGAGCGCGGAGGTGGGTTCATCCAGCAACAGCCAGCCGCGCGGGCCGTCGTCATGCCACAGCTGCGCCAGCACCCGGGCCAGCTGCACGCGCTGCTGTTCCCCGCCCGACAGCGACCGATAGTCGCGCTGCGCCAGCGGCGCGCTGCCGGTTAACTGCATCACCTCCTGCACCACCGCCTGGCAGTTACCGGTCGGCCAGGGTGCGCGCCCCATCGCCACCACGTCGGCAGCCGGCAGCGGAAAGGTGACGCTGTTTTGCTGGCGCATCACTGCCCGGCGCTGGGCCAGCGGTTCGCGCGGCCAGGCCGCCAGTGGACGATCGCCCAGCCAGCATTCGCCAGCGTCCGCGTGCAGAAAGCCGGTCAGCAGCCGCAGCAGCGTCGACTTACCGGCACCGTTAGGACCGATCAGGGCAACCATCTCGCCTGGCGGCAGCGTCAGGGAAACATCATCGATTAAGGTACGCGTTCCCTGGCAAAACCGCAGTCCGCGCGCCTGCAACTGCTCACTCATTCAGCCCCCTTTGCTGGCGCAGAATCTGCCACAGGAACCACGGCCCGCCCAGCAGACTCGTTAGCAGCCCGACCGGCATTTCGGCCGGAATCACCACGGTGCGCGCCAGCGTATCCGCCAGCAACAGCAGAATCGCTCCCGCCAGCGCCGCGCCCGGCAGCAGCCATCGGTGGTCACTGCCGAGACAAAAACGCATCACATGCGGCACCACCAGCCCGACAAAACCGATAATACCGCTGACCGCCACCGCCGTGCCCACCAGCAGCGCACTCAGCACCAGCAGCTGGCGCTGCGTGCGTTTAACATCGACGCCCATATAGTGCGCGTCCTCTTCGCCCAGCTGCAGCAGATTGAGGCGACGCGCGCGCGTCTGCACCAGCAGCAGCGCCGGAACGATCAGCAGCGCACACACCAGCAGGCTCGGCCACTGGGCACCCGTCAGGCTGCCCATGCCCCACAGCGACAGCTGACGCAGCTGCTGGTCGTTGCTCAGCCATGACAGCACGCCAACCGCCGCGCCGCACAGCGCATTAATCGCAATGCCCACCAGCAGCAGGCGCGCCAGCTGACCCTGCGCCAGCCGGCTAAAGCTGAAGATCAGCAGCGTCACCACCAGGCTGCCGGCAAACGCTGCCAGCGAGGGCAGCCACAGCGTCAGCAACGGCGGCAGGCTGACGGGCAACACCACTGAGAGCGCCACCGCCAGCCCGGCACCGCTGCTGATACCCAGCAGTCCGGGATCGGCCAGCGGATTACGAAACAGCCCCTGCATCACCGCGCCGGACACCGCCAGCGCCATGCCAGTCAGCACCGCCAGCAATACGCGCGGCAGGCGAATTGTGAGCCAGATTTGCCAGGCCAGATCGCTAAGCGGCGCCTGCCACAGCGTGCGCAGCGACAGCGGCATCGCGCCGAGGTTGGCCGCCAGCAGCATGCACACCAGCATGCTGAAACTCATTAACATCAGCCAGCGCATCATCAGGCGGTTAATCATGCTGCACGGCTTCCGCCGCATGGCGCAGACGCAAAATCGCGCCCGGCGTATCGAGGCCGAAACTCAGCAGCGCCATCTCATCAATCACCAGCAGCGCGTGATGCTGGCCGGCCGGCGTCAGCTGCAGGCCCGGCAGCGCCCACACCGCCTGTTCGCCCCCCAGCGTGCGCAGCCCTTCTTCGCCGACCACCACCAAATCCGGTGCTGCCGCCACAACGCCCTCCTGTGACAGCTGCTGATAGTGAGGCACCGCGCCCATGGCATTGACCAGGCCGGCAGCGCGAATTGCGCCGTCAGCGCCGGTCTGCGCACCAGCCGCCTGGGTGCGTAAACCGCCGTGCGCCATGATAAACAGCACTTTCACCGGCAGCGGCTGCTGCGGTAGCTGCGCACGCTGTTTGTTGACCTTGTCGATCAACGCGCGGGCCGCCTGTTCACGCTGCAGCGCGTTGCCAATAGTGGCGATTTTGTCCGTGATGGCATCGAGGCGGTTATCCCCACTGACCTCCACCACCGTTACCCCGGCGTCCGCCACCTGCTGCAACACCAGCGACGGTTTAGCCAGCGCGCTGGCCAGTACCAGCGTCGGTTTCAGTGCCAGAATGCCTTCCGCGTTGAGCTGGCGCATGTAGCCGACATCCGGCAGCCTGGTGGCCGCCGCCGGATGCTGGCTGGTGCTGTCGCGCGCCACCAGCTGCGCCTGCGCACCCAGCGCGTAGACGATCTGCGTTACATCGCCCCCAATAGTAATGATGCGCTGCGCCGCCCACGCCGGCAGCGTCAGCAGAGCAAGCAGTGTCAGGATCAGCGCTTTCATGCGGCGGCTCCTGTCGGCGTCAGCGCCATCACCTGCTCGCGCCAGCGTACCTGTTCCGGCGTGCCCTCGCTGCGCTGGCCGTAAAGCTGGGCAATCTGCGTGCCATCGGCAGCAAACAGCTCCAGACTGGTGACGAAGCCATCACCGCCCGGCTTGCGCGTCACCCAGCTCTCGTGAATGCGATCCGCCATCAGATGCAGCGTGAACGTGGGGTTAAAAACGTTAATCCAGTTATCCAGCGGCACCACTTTCCCGATAGTGCCGGTAAAGATCTGGGTACAGCCGCGATTGCCGACGAAAATCATGATTTCATTGCCATCCTGCTGTACCTGGGCCAGCAGCGTTGCCAGCGCGGTGTTGCTCACCTGACGCGCTAAATCATCCGGCACCGCGCGAAACGCCTGCGACCGCGAGAGATGGTGACGCTTCAGCAGGCCAAAGAACTGATGCACATCGGTCATGGCACGCCACTCCGCTTCGACAGTGCCGGCATCCACCCTGTCGCTGAACGGCGTGGCACTGACCGGCTGCGGCTGCAGCTGAGGCGCGTGCGCCAGCCGGAAGCGCTCAATTAACGCCTGCCACGCCGGCATCTCCGTTTGCGCGGTGGTGTAAATTTTCAGCACCGCATCGGCGTGACGATCGAAAATCTGTATGCTCTGCCGTTCGCCGTGCGCGGTCTGCTCGTGCAGGAAGAAAGCACTGTGCCACTGCGCGGGAAACAGACGCTGGTCGAGCGCACGCGGATTAAGCACCAGCCCGCCATGCTCGCCGAGATGCAGATTGCTGTAGGTTCCCACCTGTTCGTGCACCGCCCAGGCATTGCGCGTAATACTTTTGGTCTCACCCACTGCCGCCAGCGCCGTCAGCAGCGCCGGAAAATCGGCGCGCAGCGGCTGCGCGTCGTGGCCCACGCGCGCCTCGCACAGCTGTGCTTCCCCTATGCCCATCAGCGCGGCTAAATCACGCGCGTACATTTTTGGCTGCTGGCCTTTCAGCGCCAGATAGTGTTGATAGCGTTGATGCATTACGCTTGCTCCCGTGAAAATGCCCTGCGCCACCGTAGGGCGAAAAGTGATTAGAAGTCGACGTTCACGCCCAGTTGCCAGGTGCGTCCCGGCATCACGGCCAGATTGATGTCGTTGCGCTCCTGCGCGCTGGCGCTGGTCAGCGTGCGGCTGCTGAGGTAATCCCAGTATTTACGATCGGTAATGTTGTAGACACCGCCGCTCAGCCTGACGTTTTTCGTCAGCTGCCAGTACGCGGTGGCATCGATCAGGCCGTAGCCCGGCACGCGCATGTATTCGCTGCTGGCGTCGCTGATGGCCGCCCCGCTGTTGCTGTAGCTCTCACGGTTGGTGGCGCTGGCCTGTTTGCCTTTGACGAAGGTGGCGGTGAGCGCAGCGCCGTAACCGCGCGCTTTGTCGTCCCACGCGACGCCGACAATCGCTTTCAGCGGCGCGACACTGTCGAGATCGATGTATTTGTCGCCCAGATAGCGGGATTTCGCTTTCCCCTCGCTGTAGCCGAGCGCGAACGTGCTGCTCAGGCCATCCACCGTCGGGAACCAGCTGCCGTAGTTGACGCGGGTGCTGATCTCCGCCCCATAAATGTAGGCTTTGTCGCGGTTCTCAGCCTGATAGCTGGTGTAGATGTTGGCCGGAACATTGACGAACATCGCCGGGTTGGTGGCGCGACGATAGCGGGTATAGGCAATAAAGTTTTTGTAGGTGTTGTAGAACACCGAGGTATTGAGGGTGATGCCGTCGGTCGGCTGTCCTTTCAGACCCCACTCAAAATTGTTGCTGGCCTCGGTTTTCAGATCGGCATTACCAATCAGCGCATACTGCGCGCTGCCGGCGTAGCTTGAACCAAGGTTCCACGAGCCGTACAGCTGGCTGGTGGTCGGGAACTCCACGCCGCGCTTATATTGCAGCCAGGTGGTGAGCGCCGGGTTGATATCGTACTGGAAGGTCAGTGACGGCAGCACTTCGGTGTCTGAATTGGTCTTGCCGTACAGTTTTTCCACCTGCTCTTCGGTCAGCACCGTGCTGCCGTTGGTCAGATCGCCGAGGTTCTTCGGTTTGGTGCTTTGATGAATAACGCGCACGCCGGGAATCACCGCGAAATTGTGGCTATCGAGATCGAAATTGATTTTATCCTGCAGATAACCGGCCACGGTCCAGGAACGGCTGTCCGACTGTGGCTGGGTGATGGTGCCGAAGGTGCCCGGGTTCGGCTCCTGGCGGAACGGACGCTCGCTTTTCTCCACCCGCGCGTTGACGCCTGCGCTCAGTTCGTGGCGGCCGAGGGTTTTGCTGGCGCGCGTGTCAAACCCTAAGGTATCGACGTTGTAGTCAGAGTAGACGAAGCCATACTGACTGGCGCTGGTCGGTAACCAGGTGGTGTCGTGCGCCTCGGTTTGCTGCCAGTAAATTCGCGTGGTCAGCGTATCGATCATCTCGTTGTACGGCGTCCACTCATCGGCAAGGTTAATGCCCCAGCGGCGCGAATCGCTCTGCTGTTGCGCAGTGCCCCAAATAGTGTTGCCGCTGCTGCTGTCCCAGGTATCGTAGTGGGTGTGAGTGGTTTTGTGGTAGTAGTCGAAGGTGGCGCTCAGCTTGTGCTGATCGTTTGGCTGCCAGATGCCCGACGTCATAAAGGCATCCGAGTGCCAGTTGGCCGGGTAGGCGTCTTTTACGCCGCTGTTGTTGCGCGTCTGCTGGCCGTCGCGGCGGCTGTAGACAAACAGGCCGCGCAGTTCATCATCCCCTGCCGCCGCGGTGATGCCGTTGTGCCAGCTGCGATCTGCCGAACTGTAGTCGCTCTGATAACCGAAATAGTGGGTTTTATCGCTGCTGAGATAGTCGTCCGGCGACTTGTTATGAAACGATACGTTACCGCCGATTGCGGTGTTAGGTTGTTCCACCGATGTAGCGCCCTTCTCAATTTCGACGCTGCCAAACATATACGGGTCGATGTAGTCGCGACCGATACCGAAGGTATTGTTACCGGCGCGACTGACGTACGGACGACCGGTGGCGTCCGGTACCGGAATGCCATCAATATCCAGACCGACACGGTTACTTTCCAGACCGCGAATGTTGTAGCCGGTGTAGCCTGCACGGTCAAAGCCGCTTTTACCGGCTGACGAACCGCCCGCCGCGCCAGTGGCGCTGACCAGCGGCTCATAACGCATGATCGAACCGAAGTCATTGGCGCCGCGTTTTTGCAGATCGCTGGCGGTGAGCGTGGTTTTGCTGCCGGCCTGCTGCTTAGGTGCGGTAACGGTCATTACCGGTTCATTGCTGCTGTTGTTCTCTGCGGAACGCGCCAGCGTACTGCTGTCGCTGGCGGCATAGCTGCAGGCTGCGTGAATGGCTGAAGCAAGAACAGCGACTTTACACAGACGCTGCTGAACAGTTCCCTGAAGGTTGAAAGACATGCGCGAAATACCTGGTTAATTGTTAGTATTCGCTCACTTATTTGCTGCCAGAAAACCACGGCTCTATGCTAAAAACCGTGAAACAGCGCGTCACGCTGGCCAGATAATGTTATCGATCCCGGCACCTGTGGCACGTGTCATGCGCGCTTCAGTGCACAGCTGCCGTGTATAACTGGCCGCGGTGCCGCAGGGATGCCTGTGGGATTTATAGAGAGTAAAATGATGGCGAAAACAATTTAATGCAATTGCTAATCATTATCAATATCATTTGCATCAGGATGTATCTTTGTGCGCACAATTTGTTAACCCATGATTAATCAGGCACTAACAGGAGGGATAAGATGGCAGATAAACCGGCAGTAACCATTCACTACTGTACTCAATGTAACTGGCTGCTGCGTTCGGCGTGGATGGCGCAGGAGCTGCTGCATACCTTTGCCGGCGATCTCAACGCGGTCACGCTCCAGCCCGGCAGCGGCGGCGTGTTCGAGATCAGCATTGATGGTCAGGTAATTTGGGAACGCAAACAGGAAGGCGGCTTTCCCGATGCGGCAGCATTGAAGCAGCGGGTGCGCGATGTCTGCTGGCCGGATCGCGAACTGGGGCACGTGGACAAGAAGAAACCGTAACGCGCTTAGCTGTTGGCGATCTTCTCTGCCGCGTCCTGCAGCGCCGCCACGACAATCTCCACCGTGGCCGGTGAAATCTGCTCCTGCGATAACCGGTGATTGAGCGTATAGCGAAGCGTATGGATCGCCTGCTCCACCTGCGGAATGCTGCGGTTGTTGACCAGGATCGCCAGCGAAGTGAGCCGCCCGATAATCACCGCCACGTTTTCGCCATTTTCCGCCAGCAGCGCGCGGCCCGCATCGTTGAGCGCGTAGGCTTTGCGCGTGGCCTGGGCATCCACTACGCGGATGGCGTCCATCTCTTCCAGCAGCGTCAGGTTGGGATAAATAATGCCGGGGCTGGGGGAATATTCGCCTTTCGACAACTCTTCCACCGATTTGATCAGCTCATAACCGTGCGCCGCGCCGCTGGCCAGAAAGTGCAGCATCAGCAGGCGAATATCACTGGCATCCAGCATCCTTTCGCGCCGCTTTCTGCGTGCGCCGGCACAGCTGGCACGCTGTGCCGCATCGGCGTGCTCTGGAACATCCCGCTGCTGTTTCATCGCCTTCCCGGGGTCAGTTGAGGGAGGTTGATAGTAGTCTGGTGCCTGGTAAAATTCAACACAGGCGGCAGCGGGCGGGTGCCGGTTATTTCTGATGCCAGTAAGCGACGGCGCGCACCAGGTCGCTGTGCGCCGCGCGCTGCTGCGTAAAGTAATCGCTCAGCTGTTTCACCGCCGCGCCTTCGCCGGTCAGCCAGATGAAGTAGTCATCAGCAGGCAGCACAATCGGGTCCAGCAGCGGCGTCAGCGCCTCAGCCTGCATGTTGCCGCTGCCGAGCCAGCTCACCGTGACGTCCGGCAGGTCACCAAGATACGCGCGGCCGACTGGCTCATCAACACAGGCCAGCAGATGAATCTGTTGTGCCTGTATTTCCTGATAGCGGCGCTTAAATGCCGGCAGACCGGTCTCATCACAGACATAAATCTGACAGGCATAATCCACCGGCACGACGCATGAGCCGCGCGGGCCGCCCATCGCAATGCGATCGCCCGGCTGAGCGGCACTCGCCCAGCTGCTGGCGACGCCGCCGTCGTGGATGTAAAAATCCAGCGTCAGCGAATCGCTGCCGTTAAAGGCCAGCGGCGTATAGTCGCGCGCCGCCGGACGCACGCCGTCAGGCCAGACGATGCCTTCGTCGGTCATGTGTGGCAGCGCCAGCGCACCGCCCGGCGTATCCGGGAAAAACACTTTGATGTGGTCGTCAAAAGAGGGCGAGTGGAACCCCGCCAGATCGCTGCCGCTAAAGACGATGCGCCAGAAGGCATCGGCCACCCGCGTTTTGCTGGCGACGGTGATGTGACGGAAGCGTAATTCATTGCGCACGCGTTGTGGAGCGCGGTGGTGAGTCGGGTTTGGCAACGTTTCTCTCCCTGCAGCGACGGTCCCGCGCTACTGCGCTGCCGCACACCGCTGATGGTGCATGTTATCGAAAATCATTCTCATTAAACGCCTTGCAAGATACCTATGATATATTTTCGACGCAATGCCGAAAAATGCTATTGGCGAAAACGGAGCCGGTTTTAACAACGTGAGGAGGCGTTTGTTGGCGGGGATTTTCACGGCTTGAGTTCGCCATAAAGGGCGACCTGTTGAGGTAGTCGCAAGCCGCACGATATTGGTAGCGGCGCGATTTATCGCGCAATAAATTGCGTCACTAGCGAAAATGCTGCCGTTTTGACAGGAGGTGATCTGTTAAGGCGTTGAATGACGAAAAACAATGCCGTTGAATATCTGCATAGCAGAGCTGCGCATAAAAAAAGCGGAGAGTTGCCTCTCCGCTTGTTACTGTCTGCGCACCCGCTTAACGGGTCAGATCGTCAAAGAACTTCTTTACGCCGTCGAAGAAGCTTTTCGAACGCGGGCTGTTTTTCTCGCCGGTTGGTCCGCCGAAGCTCTCTTCCAGCTCGCGCAGCAGCGCTTTTTGCTTGTCGTTGAGGCTGACCGGGGTTTCCACCACCACGCGACACAGCAGATCGCCGACCGCACCGCCGCGCACCGACTTCACGCCTTTGCCGCGCATGCGGAACAGTTTGCCGGTCTGGGTTTCTGCCGGCACTTTCAGCTTCACGCGACCGTCAAGCGTCGGCACTTCAATCTCGCCGCCCAGCGCTGCCATGGCAAAGTTGATCGGTACTTCGCAGTACAGGTTGTTATCTTCACGCTCAAAGATCGGGTGTTTTTTCACCGAAACCTGCACGTACAGATCGCCAGCCGGTGCGCCATGCTCACCCGCTTCACCTTCTCCGCTGAGGCGGATACGGTCGCCGGTATCGACGCCGGCCGGGATTTTCACCGACAGCGTTTTCTGGCGCTCAACGCGGCCATGGCCGTGACAGGCGTTGCACGGATCTTTAATCACCGAGCCGCGACCGTGACAGGTCGGACAGGCTTGCTGCACGGTAAAGAAGCCCTGACGCATCTGTACCTGACCCGCACCGTGACAGGTCGGACAGGTCTGCGGCTGGGTGCCCGCTTTGGCGCCGCTGCCGTGGCAGACATCACACTCTTCCAGCGTAGGAATGCGGATCTCTTTGGTCACGCCGCGTACCGCTTCTTCCAGCGTCAGTTCCATGTTGTAGCGTAAATCGGCGCCGCGTGAGGCGCGCTGACGGCGACCACCACCAAAGATATCGCCGAACACGTCGCCAAAGATATCGCTGAAGTCGGCACCGCCGCCACCAAAGCCGCCGCCGAAGCCGCCACCACCGCCCTGCTCAAACGCCGCATGACCGTACTGATCGTAAGCTGCACGCTTCTGCGCATCGGTGAGGATCTCGTAGGCTTCCTTGACCTCTTTGAATTTCGTCTCGGCCTCTTTATCGCCCGGATTACGGTCCGGGTGATACTTCATCGCCAGGCGCTTATAGGCCTTTTTGATTTCGCGCTCATCGGCGGATTTTGAGACGCCTAAGATCTCGTAAAAATCACTCTTAGCCATTTTTCTCTGCCCTTAACATGATCGCACGGGCGTGGAGAGATCTCCGACGCCCGTGCTGGTTTCAACGACTGTCAGGCCAGCCGTCGCGCCCGGTCAGGGGCAATTATTTTTTATCTTTCACTTCTTCGAATTCAGCGTCGACAACGTCGTCATCTTTCTTCGCCGAAGCGTCGCCGGCATCCGCTGCGCCGGCCTGAGCCTGTTGCTGCGCCAGTTCCATCAGCTTGCTGGACACTTCCATCAGCGCCTGCATTTTGGCTTCGATTTCTGCTTTATCTTCGCCTTTCAGCGCGGTGTTCAGCTCGTTAAGGGCAGACTCAATCGGTGCTTTGTCTTCCGCTGACAGTTTGTCACCGGCTTCGTCCAGCTGCTTACGCGTGCTGTGCGCAATCTGGTCACCCTGGTTACGCGTCTGCACCAGCTCTTCGAATTTACGGTCTGACTCGGCGTTAGCTTCCGCGTCACGAACCATTTTTTCGATCTCTTCCTCGTTCAGGCCAGAAGAAGCTTTGATGGTGATCTTCTGCTCTTTACCGCTGTTTTTGTCCTTCGCAGACACATGCAGAATACCGTCAGCATCGATGTCGAAGGTCACTTCGATCTGTGGCATACCGCGCGGCGCAGGCTGAATACCGTCAAGGTTGAACTGGCCCAGCGATTTGTTATCCGCCGAACGCTTACGCTCACCCTGCAGCACGTGAATGGTCACGGCAGACTGGTTGTCTTCAGCAGTCGAGAACACCTGGCTGTGCTTGGTTGGGATCGTGGTGTTCTTGCTGATCAGCGACGTCATCACGCCACCCATGGTTTCGATACCCAGCGACAGCGGGGTCACGTCCAGCAGCAGAACGTCTTTTACTTCACCAGCCAGCACGCCGCCCTGTACCGCAGCACCCACAGCGACTGCTTCGTCCGGGTTCACGTCTTTACGTGGCTCTTTACCGAAGAACTCCGCCACTTTCGCCTGCACCATTGGCATACGCGTCTGACCACCGACCAGGATAACGTCGTTGATGTCAGAAACCGACAGGCCAGCGTCGTTCAGCGCCACTTTCAGCGGCTCAATTGAACGGGTAACCAGATCTTCTACCAGTGATTCCAGCTTCGCGCGGGTCACTTTAATGTTCAGGTGCTTAGGACCAGTCGCATCCGCCGTGATGTACGGCAGGTTAACGTCGGTCTGCTGCGCAGAAGAGAGCTCAATTTTCGCTTTCTCTGCCGCTTCTTTCAGGCGCTGCATCGCCAGCGGATCGTTGTGCAGATCGATGCCCTGATCTTTCTTGAATTCGGCAACCAGGTAGTTGATCAGACGGCTGTCGAAGTCTTCACCGCCCAGGTGGGTATCACCGTTGGTGGCCAGTACTTCAAAGGTTTTCTCGCCGTCGACTTCGTCGATCTCAATGATAGAGATGTCGAACGTACCACCACCCAGGTCATATACCGCGATGGTGCGGTTGCCCTGGCCTTTATCCAGGCCGTAAGCCAGTGCCGCTGCGGTCGGTTCGTTGATGATACGTTTTACGTCCAGACCCGCGATACGGCCGGCGTCTTTAGTCGCCTGACGCTGCGCATCGTTGAAGTAAGCTGGAACGGTGATAACCGCTTCGGTTACCGGCTCACCGAGGAAATCTTCCGCGGTTTTCTTCATTTTTTTCAGCACTTCTGCAGAGATCTGCGGCGGTGCCATTTTCTGGCCTTTCACGTCCAGCCATGCGTCACCGTTGTCAGAACCGATGATTTTGTACGGCATGATTTTAATATCACGCTGCACTTCTTCGTCCTGGAAACGACGGCCGATCAGGCGCTTGATTGCAAACAGGGTGTTCTGCGGGTTGGTCACCGCCTGACGTTTAGCCGGTTGACCGACCAGAGTTTCGCCATCCCCGGTATATGCAATGATTGACGGTGTGGTGCGATCGCCTTCGGCGTTTTCAAGCACGCGTGCTTTGCCACCGTCCATAATCGCCACACATGAGTTGGTTGTACCCAGGTCAATACCAATAATCTTACCCATCTAAACGTCTCCCACTTAAATTCTTTGCCAAATTGGGTTGTGAAGCAGAGATGCGGTCACGCTGACCACTTTCAACTGCTGCGGCAGATTTTTTTGCTGCCTCACAATGCTTGATGACAACTAAATGGGGCCGCTTCGAAGCGCATCAAGGGTTAAAACTAAAAAAAATTTAGATTCTCTTACCGCGTGAGATCAAAGTGCGGCAAAAGCCACCTGATTATGATGCAGCGCCCCGCGCCCCACCGCTGTTGGCGCGGGCGTTAAACCAATAAACAATAACGCTGCTGCTGAGGAATTATGGGCAACACCACGCTGGCGAATCCCGCCCCACTGGGCCTGATGGGTTTTGGTATGACCACCATCCTGCTCAACTTACACAACACCGGTCTGTTTGAAATGGATGTGATTATCCTGGCGATGGGCCTCTTTTATGGCGGCATCGCGCAAATCCTTGCCGGGCTGCTGGAGTATAAAAAAGGCAACACCTTCGGCCTGACCGCCTTTACCTCCTACGGCAGCTTCTGGCTGACGCTGGTGGCGATTCTGCTGCTGCCAAAAATGGGACTGGCCGCGGCCGCCGATGGCCATTTCCTCGGCGCTTATCTGGCACTGTGGGGCCTCTTTACGCTGTTTCTGTTCTTTGGCACGCTGCGGGCCGCAAAAATGCTGCAGTTTGTGTTTGCCAGCCTGACGCTGCTGTTTGCGCTGCTGGCTATCGGTCATCTACTGGATCACGCGGCGCTGCTGCGCATCGCCGGCTGGGTGGGCATCGTCTGTGGTGCCAGCGCCTTTTATCTGGCGATGGGCGAAGTGCTGAACGAGAAGTTTGGACGCAGCGTGTTGCCGATTGGCGAGTAATCAACGGCGCGCGGAGCCGCCATGCCGCTCCGCGCGCTGTCATTACGATGAATGCAGCGAGACATCCAGCTGCGCATTAGCCTGGCGGCTGTCATGCCATAACCACAGCGCCACCAGCATGCCGATCAGCGCCAGCGCCAGCACGTACCAGGCCGGCGCCATCGGCGTCAGCGACATCATCAGCGTCACGCTGATCGGCGTCAGGCCGCCAAAGATGGCGTACGACACGTTGTAAGAGAAGGAAATGCCGGTGAAGCGCACCGCCGCCGGAAACGCCCGCACCATAACAAACGGCACCACGCCGACCACGCCCACGCTCAGTCCCGCCAGACCGTACCAGATGAACAGCATCTGCGGCGTGCCACCAAGCTGCTGGAAAAAGCTCCAGCTGCACAGCGCCAGCAGCAGCGAACCGATCAGCAAGGTGCGCGCCGCACCGTAGCGATCGACAATCCAGCCCGCCAGCACGCAGCCGATCAGCAGCATCACGGTCGCGAAACTGTTGGCCTGCAGACTGAGCGCCGCCGGCACGCCATGCTGTTTCTGCATCAGCGTCGGCGCCATCAGAATCACCACCACAATACAGGCTGATAATAGCCAGGTAAGCAGCATCGACACCGCAATGCCGCGCTTATGGCTGGCGAGGATGGTCTGTAGCGGCAGCTTTTCCGCCAGCGCTTTGCGCTGCTGCATCTGACGAAATACCGGGGTTTCATGCAGCCAGCGACGCAGATACATCGCCAGCAGGCCAAACAGGCCGCCGAGGAAGAAAGGAATGCGCCAGCCGTGATCGCGTATCGCCGCCGGCGAGAGCGAAGTATTCAGCACCGTCGCCACCAGCGAACCGAGCAGAATGCCGGCGGTTAAGCCTGCAGTCAGCGTGCCGCAGGCAAAACCGATACGCTTCTCCGGCACATGCTCCGCAACAAACACCCACGCGCCCGGCACCTCGCCGCCAATGGCCGCGCCCTGCAATACGCGCATCAGCAGCATCAGTAACGGTGCGGCAATGCCAATGCTGGCGTAGGTGGGCAGCGCGCCCATCGCCAGCGTCGGCAGCGCCATCAGCAGAATACTCAGGCTGAACATCTTCTTGCGCCCGACTTTGTCGCCAAAGTGCGCCATGATGATGCCACCCAGCGGACGCGCCAGATAACCGGCGGCGAAGATGGCAAAGGTCTGCACCTGACGCAGCCATTCCGGGATGTCTGGCGGAAAGAACAGCTCGCCAATCACCGCAGCGAAGAAGACGAAGATGATAAAATCGTAGAATTCCAGCGCCCCGCCCAGGGCAGCCAGCGCCAGGGTTTTGTAGTCCTGGCGGTTGAGTCGACGCGTTGTCAGCGAATCCATAAGAGTGCGGTATCCAGAGGCTATATCAGTATAGTTGTAAAGCTGAGGTTACTATACCGTCAATATTTTGCCACACCAGTCACTCTGCATTTTATGCCTGAAAACGGCAATTTTCAGACGTTTGTCTCACGTCGTGCGCTTTTCGGGCGAAAAGCTGCTACCACCTCCGGGTGGGTTTCGACGTAAGGCCCTTCCAGCAGCTGTAAACAATAGGGTACAGCCGCGAAAATCCCTGGCACTTTCACCGTGCCGTCATCCGCTTTCAACCCTTCCAGCGTCTCTTTAATCGATTTCGGCTGTCCCGGCAGGTTGAGGATGAGCGACTGCTTGCGGATCACGCCCACCTGGCGTGACAGAATCGCGGTCGGCACAAACTGCAGGCTGATCTGCCGCATCTGCTCGCCAAAGCCGGGCATCTCGCGGTCGGCTACCGCTAAGGTCGCATCCGGCGTGACGTCGCGCCGGGCCGGACCGGTACCGCCGGTGGTCAGCACCAGGTGGCAAAAACGTTCGTCGACCAGCTCGCAAATCGCCTGCTCAATCATCGGCTGTTCATCCGGCACCAGGCGGGTGTCAATCTCAAACGGTGTCGCCAGCGCAGCGCTAAGCCAGCTTTCCAGCGCCGGAATGCCCTGATCCTGATAGATGCCGTTAGCGGCCCGATCGGACACGGAAATTAAGCCAATACGTAAAGTATCCATAGAGTTATCGCTGTGTTGACCGCGGGGCGGTGAGAAAAAGGGGAATGGCAGAAAGGATAATACAAAGCATCAGCGAGGGAAACGCGAAAACCGTGGCGACCGGCAGCCGCCACGGCACATCACCTTACAGCAGTTCGGCGATCATCTTCTCAAGTTTGCCCTGGTCGATGGCAAAGTTGCGGATACCTTCGGCCAGTTTGGTCACCGCCATTGGATCCTGGTTGTGCTGCCACAGGAATTCCGCTTCGGTCATTTTAGCCGGACGCGCTTTCACTTCGCCGCTGTAGCTCAGTTTACGCTCTACGCTGCCTTCGCTCTCGGCCAGCTCTTTCAGCAGGCCCGGAGAGATAGTCAGGCGGTCGCAACCGGCCAGCTCAATGATTTCGCCGACGTTACGGAAGCTGGCGCCCATCACCACGGTTTCATAGCCGTGCTGCTTGTAGTAGTTGTAGATCTCAGACACGGATACCACGCCTGGATCTTCATGCGCTGCGTACTCTTTCTTGTCGGTGTTCTGCTTGTACCAGTCGAGGATACGGCCAACAAATGGCGAAATCAGGAACACGCCCGCTTCGGCACAGGCACGCGCCTGGGCGAAGGAGAACAGCAGCGTCAGGTTACAGTTGATGCCTTCTTTCTCCAGCTGCTCCGCCGCGCGGATGCCCTGCCAGGTTGAGGCCAGTTTGATCAGGATACGATCGTTGCTGATGCCGGCATCGTTGTACAGCTTGATCAGGCTGCGTGCTTTCGCGATGCTCGCTTCGGTGTCGTAAGAGAGCCGCGCGTCAACTTCAGTAGAGATACGTCCCGGGATCAGTTTGAGAATTTCCAGACCAATGTTGACGGCCAGCTTGTCTGAAACCAGCGCCAGCTGCTCTTCTTTGTTGCTGCTCTGCTGACGTGCCCAGCTAATGGCTTCGTCAATCAGTTTGCGGTATTCAGGGATTTGCGCAGCGTTGAGGATCAAAGAAGGGTTAGTGGTGGCATCCTGCGGTTGGTAGAGTTTCATTGCCGCGATATCACCGGTGTCGGCGACCACAGTAGTCAGCTGACGCAAGGAAGTAAGTTTGTCCGTCATGGTTCTCTTTTCTCTTAAGTTGACTGTCAGGGTGTAAAAGGCTGTTGCGATAATATCACGCAGGCTAAGCGGCGCAACATCGCCGCGTGCCCTTTACGATAGCGCTAACAAATGGGAGCGATTTGCCGATCCGTGCAGCTTTTTTGCTACACTCGTCGCGACATTTTTCCCATCTATCCCCTGAAAACAGCGGGTCAACGAGGACAGACACAATGCTGATGGTTATCTCGCCAGCCAAGACACTGGATTATGAAAGCCCGCTGGCAACCTCACGGTTTACCCAACCGGCGCTGTTAGAAAAATCACAGCAGCTGATTGACGTGGCGCGCGATCTTTCCCCGGCGCAAATCGCTTCGCTGATGGGCATCAGCGACAAACTGGCGCACCTCAACGCCGACCGTTTCAGCCAGTGGCAGCCGCCCTTCTCACCCGATAATGCGCGGCAGGCGATTCTGGCCTTCAAAGGTGATGTTTATACCGGTTTGCAGGCTGAGAGCTTCAGCGAGGCCGACTTTGATTTTGCCCAAAAACACCTGCGCATGCTTTCGGGGCTGTACGGCCTGCTGCGCCCGCTGGATTTGATGCAGCCGTACCGTTTAGAGATGGGCATCAAACTGGCGAATCCGGCCGGCAAAGATCTCTACAGCTTCTGGGGCGACCTGCTGACGCAAAAGCTCAACGACGCGCTGGCGGAACAGGGCGATGACGTGCTGATCAACCTCGCCTCCGATGAGTATTTCAAAGCCATCAAGCCGAAGCAGCTGAATGCCGAGCTGGTTAAGCCGGTGTTCCTCGATGAGAAAAACGGTAAGTTCAAGGTGATCAGTTTCTACGCCAAGAAGGCGCGTGGCCTGATGAGCCGTTATGTGATTGAGAAGCGCCTGACGAAACCGACGCAGCTGAAGAAGTTTGATGTTGACGGTTATTTCTTTGATGCGGCGGAGAGTAAGGGTAACGAGCTGGTATTTAAGCGCCGCGAGCAATAACGCCAGCTTCACCTGAATCGTAGCGGCGCAAATCATTGCGCGTCTGTTAAAAACCCGCGCGTTAAATCGCGCCGCCAGAAAAATGCATAACGGGCCGAAGTGACCGGCCCGTTGGGTATTTACTTCAGCAAAAACGCCCGCAGCGCGGTGAAATCCGCCTTCATGGCATGCGACAGCAGCGGCAAATCGGCGCGCGCGGCCAGCGCTTCCGGCAGCGGCAGCGGCTGGCCGAGAATCTCTTCCACGCTCTCCTTAAACTTCGCCGGATGCGCGGTGCCGAGGAACAGGCCAAACTCCCCTTCCTGCAGCTGATCGCGCAGCAGACGATAGGCAATCGCCGCGTGCGGTTCTGACAGGTAACCCAGCTCTGCCAGCTCGCGCATAGTGGCTTTGGTGGTCTCATCCGACACCGCGCCGTAGGCCAGATCGGTCAGGCGCCAGGTTTTGCGGCGGAACAGCTCTTCCACACGCGGCCAGTTGTTAGGCTGGCTGACATCCATCGCGTTCGACAGCGTTGCCACGGTCGCGTTCGGCTGCCACTGACCGTCGGCAAGGAAGCGCGGCACAGTGTCGTTGGCGTTGGTCGCGGCGATAAAGCGCTTGATCGGCAGACCGAGCGATTTCGCCAGCAGACCGGCCGTGAGATCGCCAAAGTTACCGCTTGGCACCGACACCACCAGCTGATTACGTTTCTCCTGCGGCAGTTGCGCCACCGCCTCGAAGTAATAGCAAATCTGTGCCAGCAGGCGGCTGATATTGATGGAGTTTGCCGAGTTCAGGCCGATGGCTTTCTTCAGCTCTTCGTCATCAAACGCCTGCTTAACCAGCGCCTGGCAGGCATCGAAGTCGCCGTCGATCGCGATAGTTTCAATGTTGCCGCCCAGCGTACAGAACAGCTTCTCCTGCAGCGGACTGATTTTGCCCTGCGGATACAGGATGACCACGCGCACGTTTTCCATGCCGTAGAATGCGTGCGCCACCGCTGCGCCGGTATCGCCGGAGGTCGCGGTCAGAATGGTGATCTGCTCATCCGCGCCAGACACGTACGACAGCATCTGCGCCATAAAGCGCCCGCCGAAATCTTTAAACGCCAGTGTCGGACCGTGGAACAGTTCCAGGCAGGCCACATCGTCGCTCACCTGGCTCACCGGTGCCGGGAAAGCAAAGGCGTTCTTCACGCGCTCGGCCAGCTGGTGCGCGGCAATTTCATCGCCGATGTAAGCAGAGAGAATCTTGCTGCTGCGGCTGACGAAATCCATCCCCAGCATCGCATCAATGTCGGTCAGCTCGAATTCCGGCAGTTCCAGCGGGAAAAACAGCCCCTGCTGCGAGCCGAGGCCCTGTTTCACGGCCTGCGCGAAGCTAACCTGCTCGTTATGATCCTTAAGATTGTAGAGTTTCATGCGTTATCCCAGTTTACGTGCGCCAGCCGTATCAAGACGGCAGATATGGACGAAGCCTTCCTCATTCTGCAGATAGTGCTGGCTCAGCCAGTCCGCCATCCGCTGTGCCGTTGCCATCTCGTTGCAAACGGCGAAAAGTGTCGGGCCAGAGCCCGAAATACCGCAGGCCAGCGCGCCAATGTCGCTGGCCGCCTGCCGCGCCTCAGCAAAGCCCGGCAGCAGTTTGGTGCGATACGGCTCGGCGATCACATCCTGCATCAGTTTAGCCGCCAGCAGCGGCTGACGGGTGTGGCAGGCGTGAATAAAGCCGGCCAGCAGACGACCATGTTTGATGGCATCCTGCTTGCGATACTGCGCCGGCAGGATGGCGCGTGCTTCCGCCGTGGAGACTTTGATGCCCGGATAAGCCATTACCCACAGCCAGTCATCAAAGCACGGCACCTCCTGGCTGATGATCCCGTTCTCTTCAATCATCAGCTGTACGCCGCCGAGGAAGCACGGCGCGACGTTGTCATAATGCACGCTGCCGGAGATGCGCCCTTCCAGCTCGCCCATCAGCGCCAGCAGCTCGGTGTCGTTAAGCGGCTGGCCGCAGAACTCATTCATCGCCATCAGGCCGGCCACTACCGAGCAGGCGCTGGAACCGAGGCCTGAACCAATCGGCATGTTTTTCTCCAGCGTCATCGCCACCGGAACGTCTTTACCAATCGCCTGGCAGAAACGCTGCCAGCACTGGTAAACGATGTTTTCCTGCGGTTCGGCGGGCAGTTTGCTGACAAAGCGCCCTTTATTCTGCAGGCTAAACTGGTCTGCCGCTTCGACCGACACGCAGTCGCCCAGCAGCGAGCCATCCACCGGCGAAACCGCCGCGCCCAGCACATCAAAGCCGACGCTGACGTTACCTATCGAGGCCGGTGCATAAATTTTTACCATCATTAAACTCCCAACTTCCACGTCAGCGTGCGCAGCAAATCGGCAAACACACCCGCCGCGGTGACATCATTCCCCGCGCCATATCCGCGCAGAACCAGCGGGATCGGCTGATAATAGCGGCTGTAAAACGCCAGTGCGTTCTCGCCGTTCTTCACTTTGTACAGCGGATCGTTGCCGTCCACCGCATCGATTTTAACTTTGCAGGCGCCGCCCTCTTCAATCGCGCCGACGAAGCGTAACACTTTACCCTCATCACGCGCTTTGGCAACGCGCGCGGCAAAGGCGTTGTCCAGCTCCGGCAGCCGCGCCATAAACTGATCGACGTCGGCGATGTCCGTCAGGCTGGCGGGCAGCAGCGGTTCGATGTCGATGTCGCTCAGCTCCAGCTGATGACCCGCCTCACGCGCCAGAATCAGCAGTTTACGCGCCACGTCAGTACCGGACAGATCGTCACGCGGGTCCGGCTCGGTAAAGCCCAGCTCGCGCGCCATGCGGGTGGCTTCGGACAGCGTCACGCCCTCATCCAGCTTGCCGAAGATAAACGACAGCGAGCCCGACAGGATGCCGGAGAACTTGATCAGCTCATCGCCGGCGTTCAGCAGGTTCTGCAGGTTTTCAATCACCGGCAGACCGGCACCGACGTTGGTGTCGTAAAGGAACTTACGGCGCGATTTCGCCGCCGCCGCACGCATCTGCTGGTAGTAATTCCACGACGAGGTATTGGCCTTTTTATTTGGCGTGACCACATGGAAACCTTCGGCGAGGAAGTCCGCGTACTGATCGGCCACCGCCTGGCTGGAGGTACAGTCGACGATCACCGGGTTGAGCAGATGGTACTCCTTCACCAGACGAATCAACCGGCCGAGGTTAAACGGCTCTTTGGCTTCCGCCAGCGCCGCCTTCCAGTTGCTGAGGTCGATGCCGTGCACGTTAGTCAGCAGCGCATGCGAATTGGCGATGCCGCACACGCGCAGATCGATATGCTTGCCCTTCAGCCACGCCTGCTGACGATGCAGCTGCTCAAGCAGCGCGCCACCGACACCGCCGACGCCCACCACAAACACTTCGATCACCTGATCGGTGGCGAACAGCATCTGATGCACCACGCGCACGCCGGTGGTGACGTCATCGTTGCTGACCACGACGGAGATGGAGCGCTCAGAGGAGCCCTGAGCAATCGCCACGATATTGATGTTGGCGCGTGCCAGCGCCGAGAAGAATTTAGCGGAGATGCCGCGCAGCGTGCGCATGCCGTCGCCCACCACCGAAATCACCGCCAGCTGCTCCAGCACGTCGAGCGGATCGAGCAGGCCATCTTTCAGTTCGAGGTAGAATTCCTCTTCCAGCACGCGACGCGCGCGCGCCTGCTCACTCTGCGGCACGCAGAAGCTGATGCTGTATTCGGAGGAGGATTGGGTAATCAGCACCACGGAAATGCCGGTGCGCGACATCGCGGCAAAGACGCGCGCCGCCATGCCCACCATCCCTTTCATGCCCGGACCGGAGACGTTAAACATCGCCATGTTATTCAGATTGGTGATGCCTTTTACCGGATTTTCATCCACTTCGCCTTCGCCGCCAATCAGAGTGCCTGGCGCCTGAGGATTGGCGGTATTTTTGATTAAGCACGGAATCTGGAACTGGGCAATCGGCGCGATGGTGCGCGGGTGCAGCACTTTGGCACCAAAGTAGGAGAGCTCCATCGCTTCCTGATAAGACATCGACTTCAGCAGACGCGCATCCGGTACCTGACGCGGATCGCAGGTGTAAACGCCATCGACATCGGTCCAGATTTCACAGCAGTCCGCGCGCAGACACGCCGCCAGCACGGCCGCCGAGTAGTCGGAGCCGTTGCGCCCCAGCACCACCAGCTCGCCCTTCTCGTTGCCGGCGGTGAAGCCCGCCATCAGGATCATGTGGTCGGTCGGGATCTGGCTGGCCGCGATACGCCGGGTGGATTCGGCGATATCCACGGTCGATTCAAGATAGTGGCCCACCGCCAGCAGTTTCTCGACCGGATCGATCACCGTCACTTTGTGGCCGCGCGCCTGCAGCAGCGCTTCCATGATGGCAATCGACAGCTTCTCACCGCGACAGATAATGGCGGCGTTCACGGCATCCGGGCACTGCCCCAGCAGGCTGATGCCGTGCAGCACCTGTTTCAGCTGCGCAAACTCCAGCTCAACGCGGGTTTTCAGGCCATCGTAATCGAAACCTGGCTGAGCGTCGGCCAGCCCCTGCAGCAGTTCGGCAAAAATGCGTTCGGCATCGCTGATATTCGGCAGCGCATCCTGGCCGCTGATGGTTTTCTCAATCATCGCTACCAGATGATTGGTGATTTTCGCTGGCGCAGAGAGCACGGTGGCAACCTGTCCCTGTTGCGCATTGCTTTCCAGAATGTCTGCCACGCGGAGAAAACGTTCCGCATTGGCTACCGAGGTTCCGCCGAATTTCAGCACTCGCATGATTGAAGCTCTCCTGAATTTTTGCCGAAAAAAAAGCCCGCACTGTTGAGGTGCGGGCTTCTTTCTTTTGTTTTTCCTGTATGCGTCAGCCCGCACCGTTACCTGTGGTAATGGTGGTGGTAATAATAATGGTGGTGTTCAGGCTGTGGTTACGCATTGAGATTTTTTCTGTCTGTCTTTGTCTTGTCCGTCTGCCTTCCAGAAGTAAAGCAAAGCGCACGTTAAGTCAACGAATTTGTCTTTGCACCCGAATGGTGCTGCTGCGCAGTGCTGCGCCGCAGACGCCGAAACGGATTGCGATCGTTCAGGCAGCGTTACAGACGCCCGATCACTCACTGTCCGGAGCCGGTTTTCCCGAGCAATTATCTATAAGTTTTTTTTCTACGTCGTGCAGCAAACGGTGCAGCATGGCGCTGTCGCGCTGCTCAAGCAGACCGATGCGCTGATCGATCCAGTCCGCCAGCTTGGCATCATTGCTGACCTCCAGCGTCACCAGCAGTTGATGAAAACGCTGGCGCAGCGCCTGCAGCTGCTGCGCGTTAGCCGCCTCAACCGGCGCGGCTGCCACCTGATGCAGCGCCGACAGCTGATAGCAGTACACCATCACCGCCTGGCCGAGATTCAGTGAAGGATAGTCCTGCGCCATCGGAATGCCGGTCAGCAGATCGACCTGTTCCAGCTCCTCATTAGTCAGCCCGCTGTCTTCACGGCCAAACACCAGCGCGATGCGATTCAGCCACTGACGCTTCTCCTGCAGGATGGTTTCGACCTGCGCCGGCGTGGCGTAATAGCGAAACTTCGCCCGGCTGCGGGCGGTAGTGGCCACGGAAAAATCGACATCCGCCAGCGCAGCGCTCAGCGTGTCATAGGTTTTCACGTGGTCAAGAATCTCACCGGCGCCGTGGGCCACACGCCGCGCGGCCGGATCCTGCCAGGCGTCACTGGCGACAATACGCAACTCGCTAAATCCCATGGTTTTCATGGCGCGGGCGGCCGCGCCGATATTCTCCGGGCGAGCGGGTGAGACAAGGATCAGGGGGAAATGCATGATTTTTCCATCGAACGGTTAATAACCCGACCTATGTTGGCATGCAGGCGACAAAATACCAACCGCACGGGCCTGAGAAAATAAGATGTTAAGGATGTTAAAACAGGGCAAAAATGCCGGGCAGGCGTAATTATGCGTAATAAGCAAAATTTATGCGCTAAACCCATATTAAAACATTATTTTTCATGCAATTGAAAAGTTATTACCTGCAGGTTTTACTTTTGCGCTGATGCAGCTGAAATGTAGCGAAAATGCTGCTTTTTGTGAGCTAAGCTGGCATTCCAGTAGAAGTTTTTCATAAAAGTGTTAACGTGCTACACTTGCATTTGATATAAGTCAACGAAGCGTTGTTTTTATGCTTATCGGTTGTTGTTGGTGCTGTTAGGTTGCTGTTAATACGGTTAGGATAAGCGCCAGTCCGATACCCACGGGGCACGCAAATATTCATCCTGACTGGCTGAGCTAACACTGAAGTTGACGTAGATGGATGGTGTATTCCGAAGATCATTTCGTACACCGGTTGCGAACGGCCCACTGTTCAGTGGAACAGTTATGGCAACCGCCGTACGCCCTGTTTTCGATTTGTTGGCAAATTTTAGGTAGCGAAACATGCAGACCCCGCACATTCTTATCGTTGAAGACGAACTGGTCACGCGTAACACCCTCAAAAGTATTTTTGAGGCCGAAGGTTACGTGGTCTATGAAGCCACCGACGGCGCCGAGATGCATCAGGTTTTGACCGATAACGACGTCAATCTGGTGATTATGGATATCAACCTGCCGGGCAAAAACGGTTTACTGCTGGCGCGTGAACTGCGCGAACAGGCTAACGTCGCCCTGATGTTCCTCACCGGCCGTGATAACGAAGTGGATAAAATCCTCGGTCTGGAGATCGGTGCCGACGACTACATCACCAAGCCGTTCAATCCGCGTGAGCTGACGATTCGTGCGCGCAACCTGCTGTCGCGTACCATGAATCTGGCGATGCCGAGCGAAGAGCGCCGTCAGGTCGAGAGCTATCGCTTCAACGGCTGGGAACTGGATATTAACAGCCGCTCGCTGATCAGCCCGAACGGCGATCAGTACAAGCTGCCGCGCAGTGAGTTCCGCGCCATGCTGCACTTCTGTGAAAATCCGGGCAAAATCCAGACGCGAGCTGACCTGCTGAAGAAGATGACCGGTCGCGAGCTGAAGCCGCATGACCGCACGGTGGATGTTACTATTCGCCGCATCCGCAAACACTTTGAGTCGACGCCGGATACGCCGGAAATCATCGCCACTATCCACGGCGAAGGCTACCGCTTCTGCGGCGAGCTGCAGGATTAAGCGTCCGTCGCGAAACAAAAAAACGCCCGTCAGGGCGTTTTTTTATCGGCTCAGTGCCACGGCATAATCGGCACCGCGCTCAGCGCATTTTTCGGTGAGCCATCGACCACTTTATCCGAATAGCTCAGATACACCAGCGCATGACGTTTCTGGTCAAAGAAGCGCACCACCTGCAGCTTTTTAAACACCAGCGAAGTGCGTTTGCGGAACACCACTTCACCCTGCGCCTTGCCCTGCGCGATTTTATCGCTAAGCTCTATCGGTCCCACCTGCTGACAGGAGATGGCCGCGTCGGAAGTATCTTCCGCCAGACCCAGTCCGCCCTTAATACCGCCGGTTTTTGCCCGGCTGATATAACAGGTTACATTTTTAACGTCGGGGTCGTCGAAGGCTTCCACCACGATCTTATGATCGGGGCCAAACATCTTGAATACGGTGTCAACGGAGCCGATCTCCTCGGCCAGCACGCTCTGACTCAACATAAATGTTGCCAGCGTGACTATAAGATTGCGAGCTATTGTCATTGAGTTACCATTGCAAACGGAATAGATGTGAATGTAATGTACTGTTAATCGAACCGAGAACCAAACCTAACGGGTTTCAACCCGCATTGATGTAGCACAGTTAACTGGCAAACCACCCCCGCGCCGTTGTGCAATTCGTGCTACTATTCGGTGACTTCATCGTTGCGCCACCAGAGAGTTATGAGGATGTTTTATGGACCAAGCCGGTATCATTCGCGATTTGCTTGTCTGGCTGGAAAGCCATCTGGATCAACCCCTTTCGCTCGATAACGTTGCGCTAAAAGCGGGCTATTCCAAGTGGCACCTGCAGCGAATGTTCAAGGAAGTTACTGGCCACGCCATCGGCGCGTATATCCGCGCCCGCCGGCTGTCCAAGGCCGCCGTCGCGCTGCGTCTCACCAGCCGGCCAATCCTCGACATTGCGCTGCAGTATCGCTTCGATTCGCAGCAAACCTTTACCCGCGCGTTTAAAAAGCAGTTTAATCAGACACCTGCGTGGTATCGCCGCTCGTCGGAGTGGAATTCGTACGGCATTCGCCCGCCGATTCGCCTCGATGATTACCCGATGCCGCAAGCGCAGTTCGTCACGCTGCCGGAAACGGTGCTGGTGGGGCAAACGCAAAGCTATACCTGCACGCTGGAGCAGATCTCCAGCTACCGCGACGAGATGCGCATCCACTTCTGGAAGCAGTTCCTGCTGGAAACCGATACCGTGCCGCCGGTGCTGTACGGCCTGCATCAGGTACGCGCCAGCCATGAGAAGGATGATGAGCAGGAGATTCTGTACACCACGGCGGTGCCGGCCGACCAGCAGGCGCTGAGCATGCAGTCAAACCAGAGCGTGATTCTGGAAGCCGGGGATTATGTGCAGTTCAGCTATCAGGGACCGCGCACTGCGCTGCAGGAGTTTATTCTGCTGCTGTACGGCACCTGTATGCCGACCCTCGGCCTGGTGCGCCGTCAGGGCCAGGATATTGAGCGCTTCTATACGCACGGTGGCAAGAAGCGCAGCGAGCCGCCAATGGAGATTCGCTGCGAATATCTGATTCCGATTCGTCCGCAGCAGTAACGGGCGTTGTCGATGGTCGCCATGAATGGCGACCCTACAGAAAATTCACCGTTTGTCGCCGATGCGTATTGAACGTGCTCCCGTAGGGTGCGCATTCAGGTACGACCGGGCACATGGGTAACAGATCAGACCGGGCACACAGGTAACACTTTTTGTGGTCAGTCGATCCGGATAATACGCTTTTCTGCCCGGTCATAATACGCAAGGATGAGCCTGTCGAAGAGGATGACGTCAATGCCGTCGTCCACTTCCAGGAACCGCACGTACTCGCC
>NZ_NHZE01000064.1:0-812 GCF_002207995.1 Pantoea sp. VS1
CTGTCAGATGGAGGTCACCAGCCACCTGCTGTCGGGCGTTGCCTTCGGCAGCGTCTCTGAAACCAGCGAAGTTGAGCTCGCCGCCCGGCTGGCGGCGCAGACGCCTGCTCATTCCCTGACGATAATGGACAAGGGCTTCTATGCTCCGGGCCTCCTTCATCACTGGCAGACATCAGGCACCGAAAAGCACTGGATGATACCGCTGCGAAAAGGCGCTCAGTACCGGGTAAAAGAGAGGCTGGGTCCCGGACATGAGCTGGTTGAGCTGAGCCTGACGCCGCAGGCGCGAAAAAAATGGAGCGGCGCACCGGCCACGCTGACGGCAAGACTTATCAGTAAGGAAACCGGCGGCAGAACGGTACAGATACTGACGTCCATGTGTGATCCGCTTCGCTATCCGAAAGCCGATATCGTGGACCTGTACGGTCATCGCTGGGAAATCGAGCATGGCTTCAGGGAGATGAAGCAGCACCTGCTGAATAATGAGCTGACGCTGAGAAGTAAAAAGCCGGAGCTGGTGCAGCAGGAGCTGTGGGGGGTGGCACTGGCGTATAACCTGCTGCGCTTTATGATGGCACAGATGGCATACAGCCTTAAAAATGTGGAGCCTTATCAGCTGGGCTTTAAACAGGCGGCGCTGTATCTGGCCGGTCAGCTGAGTCTGCTGCCTGCGGTTGCACCGGGAAGAATACCGAAGGTGATGAATGAAATAATGGCGATGGCGGGAAGCTTCGTATTACCCGGCCGTCGTCAGCGGCATTATCCGCGGGCGGTAAAAAAGAAACCGCAGCGTTATCCGCTGCGGCGTCCTT
>NZ_NHZE01000065.1:0-10889 GCF_002207995.1 Pantoea sp. VS1
CATACGTAGTAGCCATAGCCCTTTACCGAGATTCCGGTCAGGATGACCGCATGACCGCAGAGGCCGCACCGCATCAGCCCGCGGAAAATATTGATGAGGTAAGGGTTAAAATTACCATCCCTGCGGCTTTCCGGTTCCCGGTACATCAGCTGCGCGCGCACAAAATCCTCTTCGCTAATGATTGGCGGGTAGTACCCGGGTATTTCCTCCGCCTCTGTCGCGGTGCACTGATGTGACGGCACGAGATACCCTATTACCGCCTTTTTTCTGACCAGGCGTTCGATGGATGATGAGTTCCACTGTGATACCTTTCCCTTCAGATTTTCCTTTCCCTGCGCGTTCAGCGCGCAGCTGATCCTGACAAAGGACATGCCTTCAAGACGCATGTGGAAAACTGAGCGGATTACCTCTGCGCGCTCTTCCAGCACGTCAAAGCCGTTGCGGGAAGCGTTAACCTTCAGCCAGTAGGGGCACTTCGCTGTCATGATTGTTCCCGCTGCAGCCGCCTTCCGCTTTTCCGCCCAGGCGGCGCGCATGCGCCTGGACTTCATTTCGCTTTCCTCATTCGCCCGCTGTGCAATCAGAATGGCCCTGATAATGGCAAAAGGGTCGTCCAGTGAACCGCGGGTGTAACGTAAATTATCGCTGAGCGTGACGACGTCAATGCCGGCTTCCAGCACCGCCCGCAGACGGCCTGTGGCATCGCCGATTTTCTCGCGTGACAGCCTGTCGAGGCTTTCAATCAGCAGTACCGTACCGCTCTCGACGAGCCCCCGCTCAACCGCTGCCATAAATACGGCGAAGGCACCCCGGACGGCGTGTTGGCCACGCCAGGCGCTCAGCCCCATGTCCTCGTAGGTAACAGGATCAAGGTAATAATCAGGGTTATGAATGAGCCATTCACCGATAAGTTTTTTCTGGCGCCTGGCTGAGTCACCTTTCGCCTGCTGCAGCGAGGAAAAACGAAGGTATGCAATCGCCTTTTTCATGGAAACACCGCCTGAAAAGTCAGTTCAAGACGTGCAGCGTACGCGTGTCGTGCAGTCTGACTACAGCGTCTTTCCACCGGTAAGATTAACGGTACAGTTCCGGCAAAACTGTCGTTCGGCTCAGATTTTATCGCTGACTAAGAAGGTTTTGTCTCAGTGGTCTGCTGCGTCAAATCAGGCTTTGGGTGATCATTAATATGACTCTGAACTGTGACCTGCCCCAGTCTTAGACAATTACCAGTTAGTAATGTTATTTTGTGACCCTGACCCGGAATATGATCCATGCATAATCAGGAATAACCGGCTTCAGGCAGGATGCTTATTCTGACAACCGGCTGATTTTTCGGTGAATTCTGTTGGGGTCATCCAGCCCAGCGCGGAATGGAGACGACTCGGGTTATGGTGTATGCGCAAGGCCCCGATTTTGTACCGGGCATCCTCCATGGACATAAACCCGTTCCCTTTCAGACACTCCTGACGCAGCCTGCCGTTGAGTGATTCTACCGTGGCATTATCTGTGGGAGTACCTGGCCGTGAGAAGTTAATCCGGATATCACGTTCGAACATCTTCTTATCCGGCATTTTTCTGCAAATTCAGAGCAATTATCTGTTTTCAGGAACTGCGGTAACGGACGTCTCAACGCGATGATGTTCAGCATCTCAGCCACTTCTGAAAAGCGCAGGTTCTGGCCTACGAAGGTCCCCGGACGTTCGCGCGTGAAGAGATCGATTACCGTCAGCAGGCGAAGCTGGCAACCTTTAAACAGCGCACCGGAGACAAAGGCCTTTCCCTAAACGTGACCGGGATACGGCCCCTGCGGCTGGGGTTGACGTTAAAGCGCAGATTTATTGCGGCGGGGGCGTTTCAGCCGCAGCGATAATCCCTGCTCGCGGTAAAGCCGGTAAATGCGCTTGTGATCGTGGTGTCAGCCTTCCCGTTTCAGCATGTGTGTACCCTGCGGTAGTCATAGTGGACCCGGGTTTCGGTTATCTCCCTGATACGAACCCGCAGCGCGCTGTCTTCTGCTGCAACGGAGGGATACCTGAACAAACTGCGGTTGATCTTCAGCGCAAAGCATACATGTCTTTCACTGGCACCGTAGCGGGTTTGTAAGTCCCTGACCCACTTGCGCAAGCTTGCCCGCGTCAGCTCTTTTTTGCCAGTACGTCCTGCAGCATGGCCTTGTCGGGGTTCAAATCTGCAACCAGCTTCTTCAGGCGAAGGTTTTCCTTTCCGGGCTGCCGCATATGCTTCAGTTCTGATGGAGAAATTCCACCGTACTTTTTGCGTTAGGCAAAGAACGTGGCGTCGGAGATGCCCGGCCTGCGGCAGACGTCCGGTATGGGCGTACCGGGCTCAGCCTGCTTCAGAACAAAGACAATCTGCACTTCGGTAAATCATGACTTTTTCATCGGCACAACCTCCGTTAAGGGGAGTAAACATCATGCCGGAATACTGTTTCTGAATGGAATGGAGCTGGATCATTTGTCCATGGCCTTGGGGTTACTCCACTAAATGACTCTGGGGTGTCTGTTAAACCCGTAGCGATTCACATCATCAGCTGTGCGGATATGCCAGCATGGGCAGTCAGGTTCCTGAATGGTCACAGCACTCTTATCCATAATGGTGACGTATGGGCTCGTCCGGTTGCTACCCAGACTTCATGAGCCGATTTATATCCCTGACGGGAATTACTACAACGCTTGCACATAAAAAATTTCCTTATCAATATTCACGTCCGTGTTTTTTCTTAACCTGATAATCACTGAAGTGGCATTCACCATCACATCATGTGAAAGGATGAAACTACACGCCTGCTAACTGTCACTTATGCAATTACCTGAACGCTATCCATACGGGATCCGACTTATTCATTTATGCGGACTTTTACGGAAGTAATTAAGCGGAGGGTAGCAGGAAATACAGGTGAGAGGATAAGATTCCGACGCACAAAACAAACCTTAACATACTATATTATAGCACATTTTATGATTTCGTCCCAAAAATTTGCGCAGAAAATCGCCGCGATCCGCTTCTTGGGGTTTTCGGATCTACATTGAGGATGAAGTGCACTGATGCACATAGGACAGCAATTGAACATTATTTTTGCTAAAAAAACATTATTGAAAAAAGTGCACAAAATAATATTTATTGTTGCTGTTTAGGCAATTTTACTTCAATCAAATCATGAAGGTAATCACTTCCTGTCATGCCTGATTGGGAACGCAAGATTGGTTCAGATAAATCTGATCAGGATGGCACAACCAGAATGAAAAGTGGGCTACGATGGAAAGGCTCAAAGAACTCAGGGATAAGGAGAAAAAAATGGCTCAACTCAGGATCCGAGGCGTAAGAAGCTACGCGCCTGACCGGGATATCTGCTTTGATCTCAGCAGTAAGGTGACACTCATCTATGGCCAGAACGGCTCGGGGAAATCCACGGTGTCAGGTTATTTTTATGACCGGCAGGCGGATCAATACCGTCACTGTGCCTTTGAGAGCCCGCACATCAACCACTTTCAGGTCTTTAATCAGGAATACATTGATAGTAAATTCGCCCGCGCGGACTATCAGCCCGGAATCTTCACTCTCAGTGAGGCCAATCAGGAAAGCCAGGATAAAATAAACAGTAATAATAAAGAAAGAACAAAACTGAGTGCCCGCCTGGAGAAAATTAATGAGGAGATTGCACAAAAAGAAGGAATGAAAGAAACGATCGTCGACCACTGTGCCAGGGATATTTTCAACCGGACAGTCAATAACAGGAAAACCCTCAGCGATTTCCTTGATGGCGCCAAAATTAAAAGATCGTTTTACGAACGTATGGTTGCAACACCACTTTCAGACGTGCGTACCACAACTGATGAACTGACTGATAAATGGCGGATGTTAAGTCAAAGCGAAGGAACGATTGTCGGCGAAATTCATATTCCACGAACAACTGTCTTAACGGAAGAAACAATAATACTGATGCAAGAACCTGTTATGACTGCAAACAGCACGCAATTCTCTGCACTCATCCAGAAAATTGGTAATGCAGACTGGGTGCGCTAGGGGCAGCATTATATACATGACGATGTTTGCCCGTTCTGCCGCCAGTCCTTTGATGTCAGGGCCTTTTCGCGCGAACTCACTCAGATGTTCGATGAGTCTTATCAGACATCTCTTGGGAGGCTGAGCCAGGCAGCTGAAGGACTGGCTCAGGACTGTGATGCCATGGCCGAATTTGAACACCGCGTTGCAACCCATTCTTTTGTTGATGAGGGAAGTCAGATTTTATCTCTGGTGAAAGCGGTAAATAAAGGCTTTCAGATTTTGTTACAGCAACTCCTTAATAAAATTAAAGAACCGTCTCTGAAGGTACAACCTGAGAACCTTAAGGAACCCCTGTTCTTACTCCAGAATGAAGTGGACGCGTTCAATACCCGGGTACGGGAAAATAACCGACTGGCTGAAAACTTCACTCAAGAAAAACAGTCCCTTTACGCTGATGTCATGGCGCATCTCAGAGGGATTTGCGAAGAGTTCTTTACCGAACGTGACAGGCAGCTTGGCGAGCTACAGAATGAAATTAACAGTAGGTTGCGCGATTGCGAGATCATCGAATCAAGCAAGAAGCAGTTGGATGACGAGACGAATGCGCTGACCGGACAACTCTCCGACATACAACCCACCATTGACAGTATCAACGCGAATCTCAGGTTACTGGGGATCAACGGCTTTGAAATCATCTGCCATGATGCTGAGATGAAACTATACCGTCTGCGCCGGGGAAGCGAGCCTGAGAAGGCGGAAGTATTCAAATCTCTCAGTGAGGGTGAGAAAACAATGGTTTCTTTCCTTTATTTCATAGAATCATGCTCCGGCAGTCTCACCCCCGAATCCATTCATCCGGAAAATAAACTTATTGTTATTGACGATCCGATCTCCAGCCTGTCACATAACTATATCTATGAAGTCGCAGCACTCATTAAACGGAAAATAATAAAGTTAGGCGCAGCGAGACATGTAGTTATACTGACTCACAATACGTCCTGGCCCGGTCGGGAACGAAATGGCAGGCCCGGTATGAAAGAACCCGCTTTTATCTCAAGGACGGCATGGGCGGCGGCGGTCGCGGCAACCTGCTACGCTTTCTGACGTACGTTAAAACCCGGCTGAGCCACGTCCCGATTGAATCCTGGCTTTACCGGCATCCGGACCGGAGCGATCCGGAACTCGGCTTTCACCATCCGGAGCACTACATTCAGCACCTTTCCCTGACCAGTAAAACCGACTGGCTGTTCCGGCTGCTGAACGGAGACTCACCCAAAGGGTTTACCCTGTCGTTTGGCTATGAGCTGGACAGGCTCAGGGAACTGCCGTACGGGCAGGAAGAAAATCGCCCGGCGCCAGCTGAAGTTGACGGGGCAGAGGGACAGCAGGCGGCCGGTAATGATGCCCCGTCGTCTTGAGTCGGGTATTGTCCCGTTAGTTTCATCCGTTCCGGCGCGGCCGTATAATCACAGCCTTTATATCCAGGATTATATCTGATGCCGGTCGGGGACGATGCGCTGCGCGAGGCGATTTCGCGCTATACGGAATGGGTTTATCGTGTGTCAGTGACAGGCGCGGGCGTGCCGGCGGAAGAGTGGCGTGCGCCGCTCTTTACCTATCTTCTGACGAACAAGCAGTTTAACGAGTTGAAGGTGATCTGCAGCCGGCAGGGATGGCCGCCACCGCCGGGCAGGGGCATTACCTTCTTTCCGCACGTCATCAGTCATATCCTTACCGCGCGAACGGGCAAGGACCGGCTGACCTGGCAGGAATGTGCGACCGTGCTCACTGCCGCACTCAGCCCGCGCAGCACGGTGGCCGTGCAGAAGTCCCACGATCAGCAGGTCATCGTACTGAATTCAGTAGACGTATTACGGGTTGGTAAAACGCAGGAAAAATACCGGGGAATGCTGATAGTCGAAGTAACCATAAAAAATTTGGCCCCGGTAACGGCGTATCACGCCTCCGAGGCCTCGTGCCATTCTGAAAAACGGCAGATAGGATGTAATCAGTCGGGGGTACGCCACCCTGAGCGGCTTTCCGCAACTTAATGCGAATAAACCATCGTGCCCAGCGTTCTCCCCATCGGTTCAGCTTGCGCTGATCTGCATGGCATCGGCGATTTTCCATGCGTCAACCGACTACACAGTAATTATATCGCCCCTTTGACGCCTGCGTCAAACCTGAGTATGACCTGCCGTCAGCGGTGCCAGATTTTGCTTTCACTTCTGCGGCGGCTCCTTGCCTCCGACGCCGCGAAACGCCTGATAAACACAAAACAAGGCGTGAATCAGACAGGCTTTCCGCTCACCTTGTCATCACCCCTGGTGTGGGAGTTATTGCGCCGCAGCATTCCATTCCGCGGCGCAAACAGGAATGCCAGCAGGAACAGGACAGCCTGCACCAGTACGATGGTTGCACCGGTTTCACCGTTCAGCCAGAAGCTGGCGAACGTTCCCACGACTGTGGCGGTAACGGCTGACAGTACTGAAACCAGGAGCATGGGATAAAAACGCCGGGTGAGCAGGAATCCGATACACCCCGGGGCTATCAGCATGGCGACAACGAGTACGATGCCCGTCACCTGCAGTGCCGTCACGGCCGTGGCTGCAACCAGAACCAGTAAAATCAGCTCAAGCCGGGCCGGCGAAAGTCCGATGACGCTGGCCTGACACGGGTCAAAACAGAACAGAATGAGGTCTTTGCGCATAATCAGCACCGCCAGAAGCGTCAGCGTCCCGATGATGACAGTCTGGATGAGAACGCTGGTTTCAATTCCCAGCAGATTCCCGAACAGGATATGCATGAAATGCACGTTACCCGGCGTTGCCACCAGTAAAATCATCCCCACGCCGAGAAATCCTGTAAAGGAAATCCCCAGCAGGGCGTCCGGTTTTACCGTGGTCATATTTCGCGCTGCGCCGGCAATCACTACGCAGGCCACGCCACTGACGATCGCACCCAGGGCCATCGGTACGCCGATGATATAGGCGAAGATAACCCCGGGCAGAATAGCGTGAGACATGGCATCACCAATCAGCGCCCAGCCTTTCAGCACAATAAAGCAGGAGAGTACCGCACACACTGAACAGACAAAGACGCCGGTCGCCATCGCCTTCAGCATAAAGTCATACCGCAGCGGCTGAAGCAGCGATTCCAGTATTACGTCGAAATTCATCGGGCCGCCTCCCTGTTGATCGCTTTACGGCGGCGGGTTGCCAGGATGCCCTTTGCCGGCGCGAAGAGTAAAGCCAGGATAAACATTACGGTCTGTAGCACCACGATAGCTCCTCCGGTTGAGCCATCCAGGAAGTAACTGATATAGGCCCCCCCGGCGCACGCCAGTGCGGCCAGCAGAGGCGCAATGAATAACATCCGGGAGAACTTCTGCGTCAGAAGCTGCGCGGTTGCTCCGGGTGTAATCAGCATGGCCACCACCAGTAATGCGCCAACCGCCTGCAGCGCTGCAACAGCAGCCAGAGACAGCAGTATCAGCAGCAGCAGGTGCAGCGCGCTGACGTTAAGTCCTATGGCCCGCGCGTGACTCGGGTCAAAACAGTAAATCAGCAGGTCTTTCCACTTCACCGCAAACGTGACGATGCAGATGACACCAATAATTGCCACCTGCACCAGGTCAGCCGTGGAGATACCCAGCAGATTACCGAAGAGAATGGTCTGGATACGGATATTGGTGGGGAATACCGAAATAATAAATGACCCTGCCGCAAAAAAAGCGGTGAACACAACGCCAATCACGGCATCATTTTTCAGTACGGAATTGCGCTCTATCAACCCAATCCCCAGCACCGCCAGCAGCCCGGCCACGAAGGCGCCAAGGGCAAAGGGACCGCCGGCCAGCGCAGCAATAGCCACACCCGGCACAACAGAATGCGAGAGCGCATCACCCAGCAGCGACCATCCTTTTAGCGTCACAAAGCAGGATAAAAGGCCGCACAGTGCGCCAACCGCTGCGCCACCAAACATCGCTTTTATCATGAAGGTGTAGCTGAAAGGTTGCGCAAGCAGTGTCAGAAGAGACTCACTCAGCATGATGGCACACCTTCCCCGCCGGGCGCCCTGCCGTCCTGTACCCCGGAAGATGCCAGACCGACCGGAAGCTGATTGATCGCTCCGCCAAACGTTTTGCCAAGGTTATGCGGAGTATAAACCTCGCTCACCGGTCCGGAAGAAATCAGGGTGACGTTGATCATCATCACCTCATCACAGTAGCCAGGCACACTTGCCAGATTATGGGTGGAAACAATGATGATATGACCCTCTTCCCTGAGCTCGCGCAGAATATCAATAATGGCGTGCTCGGTCTTCACGTCGACTCCGGTGAACGGCTCATCAAGCAGCATAATCTTGCTCTGCTGTGCCAGCGCGCGCGCCAGAAAGACGCGTTTGCGCTGGCCCCCCGACAGCTCACCAATCTGACGTTCTGCAAACGCTTCCATACCAACACGCTTAAGACTGTCTGCGACGATTTCCTTATCCTTTTCAGAAGGGATACGTAAGAAGCCCATACGGCCCTGCCGGCCCATCATCACCACATCATGCACTGATACAGGAAAAGTCCAGTCCACTTCTTCGGTCTGGGGAACATACGCGATAATGTTCTGCTTCTGCGCCCATCTGACGGGATGATGACAGACCTCAACCTTACCGGATGTTGGCGAAACGAACCCCATAATCGCCTTGAACAGCGTCGACTTCCCGGCTCCGTTCATGCCGATGAGCCCACAGATAGTGGGCTTGCTGAGTTCAAAGCTGACATCTGACAGGCCGATATTGCCGCCCCGGTAAGAAACACTCAGGTCTGCTACGCTGACAGCCGGCGAAAGAGAATCACGATCGGTACTATCATTAATTGCTGACATTGAATGCCTTCAGAATAGTTTTAGCGTTGTAGTCAAGAAGCTTAATGTAGGTGGGGGCCGGACCTTCATCAGTGGTCAGGCTGTCAACAAACAGCGTTCCGCCAAATTTCGCGCCGGTTTCAGAAGCCACCTGCTTCATGGCTTTATCGTTAACCGTACTTTCACAGAACACGGCGGGTACATGGTTCTTGCGTACCTGATCGATGACGCGGCGCACCTGCTGTGGCGTGCCTTCTTCGTCAGCGTTGACGCCCCACAGATACAGCTCATTGAGATGATAGTTGCGCGTCAGGTAGGAAAATGCGCCTTCGCAGGAAACCAGCGTGCGCTCGTTTGCCGGAATTTTCGCGAGCATGGTGGAAATAGGCGCATTCAGGGCTTCAAGTTTTTTTGTGTATTCTGCCGCGTTGCGGTCATAAGTGGCGGCATTCTCCGGATCAACCTTATCCAGCGCTTTACGGATGTTTTCAACGTATATTACCGCATTCGCTGGTGACATCCATGAGTGTGGATTCGGCTTACCTGAATACTCACCGTCCTTAATCATCATAGGCTCAATGCCGTCAGAGACGACGACGCTCGGTACGTCATGAACGCCCTGGAAAAATTTATCGAACCAGCGCTCCAGGCCGAATCCGTTACGCAGAACCAGATCGGCGGACTGCGCTTTCACAATGTCCAGCGGCGTAGGCTGATAATCATGAATTTCCGCGCCGGGTTTGGTGATGGACTCCACAATGGCTTTATCACCCGCCACATTCTGCGCGATATCCTGCAGGATGGTGAATGTGGTCAGGATCCTTTTAGGCTTTGCATCCTGAGCCATGGCCGGGATGGCTGTCAGTACGTACGAGACCACTGCCACAGAGGCAATCATGAAACGTCTGGTTTTGTTCAGCATTTACATTTCCTTGTTTGGCGAAAAAGAAAACACATATAGCATGTGCTATAATATATAGCACATGCTATATTAAGTGAGAATAGTTATTGTTTACTTTCCACCTGCCAGATGCTCCTGATGCGACCTTTCTTCTGCGCGAGTGAAAATCCATCTCATTTTGGCGAGCAGTTACTTCAGACTAATTGAAATTCTATACCCATGATTTTACTGGTAAATAAAATTGATTCTGGAAAGGAGAGAGGTGTCAATTTGGGGGCTGAAAACGTTTTTTCAGTCTGAAATAAGTGGCGCGGGATATTCCTGTTTTCTCAGATACTGCCTTCAGGGGCTGGCCCTGCTGAATAAGCTCAAGTGCTTTTACAGTGCCCCCATGAGGCTTTCTGCCGAACCTGACACCGGAAGCCATTGCGGCAATCCGTCCCTCATTGGTTCGCTCCAGAATGCGCTCCCACTCAGCTTCAGCCACGGCTGCCAAGATCTGAATGACCATTTTCCCCATAGTACCTTCCGTACTGAGGCCGTTTTCCAGAAACCGGATGGCGATCCCCTTTTTATAGCAGGCGTCAACGATATGGATCATATCAGCCGTATTGCGTCCGAGGCGGTCCATTTTGGTACAGATGATGATGTCATCTTTTTCTGCCCGGCCAAGCAGGCGTTGTAGTCCCTCACGCTCGTCAGTGGCCCCGGTCATCATGTCGGTAAAAATCCGGTCTTCGCGCACACCGGCACTTTTCAGTTCAGCCACCTGGAGCGTCAGCTTCTGGTGGCTGGTTGATACCCTGGCATAGCCCAGTAACGCCATTTCAGTCTCACAAATCGTTTTTGATACAAAGTGGTATCATAATACTAAAATTACGATTTCTGATACCCTTTCCCACTCTGGTTTTGACAGGTATCAAATATCATAATATTTCGGACGGTTGCTAAATTGTTAAATTATGATCTTCAGGCAGGGAGGTCGATATGCCCGTTGATTTTCTGACCACTGAGCAGGAACTGAATTATGGTCGCTATGTTGCAGAACCCAATGACGTGCAGCTGGCGCGCTATTTTCATCTTGATGAACCGGATCTTGCTTT
>NZ_NHZE01000066.1:0-21941 GCF_002207995.1 Pantoea sp. VS1
ACAGGCTCATCCTTGCGTATTATGACCGGGCAGAAAAGCGTATTATCCGAATCGACTGACCACAAAAAGTGTTACCTGTGTGCCCGGTCTGATCTGTTACCCATGTGCCCGGTCGTACCTAAATGCGCACCCTACAACGACAGGGATTATGACGCGATAAACCCGTGCGATATCAGGTTGATGGCTGTCACGGTACAGATGGTCGCTGTAGGGTCGCCATTTATGGTGACCAAAAAAAGCCCCGCTAACATCGCGGGGCTTTTTGTTTACTGCATATCGCTCAGGGGGGAGGACGCATTCATCGCGCTTTCCGCCATGGCCTGGTCACGGTTCGAGACCTGGGTGTAATACTGGCCACTCTCCCAGTGCAGCAGGGTCAGCGTTCCGCCCCAGCAGCAGCCGGTGTCGAGCCCGATCACATGCTCTGGCGTGCCTTTTCCTTCCAGCGAAGCCCAGTGACCAAAGATTTGCGTATAATCGCTGCTGATTTTGCCGGGCACCTGGAACCACGGTTTCAGCGGCGGCGGCGCTGAGGCGGGCGCCTCTTTGCAAATCATGTCGAGCTGACCATTGGGGAAACAGAATCGCATGCGCGTCAGCGCATTGGTGCTGAAACGCAGGCGCGCCAGTCCGCTCAGTTCCGGTGTCCAGTTGTTCGGCATGTCGCCATACATGGCATCGAGAAACAGCGGATAGCTGTCGCTGGATAAGACCGCCTCAACTTCGCGCGCGCACTGCTGTGCCGTCTCCAGATCCCACTGCGGCGTAATGCCAGCATGCGCCATCAGCAGCTTTTTCTCTTCATCCACCTGCAGCAGCGGCTGGCGACGCAGCCAGTTAATCAGCTCGTCGGCATCGTCCGCTTCCAGCAGGGGCGTCAGGCGATCCTTGGGCTTGTTACGGCTGATACCGGCATACACTGCCAGCAAATGCAGGTCATGGTTGCCCAGCACTATGCGCACACAGTCTCCGAGCGACCTGACGTAGCGCAGTACCTCAAGCGAACCCGGACCGCGCGCCACCAGGTCGCCGGTCAGCCATAGCTCGTCCTGCTGCGCATCGAAATTGACCTGCGCCAGCAGCGCACGTAATTCGTCATAACAGCCGTGAATATCGCCAATCAGGTATGTACTCATTAAGTCAGTCCGATGAAAACGCGCCGCCCGGACTGGCCGGGCGGAGGAGGAATTAGTGAATGTGGGTTTGCACCGCGAGGCGGAACACCGGAATCTCCACGTGGAAGGTCTCGCCCTCTTCGTCGATCATCACATAGTGTCCCTGCATGGTGCCCATCGGCGTTTCCAGAACCGCACCGCTGGTGTACTGAAACTCATTGCCGGGCGCGATATGCGGCTGCTCACCGACCACGCCTTCACCCTGCACTTCGGTCTCGCGCCCGTTGCCATTGGTGATCAGCCAGTAGCGGCTGCGCAGCTGCACGCTGTTGCGCCCGAGATTACGAATAGTGATGGTGTAGGCGAACACGTAGCGATCCTCATCGGGAGAGGATTGCGATTCCACATACTGACTCAGTACCTGAACACAAACGCGGGCCAGTTCACTCATGCACTCAGTTCTCCGCAGATTCAGCCTGATGATTGCCCAGCCAGTTTGCCAGCTGGCAATACTGCGCCACGGTGACATTTTCTGCCCGCAGCGAGGCGTCGATGTTGAGTTCATCCAGCGCACCGGCCGTGAACAGGTGTCCCAGGCTGTTACGCAGGGTTTTGCGTCGCTGACCAAACGCTTCGGTGGTGATACGGCTCAGTAAACGCACATCGCTGACCGGATACGGTGGCTGGGTAAAGGGCACCAGACGCACAACCGCCGAATCCACTTTCGGTGGCGGGGTGAACGATTGTGGTGGCACTTCCAGCACCGGAATCACCTGACAATAATATTGCGCCATCACGCTGAGACGCCCGTAAGCCTTGCTGCCCGGGCCGGCCACCAGACGGTTAACCACCTCTTTCTGCAGCATGAAGTGCATATCTTTAATCGAACCAGTATAGCTGAAAAGGTGGAACATCAGCGGCGTCGAGATGTTGTACGGCAGGTTGCCGAACACGCGCAGCGGCTGACCCTGCTCCTTTGACAGCGCGGAGAAGTCGAAGGTCATCGCATCCTGCTGATAAATCGTCAGCTTAGGACCGAGGAACGGGTGCGTCTGCAAACGCGCGGCAAGGTCGCGGTCCAGCTCGACGACAGTCAGCGCATCAAGACGCTCGCCCACCGGCTCGGTTAACGCACCCAGCCCTGGGCCAATCTCCACCATGGCTTCACCCTTTTGCGGATGAATAGCGGAGACGATGCTGTCGATAATGTACTGATCGTTCAGGAAGTTCTGCCCGAAACGTTTACGGGCGTAGTGCCCCTGATGGACGCGATTATTCATTACTGCTCTTGATCATAGTGATGGCGAGGTTAAGCGCCGTAATAAAGCTGCCCGGCTCTGCGCTGCCCAGACCGGCGAGTTCCAGCGCGGTGCCGTGGTCAACAGAGGTACGGATAAATGGCAGGCCGAGGGTGATATTCACCGCGCGACCAAATCCCTGAAATTTTAGCACCGGCAGGCCCTGGTCGTGATACATCGCCAGCACCGCATCAGCGTGCTGCAGATATTTCGGCTGAAACAGTGTATCCGCCGGTAACGGACCGGTGAGCTGCAGGCCCTGCTGGCGCAGTTCGTCGAGCGCCGGAATGATGGTATCGATCTCTTCCCGGCCCATGTGACCGCTTTCGCCAGCATGCGGGTTGAGCCCGCAGACAAAGATATGCGGCTGCGGAATGCCAAACTTACGCTGCAAATCCTGATGCAGGATGGTGATCACTTCATGCAGGCTGTCACGGGTGATGGCGTCTGCGACATCTTTCAGCGGCAGATGCGTGGTGGCCAGCGCCACGCGCAACGCTTCGGTCGCCAGCATCATCACCACGCGATCGCCACCGGCGCGCTCAGCAAAGAACTCGGTGTGACCGGTGAAGGGAATGCCGGCGTCATTGATCACGCCTTTGTGTACCGGACCGGTCACCAGCGCGGCAAACTCGCCGCTGAGGCAGCCGTCGCAGGCGCGGGCCAGCGTCTCCAGTACGTAATGACCGTTGGCGACCGTCAGTTCGCCAGCAGTCACCGGCTGCGCCGTCGCGATGGGCAGCAGCGTCAGCGTACCGGCCTGCTGCGGCTGTGGTGCCACGCCGGGCTGATAGTCACGCAGCGTCAGCGGCAAACCCAGTTGAGCCGCGCGCTGGCGCAGCACGTCGCCGTCTGCGCACACCACCAGCTCAACCGGCCAGTCATGCTGAGCCAGCGCAACGGCGAGATCGGGACCAATCCCGGCGGGTTCGCCGGGCGTGATCGCCACACGATAATTACTGACCATTGCCATCCAGAATCTTCACGTAAGCACTGGCGCGCTGTTCCTGCATCCAGGTTTGCGCTTCTTCGGCAAACTTACGGTTGAACAGCAGACGGTACGCGCGCTCTTTCTGCGCGGCATCGGTTTTATCCACCTGACGGGTATCCAGCAGCTGAATCAGGTGCCAGCCGAAGGAGGAGTGGACTGGCGCACTGACCTGGCCTTTCTGCAGCTTCAGCAACGCATCACGGAACGCCGGATCGTAGATTTCCGGTGACGCCCAGCCAAGGTCGCCGCCCTGGTTCGCTGAACCCGGATCGTCGGAGAACTGTTTCGCGGCAGCGGCGAAGGTGGTTTTGCCACTCTTGATGTCTGCGGCGATCTGTTCAATCTTCTGACGTGCCTGATCGTCGGTAAGGATCGGTGACGGCTTCAGCAGAATGTGGCGGGCATGCACTTCGGTGACCGAAATGTTTTTGCTCTCACCGCGCAGGTCGTTCACTTTCAGGATATGGAAGCCAACGCCGGAGCGGATTGGGCCGACGATGTCGCCTTTCTTCGCGCTGCTCAGCGCCTGCGAGAACAGCGTTGGCAGCTCTTCAATTTTGCCCCAGCCCATGTTGCCGCCTTTCAGCGCCTGCGGATCGGCAGAGTAGGTCACGGCCAGTTTACCGAAATCGGCACCGCCTTTCAGTTCACCCACCAGCTGACGCGCCAGCGCTTCCTGGTCATCAACCTGCTGCTGAGTTGGATTTTCCGGCAGCGGCAGCAGAATCTGACTGATGTTAAGTTCGGTGCCCTGGGTATTCTGCGAGCCGATCTGCTTAGCCAGCGTATCCACTTCCTGCGGCAGAATGGTGACGCGACGGCGCACTTCATTGTTACGCACTTCAGAGATCAGCATCTCTTTGCGGATCTGCGCGCGATAATCGTTGTAGTTCATCCCGTCATAGGCCAGACGGCTGCGCAGCTGATCAACGCTCATGCGGTTCTGCGCGGCGATGTTCTGGATCGCCTGATCCAGTTGCTGATCGCTCACCTGCAGACCGGCTTTTTCGCCCATCTGCAGAATGATGGCGTCCATGACCTGGCGTTCAAGGATCTGATGACGCAGGGTTTTGTCATCCGGCAGCTGCTGACCAGCCTGCTGCGCCTGTGACTTCACCGTGCGCAGCATGTTGTCTACGTCACTTTCCAGCACCACGCCGTTGTTCACGACTGCGGCAACTTTATCGACCATCTGTGGGGCTGCGAACGCAGTGTTAGCGGTGATCGCCACACCAAGAATCAGCATTCTCCAGTTCTTCATACTTTATCCATTGTTGTTTCCGCACTGCGGGATAGCCTGTCAAATATCACAACATCAGAAAGCGCGCTGATAAGGGATGATGCCCTGACGCAGCATTTCATTGGTGCCTAAGCCATAGTTAGAACTCAGACCACGCAGCTCAATGTTGAATGAGATTTGGTTGTCATACTTGCTGTCGTTGTTTTCCCAACCGTTGATCTTGCGTTCGTAACCCAGACGAATGGCGTAGCAGCAGGAGCTGTACTGCAGACCGACTAGCTGCTCGGCCGGACGGCTGTTGCGGGTGTCATAGTAGTAACCACCCACCAGCGACCAGGCATCGGCAATCGGCCAGCTGGCCGTGGCGCCCACCTGCGAGATACCGTTTTTGTAGATCGGGTTAGTGACATAGCTGGGGTTATTCAACGCCTGCGCCACATACTCCGGGCTACTGTAGCGATAGCTCAACTGCACCATACGGTCGGCATCACGACGGTATTCCACAATGGCATTGCCCTGGGAAACGTTGTCCAGCCGCGTATCGTATTGCAGGCCACCGCGTACGCCCCAGCGATCGCTGACTTTCCAGTAAGTATCACCCGCCCACACCAGGCTACCGGTATCATCTTCTTTATTCGTCTGGTTTACGCCGGTACGAGACGGGGTAAACGAGTAGATTTGACCCACGGAAACGTTAAAACGTTCAACCAGATCGTTATCATAAATACGCGTGGTCACGCCGGTCGCCACTTCGTTTGACGAAGCGATACGATCGAGGCCGCTGTAGGTGCGATCGCGGAACAGGCCGGTGTAGTCGGTCTGCAGCAGCGTGGAGTCGTACGGATAGATGTTGCTCTGGTTGCGGTACGGGATATACAGGTACTGCACGCGCGGTTCCAGCGTCTGGGTGTAGCCTTCGGCCCAGTCCATATTGCGGTCAAATACCAGGCGACCATCTACCTTGAACTGTGGCAGGGTGCGGTTGACCGACTCTTTCAGCTGATTGGTGCGGGTGGTATCGATATTTTCGTTGTAGTAATTAACGTTATCCTGCTGGTAATGCGTCGCCAGCAGCTTTGCCTCGGTATCCAGGCTGGCCCAGCCGTTGGACAGCGGCAGGTTGAGCGTTGGCTCGATGTGCAAACGCGTCGCTTCCGGCATTCGGTTACTGACGTTAGTGAACTTCACGGCCTGCGCATAGATGCGACCGTCAAACGGCCCGATATCGTTCTGGTACAGATTGACATCCAGCTGCGGCATCGCCCGGTACACGTTCTGGCTGCTGGTATTACCAAACACCTGGAAGTCTTTGCTGGACAGCGTCGCATCCCAGTTGGTGTCAGCGTAGCCTACGCTGAATTTCTGCGTGGCGTAGCCGTCAGTCGAGCTGTAGTACTTCGAATCCAGGTCGTTGAAGTAATAAGGATCGCTGACTTTGGTGTAGTCCGCGTTGAAGCGCCAGTGCTGATCGTAGACGCCGGAGTGACGCCAGTAGAACAGCCAGCGGTCGTCGTTGCTGTCGTTCTGCACCGACGGTCGCGCGGCTTTATCTTTGTTGTACTGATTGTCAGACGGCAGATAGTCCAGCTCTAACAGGCCGGCACCAAACTGCGTCAGGTAGCGGAACTCGTTCTGCAACTGCAGACCGCGCTTGCTCATGTAGTGCGGCGTAATAGTGGCATCGGCCTGAGGCGCGATGTTCCAGTAGTACGGCAGCATGAATTCGAAGCCGTTGTTGCTGCCGTATTTCGCGTTGGGGATCAGGAAGCCGGAGCGGCGGCGGTCGCCAATCGGCAGTTGCAGATACGGGCTGTAAAACACCGGCACGTTGCCGAGCTTGAAGCGCGCATTCCAGATCTCCGCCACTTCTTCTTCACGGTCCTGAATCACTTCCGAACCGACCACGCTCCAGCTATTGGAACCCGGCAGACAGGAGGTAAAGCTGCCGTTTTCCAGAATGGTATAGCGGTTATTACCGCGCAGTTTCATCTGGTCAGCATCACCGCGACCCTGACGGCCGACCATCTGATAATTACCGTTCCACACGTTGGTGTCTTTGGTGTTCAGATTGGACCAGGCTTTCGGACCTTTCAGGATGACCTGGTTGTCGTCATAGTGCACATTACCCAGCGCATCGACGGTACGCACCGGCGTCGTTTGTCCGTCCTGCTGACGCTGATGCAGCTGCATCTCGTCGGCAACCAGACGGCTGTTCCCCTGCTGCACATCAACATTACCGGTGAACACCGCGTCGTTCGGATAGTTCCCTTTTGCTGAGTCAGAGTTGATGGTTACCGGCAGCGAATTCGCGTCGCCACTGACCAGCGGACGGTTGTAGCTCGGCACGCCCAGCATACACTGCGACATCAGATCGTCGGCCAGTGCATGCTGACTATAAAGCGCTGCACCAATCATGGTAGCCAGCAGGGTAGGTATACGTTTTTTCATACGCGGTTTCGATAATTCCATGAAAACTGGCATCATGCCGACAATCCGGACAGAGACTAACGTACCGCCCGGCGTTGCGCCAGTGTTAATCCTGCTCTGCCTGCGTTGCCGTTAGGCGCGGAGATAAATGACAGGTATGATAATGCAATTTTCAGCCGCAAGCATGGCGAATTGAGGAGTTTATGCGCTACTGGGGAAAAGTTATTGGTCTGGCTCTCGGCTTACTTTCCGGAGCAGGCTTTTGGGGCATCGTACTGGGTCTGATCATTGGTCATCTGTTTGACAAAGTGCGCAGCGTAAAAGGACAGGGCTACTTCGCCAATAATCAGGCGCGTCAGACGCTGTTCTTCAGCACCACGTTCCAGGTGATGGGCCATCTGACCAAGTCAAAAGGGCGCGTCACCGAAGCGGATATCCAGATTGCCTCTTTATTTATGGATCGCATGCAGCTGCATGGCGAGGCGCGTACCGCGGCGCAGCGTGCGTTTCGTGAGGGTAAGCAGAGCGAATATCCGTTACGTAATAAACTGCGCGAGCTGCGCAGCGCCTGCTTTGGCCGTTTCGATCTGATTCGGATGTTTCTGGAAATTCAAATCCAGGCGGCGTTTGCTGATGGTTCGCTGCATCCCAACGAGCGTCAGGTGCTATACGTCATCGCGGAAGAGCTGGGGATTTCCCGCGCGCAGTTCGACCAGTTCCTGCGCATGATGGAGGGCGGTCAGCAGTTTGGTGGCGGTTCGTCGTATGGCGGCGGCGCTTATCAGCAGGCGAAACGTGGCCCTACGCTGGAAGATGCCTGCAGCGTGCTGGGGGTGAAAAGCAGCGACGACAGCACCACCATCAAGCGCGCTTACCGCAAGCTGATGGCCGAGCACCATCCGGATAAGCTGGTGGCGAAAGGTCTGCCGCCGGAGATGATGGAGATGGCGAAGCAGAAAGCGCAGGAGATTCAGGCCGCGTACGACCTGATTCGCAAAGAGAAGGGCTTTAAATAAGGGGCTGCGGCCCCTTAAAAATCGGCCGGCTGGCGAAACGTCATGCTGTTGCCAAACGCCGGATGGGTAATGGTCAGCGATTCGGCGTGCAGCTGCAGGCGTGGCGCCATGGCTAACGCCTCGGGATGGGCATAGAAGCGATCGCCGAGAATCGGATGCCCCAGCGCCAGCAGATGCACGCGCAGCTGGTGGGAACGGCCGGTGATCGGCTTCAGCTGCACCCGCGCGCTGTTATCGGCGTCATACGCCAGCACCTGATACTCCGTCTGCGCCGGCTTACCCAGCTCCACACTCACCATCTGCTTCGGCCGGTTAGGCCAGTCGCAAATCAGCGGCAGATCGATCATACCCTGTTCCGCCGCCGGATGTCCCCAGACGCGCGCCACGTACTGCTTCGCGGGCTCGCGCTCGCGAAACTGCCGCTTCAGCTCGCGCTCGGCCGCCTTGGTCAGCGCCACCACAATCACACCGCTGGTGGCCATATCGAGCCGGTGCACCGACTCCGCCTGCGGAAAATCACGCTGGATGCGCGTCATCACGCTGTCCTTGTGCTCCTCAAGGCGGCCAGGCACCGACAGCAAACCGCTCGGCTTGTTAACCACCATGATGTGCTCGTCCTGATACAGAATATGCAGCCAGGGGTCGAGCGGCGGATTGTAGGGTTCCATCAGCATGATTGGGCGCGGCCTCAGCGATTATTGGTGTGTCACAACGATCAGACGCAGCGCATCCAGCCGCCAGCCGGCTTCACCGAGGCTGGCCAGCACCTGCTCGCGGTTGCTCTCCAGCGCATCAACCTCATCATCACGGATGTTGGGGTTGACCGCTTTCAGCGCTTCGAGGCGCGACAGCTCGGCGCTCAGCTTCTCATCGGCTTCGGCTTTGGCCGCCGCAATCAGCGCCTGCGCTTCCGGTACGATGACTTTTTCCGCCTGCGTCAGGATTTGATGCACATCCTGCTGCACCGCGTTCACCAGCTTGCTGCCGGTATGGCGATTGACTGCGTTGAGCTGACGGTTAAAGCTTTCGAATTCCACCTTGCCGGCGAGGTTATTTCCGGCGCGATCCATCAGCAGGCGGACCGGCGTGGGCGGCAGGAAGCGGGTAAGCTGCAGGTGCTTCGGCGCCTGTGCTTCGACCACATAGATCATCTCTACCAGCAGCGTGCCGACCGGCAGCGCCTTGTTCTTCAGCAGCGACAGCGCACAGCTGCCGGTATCGCCGGAGAGAATCAGGTCGAGACCGTTGCGAATCAGCGGATGTTCCCAGGTAATGAACTGGGTATCTTCGCGTGACAGCGCCTGGTTACGGTTAAAGGTTACGGTGCAGCCATCTTCCGGCAGGCCGGGGAAATCCGGCACCAGCATGTGGTCAGACGGCGTCAGGACGATCAGGTTATCGCTGCGATCTTCCTGGTTGATGCCGACGATATCAAACAGGTTGAGCGCAAAGTTCACCAGCTCGGTGTCGTTATCCTGCTCGCCGATGGCATCGGCCAGCGCCTGCGCGGCTTCGCCGCCGTTCGAGTTCAGCTCCAGCAGACGGTCGCGCCCCTGCTCCAGCTGCGCCTTCAGCGTGTCATGCTGTTTGCGGCTCTGGGCGATGAAGTCGTCCAGCCCCTGCGGGTTGTCCGGCGCGGCCAGATACTCAATCAGCTGCGGGTAGGCGCTGTCGTAGATGGTGCGGCCGGTCGGGCAGGTGTGCTCAAACGCGTCCAGCCCTTCATGGTACCAGCGCAGCAGCACTGCCTGGGCGGTTTTCTCCAGCCACGGCACCAGAATCTGGATGTCATGCAGCTGGCCGATACGATCGAGACGGCCGATACGCTGCTCGAGCAGATCCGGGTTAAACGGTAAATCGAACATCACCAGCCGGCTGGCGAACTGGAAGTTACGCCCTTCCGAGCCGATCTCCGAACACAGCAGCACCTGGGCGCCATCTTCCTGCGAAGCGAAGAAGGCGGCCGCGCGGTCGCGTTCGATAATCGATAGCCCTTCATGGAACACCGCGGCGCGGATGCCTTCGCGCTCGCGCAGCACCTGCTCCAACTGCAGCGCAGTGGCGGCTTTGGCGCAAATCACCAGCACTTTCTCTTTACGGTTGCTGGTGAGGTAGCCCATCAGCCACTCAACGCGCGGGTCGAAGTTCCACCAGGTGCCGCTGTCGCCTTCAAATTCCTGATAAATCTGCTCGGGATACAGCATGTCGCGCGCGCGCTCTTCCGCCGTTTTGCGCGCCGCCATAATGCCGGAGACTTTAATCGCCGTCTGATACTGCGCCGGCAGCGGCAGGCGAATCTGATGCAGTTCGCGTTTCGGGAAGCCCTTCACGCCGTTACGCGTGTTACGGAACAGCACGCGGCTGGTGCCGTGGCGATCCATCAGCATCGAAATCAGCTCTTTGCGCGCGTCGTCTTTGCCGTCGCGATCGCTGTTCGCCACCTGCAGCAGCGGCTCAATATCCTGCTCACCGACCAGGTCGTTGATCAGGTTCATCTCCTCTTTGCTGATGGCGTGATCGGCCAGCAGCGTACTGACGGCGTCTGCCACCGGGCGATAGTGCTGCTGCTCGGCCACGAACTGCGCGAAATCGTGGAAACGATTCGGGTCCAGCAGACGCAGACGGGCAAAGTGGCTCTCCATGCCGAGCTGTTCCGGCGTCGCGGTCAGCAGCAGCACGCCGGCGGTCTTTTCCGCCAGCTGTTCGATAACCTGATATTCGCGGCTCGGCGCGGCTTCGCTCCACGCCAGATGGTGCGCTTCGTCGACGACCAGCAGATCCCAGTCAGCTTCGGCCAGCAGCTCCAGCCGTTGTTTGTTGCGGCGGACAAAATCCAGCGAGCAGATAATCAGCTGCTCGGTATCAAACGGGTTGTCGCTGTCGTGCTGCGCTTCGGTGTAGCGATCGTCGTCGAACAGGGCAAAGCGCAGGTTGAAGCGGCGCAGCATTTCTACCAGCCACTGGTGCTGCAGGGTTTCCGGCACCACGATCAGCACGCGCTCGGCGCGTCCGGCCAGCAGCTGCTGCTGAATAATCATCCCGGCTTCAATGGTTTTACCGAGGCCGACTTCATCGGCCAACAGCACCCGCGGCGCGTGACGGCGACCGACGTCATGTGCGATGTGCAGCTGGTGCGGAATCAGGTTGGTGCGCATGCCGCGCAGGCCGCTGATCGGCAGGCGATACTGTTCGCTCTGGTATTTGCGTGCGCGGAAGCGCAGGGCAAAGCGATCCATGCGGTCCAGCTGGCCAGCAAACAGGCGATCCTGTGGCTTGCTGAACACCAGTTTGCTGTCGAGCATCACTTCGCGCAGCACCACGTTGCTTTCGTCGGTATCAAGACGCGTGCCGATGTAAGTCACTAAATCGTTTTCGTTGCGGACTTCATCAACCTGCATCTGCCAGCCTTCGTGGCTGGTGACGGTATCACCCGGATTAAAAATCACGCGGGTGACCGGAGAATCATTACGGGCATAGAGGCGGTTTTCGCCGGTGGCGGGAAACATCAGTGTGACCATGCGCGTATCCAGCGCCACGACTGTCCCCAGTCCCAGCTCACTTTCCGTATCACTAATCCAGCGTTGACCCAGTGTAAAAACCATATATTTTTTGCTCGATTCTCTAAAAGATAGAAAGACGTTCGCCTGCTCTCAGACAATACCCCACCGCCAGACAGTTATCTGGTCAGCTGGTGCACGCGGTGAGAATCAGGAAGGGCGCTATGGTACTGGATGGCAGGGCATTCGTCACCTGTCAAAAAAGCCCCAGTTGCCCGGTGATCAGTGTAGCAAAGTCATCGCCGACAAACGGTAAAATCCCTTCGGCGATCGGCTGCAGCTGCTTGCTGACGTAGTGATCGTAATCCAGCGGCGTGCTGCGCGCTTCCAGCGGCTCCGGCCCGGCGGTGGCCATGACGTAGCGGATCGATCCGCCGTTCTGATACTGCAGCGGACGCTGCAGTTTACGGTTATGTTCATCGGCGAGGCGCGCGGCACGCACGTGGGGCGGCACGTTGCGTTCGTAATCTTTCAGCGGCCGGCGCAGGCGCTTTTTATACACCAGCAGATCGTCCAGTTCGCCGGCCAGCAGCTGTGCCACGGTGTCGCGAATGTAGTCCTGCCAGGGTTCACCGCGGAAGATGCGGCCATACAGCGTCTGCTGGAACTGCTGCGCCAGCGGCGTCCAGTCGGTGCGCACCGATTCCAGCCCCTTAAACACCAGCCGTTCGTCGCCGTCGCGGCGAATCAGTCCGGCGTAGCGCTTTTTACTGCCCTGTTCGGCGCCGCGAATGGTTGGCATCAGGAAGCGGCTGAAGTGGGTTTCGTACTCCAGCTCCAGCGCGCTGTCGAGACCGTAAGTCTGCTGCAGATGCTGTTGCCACCAGCGATTCACGTGCCCGGCCAGCCGCTGGCCGATCGCGGCGGCATCGGCTTCGCTGTGGGCGCTTTTCAGCCAGACAAAAGTAGAATCGGTGTCACCGTAAATCACGTCAAAACCTTCGGCTTCAATCAGCTCACGCGTTTGCTGCATGATGGCGTGGCCGCGCAGGGTAATCGACGAAGCGAGGCGCGGATCGAAAAAGCGACAGGCGCTGGTGCCAAGTACGCCATAAAAAGCGTTCATGATGATCTTCAGCGCCTGCGACAGCGGCTGGTTGCCATCGCGTTTGGCGGCCTCGCGCCCCTGCCAGATCTGCCCGACAATCGCCGGTAAACAGTGGGTGCGGCGCGAAAAGCGCGCGTGGCGAAAACCGGGAACCGAATCGGCGTCATCCGGATGCGCCAGGCCTTCGACCAGCCCGACCGGATCGATCAGAAAGGTGCGGATGATCGACGGATAGAGGCTTTTATAATCCAGCACCAGCACCGAATCATACAGTCCGGGGCGCGAATCCATCACGTAGCCGCCAGGGCTGGCTTCCGGTGCCACTTCGCCGAGATTAGGCGCGACAAAGCCGGCGCGGTGCATTCGCGGAATATACAGGTGGCTGAACGCCGCCACCGATCCGCCGTGGCGATCCACCGCCAGGCCATTGACGGTGGCGCGCTCCAGCAAAAACGGCATGATAGCGGTGTGCTGGAAAATACGCGTAACCAGCTCGCAATCCTTCAGGTTGTAGGTGGCCAGCGCCGGTTTGTCGTGGGCAAAGCGCCAGTTGATCTCTTCCATGCGCTGCCACGGATTGTTGATGGCTTTGCCTTCGCCCAGCAGCTCGCGCGACACCGCTTCCAGGCTGAATGAGGCGAAGTCCCAGAACGCCGATTTCAGCGCCTCGATACCGTCAATCACCAGCCGGCCGCTGGCCTGAGCGAAGAACACGCCGGGCTTAAAGCCGTGCTCGCGCCACTCCAGCGGCTGCTGCTGACGGCCAAGACGCAGCGGAATACCGTAGCGGTCGGCATGTTTTTGCAGCACGCGCAGGTCGAACTGCACCACGTTCCAGCCGATGATGACATCGGGATCGTGACGGGCGAACCAGGCGTTAAGCTGCTCCAGCAGCTGTGGCCGGCTGTCGAGGTAAATCAGCTCAAAATCCAGCTGGCTGGCATCACCGTTCGGCGGGCCGAGCATATACACCTGGCGCTGGCCGCAGCCCTCCAGCCCGATGCAGTACAGCTCGCCGTGCTCGGTGGTTTCGATGTCGAGCGACACCCATTTCAGCTGCGGACGGTAATCGGGATGCGGCTTGAGGCGCGCGTTGACGAGGCTGTCGCCGCGCGGCTCGCCGCTGAACCACACCGGTGCCGTGATAAAGCGCTCCATCAGGTAGCGTTCCGGCGGGCGGATATCTGCTTCATACACCGCAATGCCGTTTTCACGCAGGCGTTTTTCGATGCTTTGCAGCTGTCGGTGGCTGCGGCAATAGAGTCCCAGCACCGGTCGGCGCCGAAAATCTTTCAGATCCAGCGGTTGCAGGCGCGTATGGCGCTCGTCGCGAATCAGCGCTTCGGTTTGCGCCTGGAACTCCCGGGGAATAAACGCCACTGACTCCTGCGCAGGCAGCACCAGGCGCTGCGGGCCCTGGTCGGTGGCCAGCCACAGCACCACTTCGCTGCCGGTCGGGGTATCCCGCCAGTGGCGAGTCAGCAAAAATCCTGCGCGCGGTTCGGTCACGTTAACTCCGGAGAATGAATTCATTTCAGTATATCATGGATGTTTATACAGTGTACTGCCGGTGGTGCCGTCGTCTGCGCGGCGCGGGCGTGCGGCAGCGCGGGGAATTGCTTGACGCTGTGGGGCTGTCTCAGGACAATCCAGCCTCTATATTCCGCAGAGGATAGTTATGGAAGCCTGGATCCAACACCTGTTTACGCAATCGCTGGAGTACGCGCTGATTGCCGTGGCGCTGGTGACTTTTCTTGAGTCGCTGGCGTTTGTCGGCCTGCTGCTGCCGGGAACGGTCCTGATGGCCAGCCTCGGCGCGCTGGTGGGCAGCGGACAAATCGGGCTCTATCCGGCGTGGGCCGCCGGGCTGGCCGGCTGTCTGATTGGCGACTGGGTGTCGTACGGCATTGGCTGGAAATTCCAGGGACCGCTGCACCGCTGGAAATACCTGCAAAAATATAAAGGGCTGCTGGATAAAACCGAGCACGCGCTGCATCAGCACAGCATGTTTACCATCCTCGTGGGGCGCTTTGTCGGACCGACGCGTCCGCTGATTCCGCTGGCGGCCGGCATGCTGGAGCTGCCGGTGCGTAAATTCCTGCCGCCGAACATTATCGGCTGCATCCTGTGGCCGCCGGCCTACCTGATGCCGGGCATTCTGGCGGGCGTGGCGATCGACGTGCCGCAGGCGGCGCAGGGCGACAGCTTCAAATGGCTGCTGCTGGCGGTGGCGCTGCTGCTGTGGATCGGCGGCTGGCTGCTGTGGCGCTGGTGGCGCAGTGGCAAAAGCGTCGACTGGGCCACGCCTTATCTGCCACTGGCGCGGCTGCGCTGGCTGGCTCCGCTGATGGCGCTCATCGGTGTGGGTGCCTTTATTGCGCTGCTGTTCCACCCGATGATGCCGATTTTCCTGCAGCTACTGTGGAAAGTGTTCTTCGCTTAACGCGGCTGGACGCCAAGGATGGCGGCCGCCGGGCTTTCACCGCGCAGCAGGCTGGCGGTGCTGCCATCCCAGTACACCCGACCGTCAACAATCACCAGGCTGCGTGACGCAATCTGCTGCGCATCCTCCAGACTGTGCGACACCATCAGCAGCGTGATAGTGCGCGCCTCGCACACCGCGCGCACCAGCTGCAGCATCTCGCTGCGCAGCGCCGGATCGAGTGCCGAAAACGGTTCGTCCAGCAGCAGTACCGGCTGATTGCGCAGCAGGCAGCGCGCCAGTGCCACGCGCTGTCGCTGACCGCCGGAGAGCTGGCCGGGCAGACGCGTCAGCATCGATTCCAGCCCGGTCTGCTCCGCAATCTGCTGTACCTGCTGCTGCTGTTCGCGCGTCAGCTTCAGGCCGGGATGCAGGCCCAGCCCCAGATTTTGCTGCACCGTCAGGTGCGGAAACAGATTGTTCTCCTGAAACAGCATCGATACTGGTCGCGCGGAAGGCACGCTACGGGTGTGGTCGACGCCATCGATCAGCAGGCTGCCCTGACTCACCGGCAGAAAGCCGCCGAGCAGGCTCAGCAGGGTACTTTTGCCCGCGCCGCTCGGGCCGAGAATGGCGAGACGTTCACCGGCCTGTGCGCTAAAGCTGAAGCGCATCGGCAGATGCTGGTAGAGATAAGTAAGGTTATTCAGTGTCAGCATGGCGACCCGGTAATTTTTCCATCAGCGTAAACAGCAGCAGGCATAACAGCAGCAGTAGCAGCGCGGTCACCGCGCCATCGGCACCGCGATAGGCGCCAATCTGCTGGAACAGATAAAACGGCAGGGTGCGGAAATCGGCGCTGCCGAACAGCGCTACCACGCCGAAATCCCCAATCGACAGCACGCAGGCAAAGGCCAGCGCCTGTGCCAGCGGACGTTTCAGCGCCCGCAGTTCAATCAGCCGCAGGCGAGTAAACCCACTGATGCCCAGCGAGGCGCACAGCTGAGCGTAGCGCGCGCTGAGATCGCGCATCGGATTTTCCAGCACTTTCATGGCGTAGGGGATGGCGATCAGCGCGTTGGTGAAGATCACCAGCGCATCGGCACGCTGCGGCAGGCCAACGGTGGCATTGAACAGCAGGAAGAACCCGCTTGCCAGCACGATGCCCGGCATCGCCAGAATCAGCATTCCGCTGAGTTCCATGGCCTGCGCGGCGAAGCGCTGCTGACGCTGGCGCAGTTCGCGACTGCTCCACAGCAGCATCATGGTCAGCAGCACGCACAGCACACCGGCACCGAGTGCGATACGCAGCGACGTCCATGTGGCCTGCCACAGCGCGGGCTGTTGCAGCGCGCCGGCAATGCCGCCGCGTAAGCCGTCGACCAGCACCGCCGCCAGCGGTGGCAGCAGTAACAGTAGCGCCAGCGTAATCAGCAACGTATCCGCGACGCGTGCGCGCCAGGAATCCTGCGGATCGCGCCAGCCGCGCACCGTCTGGCTACCGGCCGGAATCGCTTTACTGAAGCGCTGGCTGAGCAGCACCAGCAGCAAACAGCAGCCGAGCTGCAACAATGCCAGCAGCGCGGCGCGGCCGGGATCGTAATCAAAGCTAAGCGCCTGATAAATGGCCAGCTCCAGCGTGGTGGCCTGCGGACCGCCGCCCAGTGCCAGCACGGTGGCAAAACTGGCGAAGCACAGCATAAAGATCAGCGCCGCCGTTGGCAGTAGCGGACGGCGCAGCCACGGCCACTCCAACAGGCGAAACAGCGACCAGCCGCGCAGACCGAGCTGCGCCGCCAGCTGGCGCTGCTCGCCGGGAATGCTCTCCAGCGCCTGCAGCAGCATGCGCGTCGCCAGCGGCAGATTAAAGAACACGTGCGCCAGCAAAATGCCCTGCAGGCCATAGGGCGAGAAGTGATAATCGATACCGACTGTGGTGCACAGCTGCGCCAGCCAGCCGCTGCGCCCGTAGACGCTCAGCAGACCGAATACGGCGACCAGCACCGGCAGCACCAGCGTCATGGCGCACAGGCGCAGCAGCAGGGTGCGGCCGGTAAAACGGCGGCGATAGAGCGCGCGGGCCAGCAGAATGGCCGGCAGCACCGAGAGCAGCGCTGACAGCAGCGCCTGCTCAAAGGAGAACGCCAGCACATGGTGCAGATAGCTATCGCTGAGCAGCGCGCGCCAGTCAGTGGCCGGCGTGGCAAGCAGCAGGGCACCGAGCGCCAGCAGCGCGACCGCACACAATAGCAGTGCGCTAAGCGCTCCGGGCAGCAGCCAGCCGGGCATCAGCGGCTGACGGCGCGCTGCCACGCGCTAATCCACGCCGCGCGATGGTCAGCCACCTCTGTCGGGGTGTATTGCAGCGCATTCGCAGGCACCGGCAACGCCTGATAACCGGCGGGTAAATCGCTTTTGATCACCGGATACATCCAGTTGCCGGTGGGAATGGTGCTCTGAAACGCTGGCGACACCATAAACTGCATGAATTGCTGCGCCAGCTGCGGCTGTTTGCTGCTGGCGAGCTGCGCGCCCACTTCTACCTGCAGATAGTGGCCTTCGCTGAACGGCGCGGCGGCGTAGTTATCCTTTTTTTCTTCAATAATGTGGTAAGCCGGCGAGGTGGTATAGCTCAGCACCAGATCGCTTTCGCCTTTGAGGAACAGACCATAAGCTTCGCTCCAGCCTTTGGTGACGGTCACGGTTTTGCTGGCTAGCTTCTGCCAGGCCGCCGGCGCGTCATCGCCGTACACTTTCTGCATCCACAGCAGCAGACCGAGCCCCGGCGTGCTGGTGCGCGGGTCTTCATAAATCACCCGCCATTTTTCCGGGCTTTCGACCAGCTCCTTCAGGCTGTGCGGCGGATTCTTTAGCTTGTTTTTGTCGTAAACGAACGCGAAGTAGCCGTAATCAAACGGGATAAAAGTGTCATTGTGCCAGCCGTCCGGCAGCTGCAGTGCATGAGTATCCACCGTGCTTTTGCTGAACAGGCCGGTTTTTTCCGCCGCCTGAATCAGGTTATTGTCCAGCCCCAGCACCACGTCGGCCTTGCTGTTCTTTCCTTCCATACGCAGGCGATTAAGCAGCGATACGCCATCCTCCAGCGCCACATAGTTCAGCTCACAGCCGCACCGGGCCTCAAAGGCTTTTTTCACTGCCGGACCGGGGCCCCAGTCGGCGGCGAACGAGTCGTAGGTATACACGGTGAGGACGGGTTTGGCCGCCAGAGCCGGCGCCGCGATCAGCAGCAACAGGGGCAGAACTTTATTTAACACTTTGCGTTCCTTAAGGAGAAGGTAAGGTTGCGTCGCAAAGGATCTGAGGGCGGAGCATCTCAAATCCCTACGCCGGTACGAGCCGGATCAGGTTCGACGGGTCTCTCTCAGCCAGTTAACCGGCACCCCGTTGAGAACGACATATTCTAGACATTTACAGGACAACGCGAAAGGTTCACCTGCCGGTCGTGTTGTCCGATGCTGCCCTTTTTACAGCTCCGGCGGGGCGAACCAGGCGGACTTGAAGTCAAACCAGCCGAGCGTATTCAGCCGCACGCCACGCATGCTGCGCTGGCCCTCCAGCAGCAGCCAGTGATGAAACAGCGGATGCAGATAGTCGCTGTTTACCAGCTGTTTGCTCCACTCCGCCAGCGGCAGCGCTTTCTCACGCCAGCGCGCGGCGTCGGCCTGCCAGTCGAGCGGGATACAGTGATGCATCAGCGGTAGCTCGTAGAGCTGAGCGAACAGGGCGTAGTCGAGCGGCAGGGTAAAGTTGACGCTGCCCAGCCAGATGTCACTCTCGCCCGCGCCGTCGAACCAGCTTTCGTAGCTCACTTCGCGGGTAATCAGCTCGACGTCCTGCTGCGCCAGCAGCGGCCGCAGCGCATTGGCGATGCCCTCGTGTTCGACGTGGTGGCTATACCAGCTGAGCGTCAGCTGGGTCACGCCGTCGGGCTTGTGGGCTGGGGTGATATCGCGCCGATGGTGCCAGCGCGGCAGCAGGCCATAAGCCGGGAACCAGTAGCGCTGATAGCCGATGCCGGCATGATTGAGCAGCGCGATAGGATTAAGCAGATCGCTCACCCAGCGGCGGAAACCGGCATCGCGCCCGCGTTCAGAGCGCTGATCGAACAGCAGAAAATAGCAGCCCTCTTCAAGGCGACTCTCTTCCGATTTTTCGTCGTCGTTTTCGCCTTCCAGTTTTACACCGGCGTAGACCAGCTCATCGCTGATCTCCGGCAGCACCCAGATCGAGACATCATCAATCAGCGCGCGGTAGCCGAAGTAGTCATCAAACGCGGCGATTTTCAGCTGGGTTTGCTGATTGCGCACCACGCTGTACGGACCGGTGCCAATGGGCTGACGGGCGAAGTGGCGCAGCGTCGGCCACTCACGCGGCAGAATCATGGCGCTGACGCTGGCCAGCAGCCACGGCAGCCAGCAGTCCGGCTGGCTGAGATGGATATCCAGCGTCCACGGCGCCGGCGAGTGCAGCTGGTCGATGTGCGAAAAAAGCGGCTGGCTGCGCACCCGTTCCAGTGAAGCGATGACATCCTCCATCTCCAGCTCGCGACCATGATGAAAGCGGATTGCCGGCCGCAGGAAGAAGCGCCAGTGCAGCGGAGAGGTTTGCTGCCAGTGATGGGCAATGTCGGCGGCGATTTCCCCCTTTTCCTCATTTATACGCGTCAGGCCGCTGAATATCTGTCGCGCCAGATGGGTTTCTGAACGGCGCAGCGGCGAGCCGGGCAGCAGGTTAGGCAGGGGCCGGTAGTAGAGCACGCGCAGAATATGCTTGCCCTGGCGAAAGCTGCGGCCAAGGTGCGCGGCAATCATCTGTCGCACCTGGTTTTTATCGCCCACCAGCTGCACCAGCTGGTCGATGCGATCCTGCTCCAGCAGGTCTTCGGCGCGCTGCTGCTGTAGCGCCAGTCCGGTGTAGCAGAAGCTCAGCAGCGAGCGTTTACCGCGACCGGCTTCAGCCTGCCAGATCAGCCAGCCCGCCGCCTGCATGGCGTTCAGCAGGTTACGCATGTGGCGGCGTGAGCAGTGCAGCAGTTCGGCCAGCTCGCTCAGCGTGGTTTCCTGATCCTGGCCCTGACAGTGTTGCCACAGGCGAATGAACTGCTGTTGCAGACGCGCAGAGGACATAAAAGGGGAACTCCTTCTCGACTTCGCTCAGTTTTTCCTGCCCCATATTAGAGGCATACTGGCGGGTAATGGAAGAGCGGGAGGCATTCAGTAATGAATGGCGCTCTGCCAGCGGTTCCGCCGACGTGGAACCTTTTCTGAGTAGGGTGCAATTTCACCGCCAGCGGAGTTTTTCTCTGCTGGCTTTTTTCGTTTTGCTGTGGAATCTTCTACGCTGTTTTTTCCCGGTCTTTTTCCTCAAAGGGATTTCTGCATGAAATCGCTGTTACCGCGGCCGCGCCGCCTGAATCCGGTTTACCTCTCCTTTATGGCGGTGTCGTTTATGGTCGGCGTGGCGGGGGCGTTACAAGCGCCGACGCTCAGCCTGTTTTTGACGCGCGAGGTGCAGGTGCGGCCGTTCTGGGTCGGCCTGTTCTTTACCATCAATGCCGTCGCCGGGATCGTGATCAGCCTGCTGATGGCGAAGCGTTCGGATAACCGTGGCGATCGCCGTCATCTGATCCTGTTTTGCTGCCTGATGGCGGTGGCCAACGCGCTACTGTTTGCCTTTAACCGTCACTATCTGACGCTTATCACCCTCGGTGTGCTGCTGTCGGCGCTGGCCAGCGTGGCGATTCCGCAGATCTTCGCGCTGGCGCGTGAATATGCCGATCAGTCGGCGCGTGAAGTAGTGATGTTCAGTTCGGTGATGCGCGCCCAGCTGTCGCTGGCGTGGGTGATTGGGCCGCCGCTGTCGTTCGCGCTGGCGCTCAACTACGGCTTCGTCACGCTGTTCTGCGTGGCGGCGGTGATTTTTCTGCTGAGTATGCTGCTGATCTGGCGCACGCTGCCCTCGGTGCCGCGCATCGCCGCCACGCCGGAGCAGGTGCTGATGCAGCTCAGCCCGTGGAAAGACAGCCAGGTGCGGCTGCTGTTTATTGCCTCGGTGGTGATGTGGGCGTGTAATACCATGTATATCATTGATATGCCGCTGTATATCAGCGCAACCCTTGGCCTGCCGGAGAAGCTGGCGGGTCTGCTGATGGGCACCGCCGCCGGGCTGGAGATCCCGATCATGCTGCTGGCCGGCCATTACGCGAAGCGCTACGGCAAGCGCAAGCTGATGTTGCTGGCGCTGGTAGCGGCGATTGTATTTTATCTCGGGCTGGTGCTGTTCCGTTCTCAAACCGCGCTGATGGTGCTGCAGCTGTTTAACGCCGCGTTCATCGGCATCATCGCTGGCATTGGCATGCTGTGGTTTCAGGATTTGATGCCGGGCCGTGCCGGTGCGGCGACCACCATGTTCACTACCTCAATTTCAACCGGGTTGATTATCGCCGGCCTGATTCAGGGGATACTGAGTGAGCGCTTTGGTCATGAGTCGGTGTACTGGCTGGCGTTAGTGATGGCGGTGGTGGCGCTGGTGCTGGCGGCGCGGGTACGGGATGCGCGGTGAGGGCGGTGTGGAGATTGAAGGTCGCCATCAATGGCGACCCTACAGGGCATTGTGCATTTAAGCATCTTTGGTCGCCATCAATGGCGACCAAATTACTGGCGCGTTTGCTGTAGGGTGCGCCTTGCGGTACAAACCGAGCACATGGGTAACACTTTAGACCGGGCACATGGGTAACAGTTATAAACGGCATAGCAGAGGAGACTCACTATGCCCTGGACTGAGACTGTTACCATGCAACGCCTTGA
>NZ_NHZE01000067.1:0-74876 GCF_002207995.1 Pantoea sp. VS1
GAAATAATGGCGATGGCGGGAAGCTTCGTATTACCCGGCCGTCGTCAGCGGCATTATCCGCGGGCGGTAAAAAAGAAACCGCAGCGTTATCCGCTGCGGCGTCCTTAAAAGCTTAACTGACAAGCATTACGCGCGGTGGCGGGGTTGAGGACAATGCTTAAGGCGATTAGGAAGCCAGCGACAGCGCCGGTTTCTGGCCATTTTCCGCCAGCCAGTCGCGGATGCGCGCCTGTTCGGCTTCGCTCAGCCACATACCCTGTTTGGTACGGCGCCAGATGGCGTCGTCCAGTTCGCGCACCCACTCGTGTTTCACCAGGTAACGCAGTTCGGCTTCATAGAATTCGTGGCCAAAGTTTTCACCCAGATCTTCACGGCTCTTCGCGCCTTCCAGCAGCTCTTCAGTACGGCTGCCGTAGGTGCGGGCGAAGTGACGCGCCATGCCTTCGCTGATGAACGGATAGCGACGGCGCAGGCTGGCAGCGTAATCTTCACGCGTACCGGAGAAATCACCGCCTGGCAGCACGGCGTTTTTGGTCCACGCCGGACCGGCATCGGGGTAGTATTTCGCCAGTTTCTCCAGCGCATGCTCCGCCAGCTTGCGATAGGTGGTCAGCTTGCCGCCAAACACGGAAAGCAGCGGTGCCTGACCGTTGTCGTCGTGCACGTCCAGCGTGTAATCACGGGTGATCGCCTGCGGTGAATCAGATTCATCATCGCACAGCGGACGCACGCCGGAGTAGGTCCAGACGATATCGTCACTGGTCAGCTGCTTTTTAAAGTGCGCGTTATACACCTTCAGCAGGTAGCTGATTTCATTGTCATCGATTTTGACATTTTTCGGATCGCCTTTGTATTCGACGTCGGTGGTACCGATGATCGAAAACTCATCCATCCACGGAATCACAAACACGATACGGTTATCTTCGTTTTGCAGAATGTAAGCCTGCTTCTCGGTGTGCACGCGCGGCACCACGATATGGCTGCCTTTGATCAGGCGAATACCGTACGGCGATTTCAGCTTCAGGCCATCGTCAAAGAACTGCTTCACCCAGGGACCAGCGGCGTTAACCAGCCCTTTGGCGCGCCAGGTGTAGGTTTTGCCGGTATCGACGTCTTCCGCTTCCACCATCCACAGGCCGGCTTCACGCCAGGCGCGGGTTACGCGGGTGCGGGTGCGCACTTCGCCGCCCTGTTTCACCACTTCCTGCGCGTTAAGCACCACCATGCGCGCATCGTCTACCCAGCAGTCGGAATATTCGAAACCGCGCGTAATTTCAGGCTTCAGGGCCGATTCCGCGCCAAAACGCAGACCTTTACTGCCTGGCAGCGTAGTGCGCTTACCGAGGCGATCGTACATAAACAGGCCCATGCGGATCATCCACGCCGGACGCAGATGCGGGCGGTGTGGCAGACGGAAACGCATCGGGAAGGCGATGTGCGGCGCCATTTTCAGCAGCACTTCACGTTCGGCCAGCGCTTCGCCCACCAGACGGAATTCGTAATGTTCCAGATAGCGCAGGCCACCGTGAATCAGCTTGGAACTGGCAGAGGAGGTTGCACAGGCCAAATCCCGCGCCTCCAGCATTAGCACTGACAGGCCGCGTCCTGCAGCATCCACTGCAATGCCGGCACCGTTGATGCCGCCGCCGATCACGATCAGGTCTTTGGTTTCCACGTCATCTCCTCCGATGTTCGGAATAGTTCTAAAATGTTCGTTTTCGAGCGTAATAATAATCGGAAACCAACATTGACGCCAGCGCTTAACTCAATAAAAACATTCTTGCGTGATATAGCTAACATTTCGGCAGGAAAAAAATCACATATCCACAGGATTTGTCAGGTTATAGCGGCGGCTTATCAGGGTAAACTAACGCCAATTGATGACGAGGTAATGAGAGACCCATGGAAACCTTCGAGTGTATTAATGTCCTGCAGGCTAACGAGCATCTGGCACAGGGAGCGCAACTGGTAGACATCCGCGATCCGCAAAGCTTCGCCATGGGCCACGCCACCGGTGCGCAACATCTGACCAATGACAACCTGGCGACGTTTATCGCCGGCGCCCGGCACGACCAGCCGGTGCTGGTGATGTGCTATCACGGTAACAGCAGTAAAGGCGCGGCGCAGTTCCTGTTAAGCCAGGGCTTTAGCGACGTCTACAGCATCGACGGCGGTTTTGATGCCTGGCGCGCGGCGTTTCCGACGCAGGTCGCCACCGGCAGCCTCTGATTGACCGATTAAAGGAAGGAGAGCACCGCATGATGCGCATCACCCAGTTTAACCAGCCGCGTATGGCGCAGGCGTTTGTGGATTACATGGCGACGCGTGGCGTCACGCTGCGCATTGAGCGCGAAAGTCACTGTGTCATTGTGCTGGATGACGACAGCAAGCTGGAGATGGTCGAAAACGAACTCGCGCAGTTCGTGCGCGATCCCAACCATCCACGCTATCAGGCGGCGAGCTGGCACAGCGGTACCACCGACAGCGGTCTGCGTTATGAGCGTGGCAATATCTGGGCAAACATTCGCGAACGCGCGGGCCCGCTCACGCTGACCATCATGATCGCCTGCGTGGCAGTGTTTATCCTGATGCAGATTGTCGGCGACGATGTGGTACTCAGCTGGCTGGCCTGGCCGGCGGATTCCTCCCAGTATTTTCAGGTGTGGCGCTGGTTCAGCCACGCGCTGCTGCACTTCTCGCTGCTGCACATTCTGTTCAACCTGATGTGGTGGTGGTATCTCGGCGGTGCGGTAGAGAAGCGCCTCGGCAGCGGCAAACTGTTCGTTATCATGCTGATTTCAGCGCTGCTGAGCGGCTGGATGCAGGCGAAATTCAGCGGTGTGCTGTTTGGCGGGCTGTCCGGCGTGGTCTATGCGCTGATGGGCTACTGCTGGCTGCGCGGCGAGCGCGATCCCGAAAGTGGCATTTATCTCGAGCGCGGCCTGATTGGCTTCGCTATTGTATGGCTGGTGATTGGCTGGTACGGCGCCTTTGGCCTGTCGATCGCGAACGCTGCGCACGTCACCGGTTTGCTGGTGGGGCTGGCAATGGCGTTCGTTGATACGCGCAAACGCGCACGTCGCTAGTAGCAGGATAAAAAGAACACGGCCTTGAGCCGAGGAGAGAGATGTGAAGCAGACGCAACGTCATGACGCCATTATCGATCTGGTCCGGCGTCAGGGGTATGTCAGTACGGAAGAGCTGGTGGATCACTTTGAGGTCAGCCCGCAGACTATCCGGCGCGATCTGAACGATCTGGCCGATCAAAACAAAATTCAGCGTCATCACGGCGGCGCAGCGCTGCCTTCCAGCTCGGAAAACACCGCGTGGCAGGATCGCAAAATGATGTGGTCGGCGGAAAAGGCACGCATCGCCGAGCGCGTGGCGAGCCAGATCCCGGACGGCGCCACGCTGTTTATTGATATCGGCACCACGCCGGAAGCGGTGGCGCATGCGCTGCTCAACCACAACAATCTGCGTATCGTCACCAACAACCTCAACGTGGCGATTTTGCTGATGGCCAAGCCGGATTTCCGCGTGATCATCGCCGGCGGTGAAGTGCGCACGCGCGACGGCGGTATCATGGGGGAAGCCACGCTCGATTTTATCTCTCAGTTCCGGCTCGATTACGGCATTCTCGGCATCAGCGGTATTGATATGGACGGTTCGCTGCTGGAGTTCGACTATCACGAAGTGCGCACCAAACGCGCCATTATCGAGAACTCGCGCTGCGTGATGCTGGTGGTGGATCACTCGAAGTTTGGCCGTAACGCCATGGTTAACCTTGGCAACATGAGCCTGATTGATTACCTGTATACCGATCAAACCCCGCCGTTAAGCGTACTGAAGGTGATTGAACAGCACGAAGTCCATCTGGAGCTGTGCTGATTTCCCAGGTGCGCATCAATGCGCACCCTGTGAGGCACCAGGTCATCGCGCTTATTGTAGGGTCGCCATTGATGGCGACCAGGCCGCAGCGGCACGCCTTTTTTCACTGCATCTTCATTTCCCTGTCGCTTTTTTCAGCGTCCCCGGCTTAACTTACTCTTTCAGATTTGCGCTTGCCCGTGTTTACCGTTTCGGATGCAAAGGGATGCACTATGTCGCCGCTAAAATTCAATAAAACCCGCTTTGACGCCGCGCTGACCCGCCAGTGGCAGCAGCTCGGACTGACTTCCGCCCGGCAGATGACGCCGCATCAGTGGTGGCAGGCGCTCAGCCGGGCGCTGATGGAACTGCTCGCCGCACAGCCGCCCGTGCCGCCGAAAAGCGCTCAGCGCCACGTTAATTATCTCTCGATGGAGTTTCTGCCCGGCCGGTTGACCGGTAACAACCTGCTCAATCTCGGCTGGTATAACGAGGTGGCCGCCGCGCTGGCAGAGCACCAGGTTGAGCTGAATGAACTGCTGGAGGAGGAGGTCGATCCGGCGCTGGGCAACGGCGGTCTGGGACGGCTCGCGGCCTGCTACATGGATGCGATGGCGACGGTCGGCCAGCCGGCGATGGGGCACGGCCTCAACTATCAGTACGGCCTGTTTCGTCAGTCGTTTGTGGCCGGACAGCAGCACGAAGCGCCGGATGACTGGCAGCGCGAACGCTATCCGTGGTTCCGCCACAACGCGGCGCTGGACGTGCCGGTGGGGCTGGGCGGTAAGGTCAAAAAGCGCGACGACGGCAGCGTCGAATGGCGTCCGGCACAGCAGCTGATCGGCCAGGCCTGGGATCTGCCGGTAATCGGCTATCGCAACGGCATCACGCTGCCGCTGCGCCTGTGGCAAGCCACCAGCGCGCAGCCTTTTGACCTGACGCTGTTTAACGCCGGGAAGTTCCTGCAGGCGGAGCAGCCGGGCATTGAAGCCGACAAGCTGACCAAAGTGCTCTATCCCAATGACAACCATGCGGCAGGTAAACGTCTGCGGCTGATGCAGCAGTATTTCCAGTGCGCCTGCGCGGTGAGCGACATACTGCGTCGTCACCGGCTGGCGGGCCGTGCGCTGCATACGCTGCCGGATTTCGAAGTGATTCAGCTCAACGATACCCATCCCACCATCGCTATTCCGGAGTTGCTGCGCCTGCTGCTGGATGAGCATGGCCTGAGCTGGGACGACGCCTGGCACATTACCAGCCGCACCTTTGCCTATACCAACCATACGCTGATGCCGGAGGCGCTGGAGCGCTGGCCGGCGAGCCTGCTGCGCGAACTGCTGCCGCGCCATCTGCAAATCATCAAACAGATCAATCGCCAGCTGAAGCAGCAGGTCAAACAGCGCTGGCCGAATGATAGCGCCCTCTGGCACAAGCTGGCGGTGGTGAGCGACGGCGAAGTGCGCATGGCCAATCTGTGCGTGGTGAGCTGTTTCGCCGTCAACGGTGTGGCAGCGCTGCACTCGCAGCTGGTGGTTAACGATCTGTTCCCGGAATATCACCAGCTGTGGCCGTACAAGTTTCATAACGTCACCAACGGCATTACGCCGCGCCGCTGGCTGAAGCAGTGCAACCCCCTGCTGTCCGCGCTGATTGACGACAGCCTGCAGGTGGAGTGGGCCAACGATCTCGACGCGCTGGAATGGCTGGCGCCGCTGGCGAAGAAGAAAAGCTTTCGCCAGCAGTTCCGCACCATCAAACAGCAAAACAAACTGCGGCTGACGGTGTACATCAAACGCGTGACTGGCATCGATATCAATCCTGACGCGCTGTTTGATGTGCAGATCAAGCGCCTGCACGAATACAAACGCCAGCATCTCAGTCTGCTGCACATCCTGCACTGCTATCGCCAGCTGCGCGATAACCCGGACAATCCCGACTTCGTGCCGCGCGTCTTTCTGTTTGGTGCCAAGGCGGCGCCCGGCTATTTGCTGGCAAAAAACATCATCTGTGCCATCAATAAAGTCGCGGAGGTGATCAACAACGACCCGCTGGTGGGCGATCGCCTGAAAGTCGTGTTTGTGCCGGATTACCGGATTACCGCCGCCGAGCTGATGATTCCGGCAGCCGATCTCTCGGAGCAGATCTCCACGGCCGGCTACGAAGCCTCCGGTACCGGCAACATGAAGCTGGCGCTCAACGGCGCGCTGACGATTGGCACGCTGGACGGGGCTAACGTGGAGATTGCCGAGGCGGTCGGTGAGAAAAATATCTTTATCTTTGGCAACACGGTGGATGAGGTAAAAGCACTGAAGGCCGACGGTTACAGTCCGAAGAAACTGCGTAAGCACGATCGCTATCTCGACGGTTTGCTGAAGGAGCTGGAAAAGGGCAAATTCAGCGACGGCGACCGGCAGGTATTTGCGCCGCTGCTGGAGAGCCTGAGCAAACAGGGCGATCCGTGGCTGGTGCTGGCCGATTTCGCCGCTTACATCGCGGCGCAGCAGCGCGTCGAAGCGCTGTGGCGCGACCCGGAAGCGTGGACCAAAGCGGCGATTCTCAACACGGCGCATACCGGCCGCTTCAGTGCCGATCGTTCGATTCGCGATTATCAACAGCGTATCTGGCAGGCGGCGCGCTGAGCCGCCGGAAAATGACGCTGCATGCGTAATGTGCGCACGGCAACGAAGGAGACGACATGGCCATGAAGAAACTGGATCAGGCTGCACGGGATGCCGGTATCGCACTGAGTTTTATCAACAATAAAGGTGAGTCACAGACCATCAGCGACGACACCAAACGCGCGCTGCTGGCGCTGATGGACGCCCCGACGGGCAACGCGCCACCGCTGCCGCCGGTACTGGTGTTCACGCCGCCCGGGCTGCCTGAACTGACGCCGCAGGGTAGCGACGACTACCGCTGGCAGCTGGTGAGCGAGCAGGGGCAGCACTATGACGGCACGCTGAGCGCGGGAGAAAGCCTGGCGCTGCCGGCAGAACTGCCCGAGGGCTACTATCAGCTCACGCTGAGCACTTCACGCCAGCAGTGGCAGACGCGCATTATCATCGCACCGGCGCGCTGTTATCTGCCGCCAGCGCTGGCGCAGGGGGAGAAGCGCTGGGGCGCGCTGGTGCAGCTCTATACGCTGCGCTCGGCGCGTAACTGGGGCATCGGCGACTTTGGCGATCTGATGCAGATGCTGGAGCAGGTCGCCGCTCACGGCGGCGATTTTATCGGTCTCAACCCGCTGCATGCGCTCTATCCGGCGCAGCCGGATCACGTCAGCCCGTACAGCCCGAGCTCGCGCCGCTGGCTCAACGTGCTGTACATCGACATCAATCAAATCGACGAATTCACCCACAGTGAAGCCGCCCAGCGCTGGTGGCACAGCGCGCCAACGCGCAAAGCGCTAAAACAGGCGCGCAGCGCAGCGTTTGTTGATTACCGCGCGGTGACGACGCTCAAGCTGACTGCGCTGCGTTTTGCCTGGCAGCACGCACAGCCGCAGCTGACCCGACAGCCGGCGTTTCAGCAGTTTCTGGCTGAAGGCGGCGATGCGCTGCGCTATCAGGCGGCGTTTGACGCCATCGTAGCGGCGCGCAGCCAGCAGCATCCCGATGAGTGGGGCTGGGAAAAGTGGCCGTCAGGCTGGCAGCAGGCGCAGCAGCCGGAGGTGCAGCAATGGTGCGCGCAGCATGAGGACGACATTCTGTTCTGGAGCTGGCTGCAGTGGCTGGCGCAGCAGCAGTTCGCCGCCTGCTGGCAGCGTAGCCAGCAGCTGGGGATGGCGGTCGGGTTATATCGCGATTTGGCGGTTGGCGTGGCACAGCACAGCGCGGAAACCTGGCAGGATCCGCAGCTGTATAAGCTGGGCGCATCGGTGGGTGCGCCGCCGGATCCGCTTGGCCCGCTCGGGCAGAACTGGGCGCTGCCGCCGCTCGATCCACATGTGCTGCGCGCGCGGGGCTATCAGCCGTTTATCGATCTGCTGCGCGCCAATATGCGCGATTGCGGGGCGCTGCGCATCGATCACGTTATGGCGCTACTGCGTTTGTGGTGGATTCCCTATGGCGAAGGTGCCGATAAAGGCGCGTATGTCGCCTATCCGGTGCACGACCTGCTGGCGATCCTCGCGCTGGAGAGCCAGCGTCAGCGCTGTATGGTGATCGGTGAAGATCTCGGCACCGTGCCGCAGGAGATCGTCAGCCTGCTGCGCGATCGCGGCATTTTTTCGTGGAAGGTGCTGATGTTCGAGTGCGGGGAGGAGGGGCAGTTCCGGCCACCGGCAGCCTATCCGCGCCAGTCGATTGCCAGTGCCAGTACCCATGATTTACCGACGCTGAGCGGATTCTGGCATGCCGCCGATCTGCAGTTGCGCGAGCAGCTGGGGCTGTTTACTAAACGCAGCATGCTGAAGGCGGCCATCGCCGAACGCGATGGGCAGAGAAAAGCGCTGCTGAAGGCGATGAGCGAGGCGCAAGCCATTGATGCGCGCAGCAAAAACCGCGCCGGCCAGCGTCTGACGCCCGCGCTGAATCAGGGCGTGCACCGCTTTCTGGCATTTACCGACAGCGCCCTGCTGGGGCTGCAGCCGGAGGACTGGCTGGGAATGGAGACGCCGGTCAACGTGCCGGGTACGGTAGCCGAATACCCCAACTGGCGGCGCAAACTGCGCGTACCATTGGAGAAGTTGTTTAGTTACCGGAAAGTGCAGCGGCTGCTGGCGATCGTCAATGAAGGGCGTAAGAAGCAGTAAAACACGCGGCAGCCGGGGTGGCTGCCGCATCTTCTATCAGTAGTAGGAGTGCTCGCCGCGCTGATGCTCGGTGAGATCGCGCACGCCTTTCAGTTCCGGGAAGGCGGCCAGCAGCTCTTTCTCGATGCCGTCTTTCAGCGTCACGTCAATCATCGAGCAACCGTTACAGCCGCCGCCGAACTGCAGAATGGCATAGCCCTCGTCGGTGATCTCCATCAGCGAGACGCGCCCGCCGTGGCTGGCCAGCTGCGGGTTGATCTGCGCCTGCAGCAGATACTCCACGCGCTCAACCATCGGCGCATCGTCCGACACTTTACGCATCTTGGCGTTCGGCGCTTTCAGCGTCAGCTGTGAACCGAGGTTATCGGTCACGAAGTCGATCTCCGCATCTTCGAGGTACGGCGCGCTCAGCTCATCGACATACGCAGACAGCTTGTCGAACTTCAGTTCGGTATCGGTGGCTTCAACCGCGTCCGGCGGGCAGTAGGAGACGCCGCACTCGGCGGTTGGCGTACCCGGGTTAATAACGAATACGCGAATCTGGGTGCCATCTTCCTGTTTTGACAGCAGTTTTGCGAAGTGCTCTTGCGCAGTATCAGTAATACGGATCATGGCGATTGCTCAATAGTTGACTAAAATACCTGGTTATAATACGCCCAACGCCGACGCTCTACAAGGTACGGCACAGGCATCCTATGTGTACGCTGGCCGCGCCCTGCGCCAGTAATAAGCGGCTGATTTCCCCCACCGTGCTGCCGGTGGTCACCACATCATCGATAAGCAGGATGTGGCGTCCGCGCACCGCCATTTCAAGGCGAAACGCGCCACGCAGATTGCTTTTCCGGGCGCGGGCGCTGAGCGCATGCTGCACCGCGCCGTGACGCACCCGGCGCAGCCCTTCGCGGTATTCACAGCCGAGCCAGCGCGCCAGCGGTTTAGCCAGCAGCGCGGCCTGATTATAACCGCGCTGCCAGGCGCGGCGGCGATGCAGCGGCACGCTCAGCACCAGATCGATACGCGACAACGGCTGCTGGCGGCGCTTTGTTAATAATTTTAACAAAAGCAGCCGCGCCAGCATCACCCTGAGTGCGGTTGCGCGCGAGAATTTGAGCTGCTGCACCCATTCGCTCAGCGGCGGCACATAATCACTCACGCAAGTGAGCGCCTGCCACGGCGGCGGCCGGCGCAGGCAGCGTCCGCACGGCTGATCGCCGCTGGCCGGCAGTCCGCAGCAGGGACAGAGCGCCGGCAGTGCCGGTAGCTGACGCAGACACACGCTGCACAGGCCGTGCCGGGCGATACGCAGCGGCAGACGGCATAGCCAACACAGGGCCGGGATTGCTAGCATAGCGACCTCCTTTTCACTTTTCGGGAGTGTAACCGATGAGTTCGCTTTACTGGCACACCACAGGCACAGGCGATCGCGATCTTGTGCTGCTGCACGGCTGGGGACTGAACGCCGAAGTGTGGCAACACATTGTTCCGCGACTCAGCCCGCATTTTCGTCTGCACCTGGTGGACCTGCCGGGATTTGGCCGCAGCCAGGGATTTGGGCCGCTGAGCCTGGCGCAGATGGCGCAGCAGCTATTACCGCAGTTGCCAGCGCGCGCCGTGCTGCTCGGCTGGTCGCTGGGCGGTTTAGTGGCCAGCCAGCTGGCGCTGAGCCAGCCCGATCGCGTGGCGGCATTGATTAGCGTGGCGTCGTCGCCGTGCTTTACCGCCCGGGATGAATGGCCCGGCATCCAGCCTGAGACGCTGGCGACGTTCCAGCAGCAATTGAGCAGCGATTTCCAGCGCACCGTGGAGCGTTTTCTCGCGCTGCAAACCATGGGGACGGAAAATGCGCGTCAGGATGCGCGCCAGCTGAAAGAGGTAGTGCTGTCGCAGCCGATGCCGTCAGTGGCGGTACTGGAAGGGGGATTGAACATTCTGCGCCACGATGATTTGCGCAGCGCACTGGATGGGCTGACGCTGCCGTTCCTGCGTATCTATGGCGCGCTGGATGGCCTGGTGCCGCGCCGCATTGCGCCGCAGCTGGATGCACGCTGGCCGCATTCGCAGTCGGTTGTCATCGCGAAGGCCGCGCACGCGCCGTTTATTTCGCACCCGGAGGCGTTCTGCCAGCAGGTGCTGCAGTTCATCCACGCAGCCACATAAACTGCCAGGCGGCCAGCACCAGCGGCTGGCTGCCATCCACGCGCTGCCCGCTGATCACATCCTGAAAAGGGCGCGCCTGCGGCAGCGTGGTGCTGATCTGGCGGCTGCTGAGATTGAACACGCACAGTAACCCTTCGTCGCTGTCCGCGGCGTGACGGCGCAGCAGCAGCACCGCGTTGTCGCTCTCCAGCAGCGTCATCGGATTGTCCGGATGGAACGCCGGCTGCCGGGTGCGCAGCTGAATCAGTGCGCTAAGCCGCTCAAACACCTGCTGACGCAGCGGGTTGCCGCCGCTGATTTGCTGTTCGATATCGCGCAGGCTGTACTTCTCACGGTTGATGGCGCGGTTGTGCCCGGCAGCGCGCACGCCCTCGTTGTCATTGCGCGAGCCGAGAATACTTTGAATATAGATGGCGGGCACGCCGGGAAAGGCCAGCAGAATCGCGTGCGCCAGCAGGAAACGGCGCAGGCGCGTGTCGTCATCGTCGGTCTGGTGATTGAGCGCATCCAGATACGTTACGTTGATTTCATACGGGCTGGTGCTGCCGTCCGGGTTGTTTTTATAGGACACCAGCGCGCCCTCCAGCGCCAGTTCACGCACCAGCGCCACAATCTCGACTTCCGACAAAATGCCGCGTGCCGGATTGAGGCCAATGCCGTCGTGCGAGGCGAGAAAATTAAAGAAGGTGGTGCCGCCATCACTGGGCTCAAGCGTGCTGGCCCACTGGCGCAGCGCGCGCGCCGAGCCGGAGTGAATGGCGTGCAGCACCAGCGGTGGCAGTGAAAACTGGTAAACCATCTGCGCTTCGTCGTGGCCGTTGCCGAAATAGCTGATGTTATCCTGATGCGGCACGTTGGTTTCGGTCACGATCACCGTACCTGGCGCGACTTCGTTGGCGATGGCGCGAAACAGCTTCACCAGCTGATGGGTTTTGGTCAGATGGATACAGCGTGTGCCCGGCGTTTTCCACATGTAGCCCACCGCGTCCAGCCGCACGTAATCCGCGCCTTTGTTGAGATAATCCAGCAGCACGCCCACCATGCGGATCAGCACCTGCGGATTGGCGAAGTTGAGATCGATTTGGTCGGCGCTGAAGGTGGTCCAGATAAAGCGCGTGTCGCCGTTAGCGAGGGTAAACGGCGTCAGCAGCGGTGAGGTGCGCGGGCGCGTCACGGCGCTGAGATCGGTGGCGGGCGGCATGCTGATAAAGAAGTCGTCCCAGCCGGCATCCTGCGCCAGAAAGTGGCGAAACCATGCGCTGTGCGCCGACATATGGTTACAGACGAAATCGAACATCAGCCGGGTTTCGCTGTGCAGCGCCGTGATGTGCTGCCAGTCGCCGCAAATCGGGTTCACTTTGTGGTAATCGATAACCGAGAAGCCATCGTCGGACGAGTAGGGGAAAAATGGCAGCAGATGCACCAGGCTGAAGGTGGACTGCAGATGCTGCTGATAAAAGCGCGTAAAGCTGGCGAGCGTGGGTTGCTCGGGTTCGCGGAACTGGTCGGCGTAACTGATCAGCACCACGTCTTTTTCATCCCAGTGCGCTTTACGCGGCAGCTTTACCGTGTCGCGCGCCGCGCGGATGTGCGAAAGCAGGCGCTCGCGCGCCGCGACGGGGAAGCTACCTTCATAAATCTCATCGAGCAGGAAGTTGATAATGTCCATCGGATCGCCGGGTTACGCGGAAGGTCATTTTTTCACACGGTTTTTTCAGCGTAGTCCCCCAGGACAATTTATCAACCTCCTGTACTCGCGCGCCGCTTAGCGTTTCTTCCCAAACGCGGCCGCCAGCGCATCGCCCATCGCGCTATTACCGACGCTGCTGCTGGCAGGTTTGCCGCGGCCTTTGGCACCGGCGGCCGGCCGCGCGGCCTCTTTGCCTGCGCCACGGTTGCCGCCGCTGCGCGCGTTGCTTTCACCCGGCTGCTCATCCAGACGCATGGTCAGCGCGATACGCTTACGCTGCAGATCGACTTCCATCACCTTCACTTTGACGATATCGCCGGCTTTCACCACCTGATGCGGATCGTCTACGAATTTGTCCGACAGTGAAGAGATGTGCACCAGGCCGTCCTGATGCACGCCGATATCGACGAACGCGCCGAAGTTGGTCACGTTGGTCACCGCACCTTCCAGCACCATGCCCGGCAGCAGGTCGTTGAGCGTCTCCACGCCTTCGGCAAACTGCGCGGTTTTGAACTCCGGACGCGGATCGCGGCCCGGTTTCTCCAGCTCTTTGATGATATCGGTGACGGTCGGCAGCCCGAAACGCTCATCGGTGAAGTCGCGCGCATTCAGGTCGCGCAGGCTACCCGGATTGCCCACCAGTTCATTCAGCGCCTGTTCCGTAGCGGCGAGAATGCGCTCCACCAGCGGATAGGCTTCCGGATGCACCGTTGAGGCATCCAGCGGATTATCGCCGTGGTTGATGCGCAGGAAGCCGGCGCACTGTTCAAAGGCTTTCGGCCCAAGGCGGCTCACCTTCAACAGCTGCTGGCGGTTCTGGAAGCGGCCGTTTTCGTCACGCCAGCTGACAATGTTCTGCGCCATCATGCGCGTCAGGCCGGCGACGCGCGTCAGCAGCGCCACCGAAGCGGTATTCAGATCGACGCCCACGGCGTTCACACAATCTTCCACCACCGCATCGAGTTTTTTCGCCAGCTGGCTCTGGCTGACATCGTGCTGATACTGGCCAACGCCAATCGATTTCGGGTCAATTTTGACCAGCTCTGCCAGCGGATCCTGCAGACGACGGGCGATAGACACCGCACCGCGCAGCGAAACGTCGAGATCGGGGAACTCCTGCGCCGCCAGTTCGGAAGCGGAATAGACCGATGCTCCGGCCTCACTGACAATCACTTTTTGCGCTTTGATTCGCGGGAACTGCTTCTGTACGTCGAGGAAGAAACGCTCGGTTTCACGTGAAGCGGTGCCGTTGCCGATCGCCACCAGTTCAACCTGATGTTTCGCGCACAGTGCCGCCACCGAGGTTGCGGCTTTGGCCGCCTGGCCGGTATGCGGATAGATGGTATCGGTCGCGACCAGCTTGCCGGTGGCATCGACCACCGCCACTTTGACCCCGGTGCGCAGGCCAGGATCGAGACCCATGGTGGCGCGCATGCCGGCGGGAGCCGCCATCAGCAGATCGTGCAGATTACGGGCAAACACGTTGATCGCTTCGTCTTCCGCCCGTTCGCGGATGGTGCCCATCAGTTCGGTTTCGAGGTGCAGCAGGACCTTGATGCGCCAGGTCCAGCTGACCACGGCTTTGCGCCAGCTGTCGGCCGGTGCGTTGTTCAGGCGCAGGCCAAGGTGGTCGGCGATCAGCGTTTCACCGTAGCTTTCGCGCGGCGCTTCATCAAACTGCGGATCGGCGTTGAGCGACAGCTGTAAAATGCCTTCGTTACGGCCACGGAACATGGCCAGCGCGCGGTGCGACGGCACGCTGCTCAGCGCTTCGTGGTGATCAAAGTAGTCGCGGAATTTAGCGCCTTCTTCCTCTTTGCCTTCCACCACGCGCGCAACCAGATGGGCGTTCTTCCACAGGTATTCACGCACTTTCGCCAGCAGCGTGGCGTCTTCGGCGAAGCGCTCCATCAGGATATAGCGTGCGCCATCCAGTGCGGCACGCACATCGGCGACGCCTTTGTCCGCGTCGACATAACGCGCTGCCAGCTGCTCGGGATCCTGAGACGCATCGTTCCACAGCGTCTCAGCCAGCGGTTCCAGCCCGGCTTCGATAGCGATCTGCCCGCGCGTGCGGCGCTTCTGCTTATAAGGCAGATAGAGATCTTCCAGCTCGGTTTTGTTCAGCGTGCCGTTGATGGCAGTGGCTAATTCCGGCGTCAGTTTGCCCTGGTCATCAATGGATTTCAGAATCGACTGGCGGCGTTCCTCCAGCTCACGCAGATAGCCGAGACGGCTCTCCAGCGTACGCAGCTGGGTATCATCCAGCCCGCCGGTCACTTCCTTACGGTAACGTGCGATAAACGGCACGGTGTTCCCTTCATCCAGCAAGCGAATGGCGGCGTCAACCTGGTCGGCGCGTGCCTTCAGCTCACCTGCGATAATCTGGCTCAGCGAATCTTTCATCATCAGTAACGGTCTTGCTTACACAGGGTTAGAAATAGGGGACAGTTATACGGACTGAGGCCGCAAATTGCCAGCCGCTGACCGGTGAATCCGTCTTTTTCTGAATGCAGCGCGCAACTCAGAGAAACTTAGCCACCTATGTGTTAAACCCCAGCGCAATGGCGTGCCGGTTGCTGCCAGGCTCGCCCCGCCTCTGCCCTATAATCCGCGGCAAACCACGGAAGGAGGGTGAAGCAATGATCAAATTACTGCTGCTGCTGGCCGGACGCGAGCTGCTGGTGCGTTATCGTCTGCTGATTTATGCCCTGGCGCTGTGCGGCGTGCTGCTGGCAGGCATGATCGTGGCGGACGTGCTGGTCGATGGGCATATCAATCTGTCGCTACAGGTGCTGGCGCTCTTAATGTCGCTGTCGCTGCTGTTTAACCTGCTGAGCGGCGAGGTGTCGCTGCAGCGCTGGCTCAATCTGCTGTTTTCCCTGATTTTTGTCGGCACGCTGCTGGCCGGCGCGCTGTGGCACGGTGATGAAAGGCAACTGAAGAAACTGCTGCTGACGGTGATGGAAATCTGCCTGTTGTTTAACGGCCTGTTTCGCTGCCTGAGCGCGGCGCTGATTCAGCGCCAGCGCTGGGTGCGGCATTTTATGCTGGGCTGCGGCGAGATGGTGCTCAGCGTGGTGCTGTTTTTCAATGACAACCTGCATACCTGCCTGTTGCTGGGCAGCTGGCTGGTACTGTTGCTGCTGTCGTTCAGCCTGACGGTGTGGCGCGTCTGGCGCCAGTGGCAGCGCCTGCCGGCGGGTCAGTCCGTTACGCTGCTGCCGTGGTTTTGTCGCGGCCATCGTCATATCGCGCGGCTCCGGCCGTGGCAGCAGGCCCGCTTTCCGCCGGACGCTGCGGCATTTCCTCTCTGTGTCCACGTCTGGCAGGCGCAGTCTGAAGCCAGTCAACAGCCGAAGCGCTATGTGATTGACCGTTACATCGGCGTGATTAACGGTGAAGGGCACTTTTGTACCGGCCACGCGGCACTGAGCTTTGGCGAGCGCGGCTACATCAGCCTTTATCCGCAGCAGGAGATCGATCCGCAACCGCACGAGCTGCCGCGTCTGCTGCTGGCCGGACAGATTAACGATCGCCCCGGCCGTTTTCTCCCCTCGCTGGCGGCAGAGATTGCCGACTGGCGCAGCCCGGATTTAACCTTCAGTTTTCAGCACTACAACGGGCAGGCGCTCGCCAGCTACTGGCAGGCCAACCGTGGTGACAGCCTGTATAATCTGACGGCAAAAAACTGTTCGACCACCGTGGTGGATGCGCTGGACGTGGCGTTTGAAGGCTATTACGGCCAGCGACTGCAGCAGGTGTTTGCGCTGCTGCTGCAGCCGGCGTTCTGGGGCGCCTGCGTGCTGCGCGAACGGGCAGAAATCATGACCTGGACGCCCGGCCTGGTCGCCGATTATGTGCGCCTGATGAAAAAGACGCTGGGTGCCTGTCCGGGCAGGTAAGGCTTTGTGATAGCCTCTGTGCAGTGAACAGGGCTGTAACCACGAGTGAAGCGATGAAAACCCAACTGATTACCCGCGAAGGCTATAACAAGCTGCGTGCTGAGCACGACCATCTGTGGAATGAGAAGCGGCCGGAAATCACCCGCATTGTCTCCTGGGCCGCCAGCCTGGGCGATCGCTCTGAAAACGCCGATTACACCTATAACAAGCGCCTGCTGCGCCAGATCGATCGGCGCGTGCGCTATCTGCGTAAATGCCTCGCCGAGCTGAAAATTGTTGATTATGCGCCGCAGCAGGAGGGCAAAGTGTTCTTCGGCGCCTGGGTGGAAGTGGAGAACGAGCAGGGCGACGTGAAGCGTTTTCGTATCGTCGGACCGGACGAGATCTATGGCGATACGGTGAAAGAGTACATCTCCATCGACTCGCCGATGGCGCGCGCGCTGATCAAAAAAGAGGTGGATGACGAGGTGACGGTAAACACGCCGGAAGGACAGAAGGTATGGTTTGTGAACCGCATTGAGTACGTGACGGAAAGTGAGGAAAAAAGAGGCGGAGAGTAATGGCCTGGTGAAACAAGCCGGGGCGCAACTTATTCTCCGCTGGCGAAAGGGCTGGCAGTATAAGAGGGGGAAGCGCCGCAGCCTTGCCGCGCCAGATAAGCGTTATTTGCCCGGCGTGGTCGCCGTGGTCGTTGAGGTGCTGCTACCGCCGTGATCGCCGCCGCCCATGGTGGCCAGCGCGACGCCGAGCAGGGCACCCACCGCACCGATGCCGATAGCATCGGAATTACCTTTGGCCGTGGTCGACGCCTGTGCGCCGGCGGCTTCGCCCGCTGGCGTAGCGGCCTGAACCTGTGTGAGGCTGGTGAGTACCAGAGCGCTCAGCAGAACAACGGTTTTTTTCATCTTTCTTCTCCACATGAACTCAGTAAGCAGGTACCGATGCAGTGTCGGAGATCATTTGCGCAGAGGAAAGGGGAGTTTACTGACTGATTTAAATCACTTTATTTAACACTGGCCTTATTTTGCGCGCGCACTGGCACTGTTCCGAGCGCGGATACGCAGTCAGCGGCGAAAACGCGCTATTTTATGCTGCTGAGCGCGGCCGCTGGCTTATCCTGCAGGCGAAACTTAAGCCAAATGGCGCGCCCCGCCTGACGGCGGAAGCGGGACGGCCTGGCTGGACCACTCGCCGACAGAAAACGCCGCTGATTTTCAGACAAGCGCTAAACGGCGTCAAAATCAGTCAGAAAAGCGCGAGCGGAGCCGCAGTTCGCGGTTAAAATTAAAGATAAGCTGCTGTTTAATATGCTTTGTAACAATTTCGGCTAGAATATAAACCATTAATGACTGTCACAGACAGGCATCTTTTTTACACAATATCGGCTCAGGCAATGGCGCCTTTGGGAGTTGAACATGCAAGAGAACTACAAAATTCTGGTCGTCGATGATGATATGCGTCTGCGCGCACTGCTCGAACGCTATCTCACCGAACAGGGCTTTCAGGTGCGCAGCGTCGCCAACGCCGAGCAGATGGATCGTCTGCTGACCCGCGAATCATTCCATTTAATGGTGCTCGATTTAATGCTGCCGGGCGAAGATGGCCTGTCAATTTGCCGTCGTCTGCGTAGCCAGAGTAACCCGATGCCGATCATTATGGTCACCGCGAAAGGTGAAGAGGTCGATCGTATCGTGGGGCTGGAAATCGGCGCCGATGACTACATTCCAAAACCGTTCAACCCGCGTGAGCTGCTGGCGCGAATTCGTGCTGTGCTGCGTCGTCAGGCCAATGAGCTGCCGGGCGCGCCGTCGCAGGAAGAAGCCGTCATCGCCTTCGGTAAGTTCAAACTGAACCTCGGCACGCGCGAAATGTTCCGTGAAGATGAGCCGATGCCGCTGACCAGCGGAGAGTTTGCCGTGCTGAAAGCGCTGGTGAGCCATCCGCGTGAGCCGCTGTCGCGCGATAAGCTGATGAACCTGGCGCGCGGGCGTGAGTACAGTGCGATGGAGCGTTCTATCGACGTGCAGATCTCTCGTCTGCGCCGCATGGTCGAAGAAGATCCGGCGCATCCGCGCTATATCCAGACCGTCTGGGGCCTTGGCTACGTGTTCGTTCCGGACGGCAGTAAAGCATGAGGCGATTGCGCTTCTCACCCCGCAGTTCGTTTGCCCGCACCCTGTTGTTGATCGTTACCTTGCTGTTCGTCAGCCTGGTAACGACCTACCTGGTGGTGCTCAATTTCGCCATTCTTCCCAGCCTGCAGCAGTTCAACAAAGTCCTCGCCTACGAAGTGCGTATGCTGATGACCGATCGGCTGCAGCTGGAAGATGGTACGCAGCTGGAAGTGCCGCCGGCCTTCCGGCGCGAAATTTATCGTGAGCTGGGCATCTCGTTGTACACCAACGCGGCGGCGGAAGAGAGCGGGCTGCGCTGGGCGCAGCATTATGAATTCCTCAGTGAACAGATGGCGCAGCAGCTGGGCGGGCCGACCGACGTGCGGGTTGAGGTTAACAAAAACTCGCCGGTGGTCTGGCTGAAAACCTGGCTGTCGCCGGATATCTGGGTGCGCGTACCGCTGACCGAAATCCATCAGGGCGACTTCTCACCGCTGTTCCGCTATACCCTGGCGATTATGCTGCTGGCGATTGGCGGCGCCTGGCTGTTTATCCGTATACAAAACCGACCCCTGGTCGATCTCGAACACGCTGCGTTGCAGGTGGGGAAAGGCATTATTCCGCCACCGCTGCGCGAATACGGTGCTTCGGAAGTGCGTTCGGTGACGCGCGCCTTCAACCAGATGGCGGCGGGCGTGAAGCAGCTGGCCGATGACCGTACGCTGCTGATGGCCGGCGTCAGCCATGATTTACGCACGCCGCTGACGCGTATCCGTCTCGCCACCGAGATGATGGGCGAGGAAGATGGCTACCTGGCCGAGTCGATCAACAAAGATATCGAAGAGTGTAACGCCATCATCGAGCAGTTCATCGATTACCTGCGCACCGGGCAGGAGATGCAAACCGAGCGCGCCGATCTGAATAGCGTGCTGGGCGAAGTAGTGGCGGCGGAGAGCGGCTACGAGCGCGAGATTGAGAATGCGGTGATGGACGCGGAGCTGATGCTGGATATTAACCCGCTGTCGATTAAACGCGCGGTGGCGAATCTGGTGGTTAACGCGGCGCGTTACGGTAACGGCTGGATCAAGGTCAGCAGCGGTCAGGAATTGAATCGTGCGTGGTTCCAGGTGGAGGATGATGGTCCGGGCATTAAGCCGGATCAGTTACAGCATCTGTTCCAGCCGTTTGTACGCGGCGACAGCGCGCGCAGCACCAGCGGCACCGGTCTGGGCCTGGCAATTGTGCAGCGTATTATCGATGCGCATGACGGATCGCTGGAGATTGGCGAGAGTGAACGCGGCGGATTACGTATCCGTGCGTGGTTACCGATTCCGGAAAACAGCGCCACGACGGCAGTAAGCAGTACTGTTAGTTAAATTTCCGCACCAACCGTCGCGGCGCAATCTATTGCGCATCCATCAGCGATATTGCCGCTGCAGGCATGCGCGATAAATCGCGCCGCGACGAAATGTGCCATCGCTAAGCCGCCGTTGTGGCGGCTGGGCTACTTCACAGCTGCGGGCCGGCCTGCACCAGCGCCTTACCGGCATCGTTATCGGTGTACTTCTCGAAATTGGTGATAAAGCGCTGCGCCAGCGCTTCGGCAGCCTGCTGCCAGGCGGCGGCGTCAGACCAGCTGCGGCGCGGATCGAGAATGGCATCGTCCACCTGTGCCAGCGTGGTGGGCACCTGCAGATTAAACACCGGCAGCGTCACGGTCTCCGCTTCATCCAGCTCACCGGCCAGAATCGCGTTGATGATAGCGCGTGTGTCTTTCAGCGAAATGCGCTTGCCGCTGCCGTTCCAGCCGGTATTCACCAGATAGGCCTGCGCGCCGGACGCCTGCATACGTTTCACCAGCACATCCGAGTACTGCGTTGGATGCAGCGTCAGGAACGCCGCGCCAAAACAGGCGGAGAAGGTTGGGGTGGGCTGCGTCACACCGCGCTCGGTGCCGGCCAGCTTGGCGGTAAAGCCGGACAGGAAGTGGTACTGGGTTTGCTCCGGCGTCAGACGCGAAACCGGTGGCAGTACGCCAAAGGCATCGGCGGTCAGGAAGATGACCTTCTTCGCGTGGCCGGCTTTCGATACCGGCTGCACGATGTTTTCGATGTGCTCGATCGGGTAAGACACGCGGGTGTTTTCCGTCTTGCTGGCGTCGGCGTAATCGACCGTGCCGTCGGCGCGCACCACCACGTTCTCCAGCAGCGCATCACGGCGAATCGCGCGGTAAATCTCCGGCTCAGCCTGCTCTGACAGATTGATGGTTTTGGCGTAGCAGCCGCCTTCGAAGTTAAAGACGCCGTCGTCGTCCCAGCCGTGCTCATCGTCGCCGATCAGCTGACGATCCGGATCGGTAGAGAGGGTGGTTTTACCGGTACCGGACAGGCCAAAGAACACCGCCACGTCGCCCGCTTTGCCGACGTTGGCCGAGCAGTGCATCGAGGCGATACCCTTCAGCGGCAGCAGATAGTTCATGATGGCGAACAGGCCTTTTTTCATCTCGCCGCCGTACCAGGTACCGCCGATCAGCTGCATGCGTTCGGTCAGGTTAAAGGCAACAAAATTCTCTGAATGCAGCCCCTGCGCCTGCCAGTCCGGATTGGTGCACTGCGCCGCGTTCATCACCACGAAATCCGGCGTAAACTCAGCCAGTTCGGCTTCAGTCGGACGGATAAACATGTTTTTAACGAAATGCGCCTGCCACGCCACTTCCATCACGAAACGCACGCTGAGGCGGGTGTCCGGGTTGGCGCCGCAGAAGGCGTCAATCACAAACAGACGCTTGCCGGAAAGCTGTTGCGTGCAGCGATCTTTGAGCGCCTGCCAGGTTTCCTGTGACAGCGGCTGGTTGTCGTTCTTGCCGTTGCCAACGTCGTTCCACCACAGCGTGTCACGCGTGGTGTCATCCCGCACGATGTATTTATCTTTCGGCGAACGTCCGGTGAAGATGCCGGTATCCACGGCAATGGCACCGCTCTGCGTCAGGGTGCCGCGCGCGTAACCTTCCACCTCCGGGCGGGTTTCTTCCTGAAATAACGTGGCGTAATCAGGGTTGTACACCACCTCGGTGGTGCCGCTAATTCCGAGCGTTTCGAGGTCTTGCGATGTCAGGCCGTTAACGCGCATGTGACTGCTCCTTAAATCGGTACTTCATGGCATTTTTTATGAGGGTTTCTGCGTCCTGCTGCGCATAGCCGCACAGGGCAGATCGCGCGCAGTGTACACGTCTGAGCGAGGTGGAAAAGTGAAGAGAGTTAAAAATGCGAGCTGGAACGTGACAAGTAGAGAAATCTGCCACTTATGAAACTAAAGTTAGCGTAAATTAGTTAATTTCCGTGAAAAATCATAGCGCTACGCCGGCGGAAAATACGGGCGGCGTCACCGCCCGTTTGCTGATTAATGCAGTTGATCGCTATTGCCGGAGGGAGCGTTACGAATAGCAGCAATATCCACTGCATCGTACACATAGTGCGTGCCGCAATAGTCGCAGTGCATATCAATTTTGCCGTCTTCGACCAGAATCTCATCCACTTCCTCTGGCGGCAGCGTCTTCAGCACTTCACCGCAGCGTTCGCGCGAGCAGGTGCATTTAAAGCTGACCGGCGCCGGGTCGTAAACCGTGGCTTCTTCCTGATGATAGAGACGCCACAGTACGTCAGTAGCGGGCAGCTCAATCAGCTCTTCGCTCTTCACGGTTTCGGTTAACGTGGCCAGATGGTTGAAGTCATCCAGGTTGGGCTCCTGCGCGGGAAGCACCTGCAGCAGAATACCGGCTGCGCCTTTCTCGCTGGTGCGAATGAACAGGCGGGTTGGCAGCTGCTCGGAACGCATGAAGTAATCTTCCAGACAGCCCGCCAGCGTATCGGCTTCCAGGCCGACCACGCCCTGATAGCGCTCGCCTTTCTCAGGCGAAATGGTGATCACCAGATAGCCGTTACCCACCATCTGCTTCAGGCTGCTGCCGGCGGCAATCTCCGCATCCTCTTTCAGCCGCGCCACGCCGCGCAGCTCCTGGCGGTTATTCCCGTTGATCACCGCCATGCTCAGCGGGCCATCGCCCTGCAGCTGCACGGTGATATCGCCGTCAAATTTCAGCGTAGCGGTGAGCAGGCTGGTGGCGACCAGCAGTTCACCCAGCAGCGTTTTGACCGGCTCGGCGTAGTCGTGGTTCTGCACGATGTCGCGCCAGGTTTGAGATGCGTTGACCAGCTCGCCGCGCACGGCGACGTTTTCAAACAGGTAACGATGCAGTTGATCTTGAACAGACATAAGGTTTCTCTCGTGGGGGCGCGAGTTATTCATCGCCCGACAATTTAAATTTCAGCAGATCGCGGCGCTCTTTTTTATCCGGGCGGCGATCGGGATGCGGCATGGTCAGGGCATTCATTTTGCGCGCCAGCGCGTTCTTTTCGCGCTTTTCGATGCTGGCGGCCGTCTCCGCGTACATCTGCTGCGCTTCGCTGGCCGGACGCCGCTGGTCGCCGATGGCGGTGATAATCACCGTGCGCTCATCGTTGCCCTGACGCAGCGTCAGCTCGGCCTGCAGTTCGACCACTTTGCCCGGTTTGCTGCGCTGGCCGTTGTAATGCACTTTGCCGCCTTCAATCATGTCGCGAGCCAGCGCGCGGGTTTTATAGAAGCGCGCGGCCCACAGCCATTTATCAAGGCGAACGCCTTCACTGGTTTTCTCTTTCATTGCGGCTCCTGCTGTTACGCTGCGTCGCGCCGTGTGGCGATCGGTCGCACACGGTCGCATGACGCCGGAAAGATGGATCGGGCCGGTGCCGGATACCCAAAGGTATGGGTACAACGTGATAAATCAAGGGCGAGGTGCCGTTGCGGGCTGCCGATCCATCGCCAATCCCTTAAGCGTAATCGGCATTTTGTTTTCCGCCCTGAAAAACAGGGCGACAGGGTAGCACAGAAGGCGGAGGGTCAGAACAGCGAGCGCACGCTCTGCATAGTGCTGAGGTTGTGGTTAAAGCACTTGTCGTAATACTGCTGAATCTGCGCCATACGCAGGCGGTTGCGGTGGATGCGGCGCAGCGCCAGCAGGCCGTTGCTGACGGCGCTGACAATCAGCACCAGCATTAGCAGCGCGGTGCCCAGATAGCGCCACTGCGCCATGGCGTCGGGCTCGTTGTGCAGGGCGATGTGGCGCGTGCCGTTGGCATCGGTGGTAATGCTGGTAATGATACCGCTGGCGGCAAACGGTGTGTGCAGCAGCATGCCGGACAGGCGCTGCAGTTCGTGCCATTGTGAAGGGGCGTCGAGATCGAACAGCGCTACCGACGGCTGCGGCTGGTTCACCATCTGCCGGCCTTCATCGCTAATGATCAGGAATCCGCCCGGCGGCGGGCTGTTCAGGGTTTCCGCCGCGCGACGCGTCTCCCGCGAGAAGAAGGTCGAGGTGGCGGTGTTCACCAGATTCTCCAGCGCTTCGGCGCTAACCGGGCGCAGCAGCACGTTCATGCCGTTGAGCTTGCCGGAATCCGCACGGTGAATCAGCGTATCCCAGTCTTTGGCGTTACCGAGGTTAACCAGCGCATTTTTCAGGCGCACGCAGTCCTGCTGCTGGCTGCACAGCTGCTGGGTTTTCAACACCAGATCGGAGAAATCATCCAGCAGGATCATGCCTGATTTCTGAATCGCGGACGCCAGCTGCGGGTTAAGTTTCGGGTCGGTGTTGGTTTCCGGATGCAGCTGCTGCGTGGTGGTCTCCAGCAGCGCGGCGGCTTTGTCGATGATGTCGGACTGCGGCAGCGGCAGCGGCGCAGCGTTGTTCCAGTAAATCGCCGAGCAGTCGAACGGCATGTAGCCGTAGCTGCGGTTGCTCTGGTAATTGCCCGGAACCGAGCACATGCCGGTGCCGCTCACTTTCAGGCTATCGCCAATGTGCAGCGGCAGGGCAGTGAGTTTATCGACGCTGTTCACTTCCACACTTTCGGTGCCTTTCAGCCAGGCGAGGCTGAGTTTGATCGGCATGCTGAGCGGAATCCAGCTCACCAGCATCACCAGCACCAGCAGCGAACCGCACGCCAGCACCAGGTTTTTACGCCAGCGCTGTACCGGGAAGTTGCGGACTTCATCCTGCAGCGACAGGAAGCGCCCCTGGCGTACCACCTGACGATTCAGATAGATATCCACATCCGTCACCTGGCCCAGGTCGTGCGCCACATAAGGCTGCCAGTGTGCCGGATAGATTAAGTCGATGATGCCGAGCGAGATGTTGCTCTGCTCCTGATTGGATTCGCCAAACAGGCCCCAGCGCTTCGGTGCGCCGCGCAGACAGTGCACATCGCGCAGCCCTTTTTCACCGGGGAATCGATACATAAACCACAGGCTGACAGCAACGATCGCGCCGGCGGGCAGCGCAATCCACAGCATCAGGCTGCCGGGCAGCACCAGGCTGAGGAAAAACAGCAGGAAGGCGCAGCAAATGGCGCTTGCTTCACGTGTGCCGTCGGCGCGCGACAGCTGATACTCTTCCGGCGACTCTTTGCGCACCTGCAGCAGCTCGACGTTTTCGCTCTCCTCTTTACGAATCGAAGCGTTGGTCGACATCGGCCGCACCAGCGGCGGCAGCGCCGGTTGTTCCACCGCATAGTTCACCAGCGAGTGGCCGTTGAGCGAGATCACCAGCGGCAGGGTCTGGGTGCGGATCAGCTCGACGTAGTTTTCTTCAGCGATGTACTGCTCCCACAGCGGCGGCAGATGCACCTCGACTTCATCCAGGTAGTAGCGCCATTTGTGGGGATCGTCAGTGGAGAGGCCGTAACGGGTGATGGAGCGGGTAACGGGATAAACATTATTGCTCTGTGCGGTCAGCGCCAGCGCTTCGGGTTCCCGTGACGATCGGGTCGATCGCCCGCTGCTGTGCTGACGCGCTTTACCCAGCGACGCAATATACTTCTCAACGGCAGCGCGTTCTTCATCGGTGAGTTTACGGCAGGGCGGACTGATAAACGGCAGTGGTTTCGCCAACGGCGGACGATGCCGCATAGCGTACCAGTAGCCGATTCCGGCCACTAACGAACAGGCCAGCATGACAGCCAGAATGACGATAAGAGTGCTCATGCTTTGCTCAATCCAGCCAAAAAACTGCCGTCACGTTTACGATGTGCTCCCGGTAAAACCTGCAATACGAGTCAATTTTGGCGAGCAGAAGTCATTCTGACAAGAGGCAAATGAAACAAAATACCGCGCAAAATCATTGTATTATAAATTTGTTAGATTATTCCTTAACGGGATGGTACTCACAAGCCCCTCAATTAAACATCGGTATTATCCGAATTTGCTGCTACCCCGTTGACTTATTGTGAAAATCTTACTGTGCAGATAACAAGAAGTTGTTAGCGGCAGCGAACAAATGTATGTCACCATGATTGACCCGCGCTGCGTGTCGCACAATGCCGCGGGCTTCGGTATGCTGACGTCATCGCGTTTCACAAGGCTGTGCTAAGTTTGAGGCTGATATGACCACTCCCCTGAAAAAACCTGACATCCTCAACGTGGAAGCGGTGGCCCGCTCCCGCCTGTTTACCATCGAAGCGGTTGATCTCGCCTTCAGCAACGGTGCGCGTCGCGTCTATGAGCGCATGAAGCCCTCCGATCGTGAAGCGGTGATGATTGTGCCGATCATTGGCGATGACGTGATCCTGATCCAGGAGTACGCCGTCGGACTGGAAACCTATGAGCTGGGCTTCCCGAAAGGTTTAATCGATCCGGGTGAAAGCGTTTTTGAAGCCGCCAACCGTGAGCTGAAAGAAGAAGTGGGCTTTGGCGCGCATCAGCTGGAAGCGCTGGGCAAACTCACCATGGCGCCGTCCTATTTCTCCAGCAAGATGAATATCGTGGTAGCTGAAGGGTTGTACGAAGAGAAGCTGGAAGGGGATGAGCCGGAGCCGCTGATTGTACGCCGCTGGCCGCTCAGCAATCTGCTGGCGCTGCTGGAAGAGCCGGATTTTCGCGAGGCGCGTAACGTCAGCGCGCTGTTCATGGTGCGTGAGTGGCTGGTGAAGCAGGGGCGGTTGAGTTATTGAGGACACCTGGCGGCGCAATAAAAGGCGCGGAAAGTCGCACGGGGTAAAAACAAAAAGCCGGGGATTTCCCCCGGCTTTTTTGATCAAAACAGTTCGTGGCTTTCACCGTTGTCCATAATGGTGGTGCCCACATCATGCACCGAATACTCGGTCGGCTGGGTGCCGTTAATGAAGTACTCCTGACGGGTGTTGCCGCCACCGTTGGCCAGCTTGCCGGTGCTGCGGTCAATGGTCACCGTCACCACGCCGTCCGGCGGTGTCAGCGGCTGCACCGGCACACCATCCAGCGCCACTTTCATGTAATCATCCCATGCCGGCTGCGCACTCTTCGCGCCGCCTTCGTAGCCGGAGATCTGATCCGGAATCGCACCCGATACCGTGGTGCGACCCAGCGCGCGCGAATCATCGAAGCCAATCCACACCGACGTCACCACGCCCGGACCATAACCGGAGAACCAGGCGTCTTTGGAACTGTTGGTGGTACCGGTTTTGCCGCCGATATCGTTACGCTTCAGATCGCGACCGGCACGCCAGCCGGTTCCCATCCAGCCCGGTTCACCGAAGATGTTGGAGTTCAGCGCGCTCTTAATCAGGAACGCCAGCGGCGTGTTGATCACGTGCGGCGCATACTGCTGATCGCCGGCCGGCTGCGGCTGCGCGGGTACCTGCTCCAGCTCGGGCTGCGGCACGGTCTGATTCTGCTGCTGATTCGAGGTGGCAACGTTTTCCACGCTCTCTTCATTCAGCGCCACCGACTTTTTGGTGTCGCCATAGATAACCGGCAGATTGCACTGCGGGCAGGCGATCTTCGGCTGCGCCTGGAAAATCACGCCGCCCTGTTCGTTCTCAATCTTGGCGATGAAGTAAGGATCGACCAGGAAGCCGCCGTTGGCCATCACCGCATAGCCGCGCGCCACCTGCATTGGCGTGAAGGATGCGGCGCCCAGTGCCAGCGACTCGGTATGGATAATGTTCTGCGCCGGGAAGCCAAAGCGCTGCAGATACTCAGCGGCGTAATCAACGCCCATGGCACGCATCGCGCGCACCATCACCACGTTTTTCGACTCACCCAGCCCCTGGCGTAAACGAATCGGACCCGCATAAGTCGGCGGCGAGTTCTTTGGTCGCCAGTCTGCGCCGGCACCGGCATCCCAGCGTGAAATCGGCACGTCGTTGAGGATGGAGGCCAGCGTCAGGCCGCGGTCCATGGCGGCGGTATACAGGAACGGCTTGATGTTCGAGCCGACCTGACGCAGCGCCTGGGTGGCGCGGTTGAACATACTCTGGTTGAAGTCAAAACCGCCCACCAGCGCGCGTACCGCACCGTCTTCCGGATTAAGCGACACCAGCGCCGAGTTCACCAGCGGCACCTGTCCCAGCCACCATGCATCCCCGACTTTACGTACCCAAATCTGCTGGCCAGCCTGCAGCACCTGAGTGACGCTGCGCGGCGTCGGGCCCTGCAGGGTGTCGGATTTATACGGACGCGCCCAGCGCACGCCGGCTAAGGTCAGCGAAACGCTGCTGCCATCTTTCAGCATGGCGGTGGCTTCGTCGGCGCTGGCGCTGGTGACCACGGCGGCGTTCAGCGGACCGTAGACCGGCAGATCTTTCAGCGCGTTGACGATGCGGGTGTGATCCCAGCTGGCTTCGCCCACTTTCCACAGCACGTTGGTCGGGCCGCGATAGCCGTGACGCATATCGTACGCCATCACGTTGTTACGCACCGCCTGCTGTGCGGCTTCCTGCAGATGGCGGGTCACGGTGGTATACACTTTGTAGCCATCATCGTAGGCGCTGTCGCCGTAGCGTTTCACCATCTCCTGACGCACCAGCTCGGTAAGATACGGTGCAGAGAAGGCAATTTCCGGGCCGTGATAGCTGGCGGTCAGCGGCGTGTTGCGCGCGTCGTTATACTGCTGCTGCGTGATGTAGTTCTGATCCAGCATGCGAGCCAGCACCACATTACGGCGCGCCAGCGCACGGGCATGGGAATAGAGCGGGTTAAAGGTCGACGGCGCTTTCGGCAGGCCGGCAATCATCGCCATCTCACTCAGCGACAGCTGATCGACCGGTTTACCGAAGTACACCTGCGCCGCCGCACCGACGCCGTAAGCGCGATAGCCGAGATAGATTTTATTCAGATACAGCTCAAGGATTTCATCCTTACTCAGCAACTGCTCGATGCGAATCGCCAGGAAGGCTTCCTTGATTTTACGCATCAGCGTGCGTTCAGGGCTGAGGAAGAAGTTACGCGCCAGCTGCTGCGTAATGGTACTGGCGCCCTGCGAGGCGTGGCCGGAGACCAGCGCGATGCTGGCGGCGCGGAAAATCCCCACCGGGTCGACGCCGTGATGCTCATAAAAGCGGCTGTCTTCGGTGGCGATAAACGCTTTGATTAGCTCAGGCGGCATCTGTTGCAGGGTGAGCGGGATACGGCGCTTTTCACCGTACTGGGCGATCAGCTCGCCATCCGCGCTATAAACCTGCATCGGGGTTTGCAGGCGCACATCTTTCAATGTGTTCACATCAGGCAGCTGCGGCTCTATGTATTTGTACAAACCATAAACCGTGCCGGCTCCCAGCAAAATGCAACACACTGCAAGGATCAATAAATACTTTACGAACTTCACCTGAGAATTCCCATCTGTTGGCGTTTGGGCAGTTTATAAACAATCGCGCGGTAGTATAAAGGCAAGCCTGACGCTTTGATATACCCGTCATTCTTCATGCAATGCGGGTAATCATCCTTTTTCCTGTAACGATAAGGAGATCGCGCGCATGGCTTTTCAGCGCTGGCAAATTGGACTGGACATCCAGAACGGGCAACTCTGCGCCCTTGGCATTGAACGACGCCGTCACGGATGGCAGCTGCGACACTGGTGGCAGCAGCCGCTGCCGCACGATACGTTACGCAACGGCGTGTTGCAAACCTCGCCAGTGTTACAGGAGATGTTGGTGCGCTGGCAGCGTCATTTACCCAGGCGCTACTCACTGCGCGTTGGCCTGCCGCCGCAGCTGGTGCTGCAGCGTACGCTGCCGTTGCCAGAGACCTCACTGCGCGAGCCGGCGCTCAGCCGCTACGTTAACGCGTCCGCATCACGCCTGTTCCCGGTCGAAGCCGCCTCGCTGTCGCTGGATTACCGGCTGGGCGGCAGCGCCAGCCAGCTGCACGTCACCGCCGCGCGCCGCGACGTCATCGCCCAGTGGCTGGCGCCGCTGCAGCAGGCCGGACTGCGCCCCGACGTGTTTGAGCTGAGCAGTCTGGCGCTGACGCAGATCGCCATGCGCGTTCCGCTGCGCCCGCATCAGCTGCTGATCCATCCGCTCAGCGATCACTGGCTGTGGACGCTGGCCGGTGAAAATAGCGCCTGCGGCGCGGCGACCGAACCCCTGACGCTAGCCCATCTGCGTGACACCTTTCCCCTGGCACAAGCGGTGTTCTGCACCTCACCGCAGGCGTTGCCGGAGGCGGAAGTACAGCGCTGCAAGCCGCTGGCGCTGCTGCATTATCTGCAACCGCCGCTACCGGCAGAGGCGGGCGCGCTGGCGATTGCGCTTGGCCTGGCACTGCGTCCGGAGGATTACTGATGCTGGCGGTCAATTTGCTCCCGTGGCGGGCACAGCAGTTGCTGCTACGCCGCCAGCACAGTGTGGCGTTGCTGGTTGTCGTGCTGCTGGTAACGCTGTTACTCACGCTGCTGCTGTGGTGGCGCGCTGAACAGCGGCTCCAGCAGGCAGCCCGGCAGCACACCGCTATGACCATGCAGCTCCAGCAGATACAGCAGCGGCTGGCACATCAGCAAACACTGATGGCGCAGCGGGATGACCTGTTACGCAGGCAGCAGGCGCAGCAACAGCGGCTGCAGCAGCATCAACGCTGGCAGCAGTTCTGGCAGCAACTGCCCGCACTGATGCCGGAGACGCTGTGGCTGAGTCGCCTGGAGCGGCGACAAGGGCAACTGGTGCTGGACGGTCTGGCGCAAAGCCTGGCTGACGTCAGCGCGTTCCGCCAGCAGCTGCAGACGCAGCCGCTGTTTGCGGCGGTGAAGCAGGGCAGCGTACAGCGTCAGGCGCAGGGGGATTACCGCTTCGCGCTGCGCGCCCGGCTGCAGGAGGCGACCGATGAATGAACTCATCCAGCGCTGGCTGCAGCTGGCACTGACGTGGCGAATAGCCAGCCTGCAACTGCTGGCGCTGCTGCTACTCGGGCTGGCTTGGCTACTGCTGCTGCGTCCGCAACAGCAGCAATTCAGCACGCTGCAACAGCAGCTGTCACAACTGGCGCAGCAGCACCAGCAACGTCAGCAGCAGCTGGACGCGCGACCGGCCATCGGACAGCTTCAGGCGGAGATCGCAACGCTGCAGCCAGCGGCAACGGCGGCGTCCGTATCGTTAGAGCAACTGGTGGCGGCGCGCGGCAATCTGCTCGAGGCCTGGCATCCGGACAGTCAGCCACAGCAGCTGGCGCTTCGTCTGAGCTGGCCGCAATTTCTGCCGCTGTTCAGCGGGCTGGCTGCGACGGCATTAGCGGTGCCACAGCGTTTTCAGCTGCAGGCGGAGCAGGGCGTGTTACACAGCGAATTCTGGCTGGAGAGTGACGATGCGGAGTAGCGCACTGGTGTTACTGCTGTGCAGCAGCTGGGCGCTGGCGCGCGATCCGTTCCAGCCGCTGGCTGCCAGCCAGTGTCAGGTCCCCGCTGCCGTACCGCAGGGCTGGCGATTACAGGGCATCATTGGTCGCGCGCCGCACTTTGTGGCCTGGCTGGTTTCACCGCAGGGCAAACGTCAGCGGCTGAGCGCACCGGCTGCTTTTCCGGTGGCACCGTGGCAGGTGACCCAGCTCAGTGCACATACGCTGGTACTGAGCGCCACGCAGAGCTGTCCGCCGCAGCACATCACATGGGTAATAAAAGGAGGATTTTATGAAAAGGATGACGCTGCTGCTGTGGCTGGCGCTGAGCAGTCCGCTGCACGCCGCTGATCAGCCCCTGAGCCTGGTATTTGATGATGCGCCGGTCGAGCGCATTCTGCAGGCGCTGGCTGACTATCAGCAAACCAACCTGCTGATCGCGCCGGGCGTGGAGGGGCGGCTGTCGCTGCGGCTGGATAATGTCGGCTGGGAGCGCGCACTGGCGCTGGTCACGCGGCTGGCAAAACTCACGGTGATCCAGGAGGAGGGCGTGCTGCTGGTCTATCCGGAGAGCTGGCAGCAGCGACAGGCACAGCAGGCACAGGCGGAGCGTGAAGAGAAGCAGCTGCAGGCGCCGCTTGAGCAGCGCACCGTCACGCTGCACTACGCCAGCGCCAGCGATGTCTACCGCAGCCTGCAGGCGGAACGCTCGCTGATGACGCCGCGCGGCAGCGTGACGGTGGATAGCCGTACCAACAGCCTGTTGCTGCGGGACAGCGCGCAGGCGCTGCGCGACACCGAGCGCTGGCTGCAGGCGCTGGATCTGCCGCTGGAGCAGGTGGAGCTGTCAGCGCACATTGTCACCATCAATGAAGAGCATCTGCGCGAGCTCGGCGTCAGCTGGAGCACCGCACCCGGCGATGTCGTCACCGGGGCGCTGCGCAATCCGCAGCTGCTGGTGCCGCTGGCGGTGAGCAATCCGGCGATACGCGCCGGCGTCACGCTCGGACCGATGAACGGCGAACTGCTTAACCTGGAGCTGAGCGCGCTGGAGCAGGAGAACCAGATCGAAATCATCGCCAGCCCGCGGCTGTTTACCTCGCACCAGCAGACCGCCACCATTAAGCAGGGCACCGAAATTCCCTATGAGGTGAAATCCGGTAACAGTGGTGCGACGGCGATTGAGTTCAAAGAGGCGGTGCTGGGCATGGAGGTGACGCCAGTGGTATTGGGCAACGGGCGTATTCAGCTCACGCTGCGGCTGAGCCAGAACATGCCGGGTCGCAGCCTGACGATGGGGGAAAGCCAGGTGCTGAGCATCGATAAGCAGGAAATCGCCACTCAGGTGACGCTGCGCGACGGTGAAACGCTGGCGCTGGGCGGTATTTTCCAGCAGCAGCGCACCCAGGGCGAAAAGCGCGTGCCGTGGCTGGGCGAGGTGCCGCTGCTCGGCAGTCTGTTTCGTCAGCAGACCGACGAGCGCAAAAAACGTGAGCTGGTGATCTTCATCACGCCGCGACTGGTCAGGGAAGCAGCGCTTACCGCCGGATAAAGCGGAAAATTCGCTCCATATGACCAACTGCGTTGACGCAGGGCAGGAATTAGCATACAAGGTTTAGCGATTTTAAAACGGTGTAACGGAACGCGGCAGGATAACCTTCCGGCGGGTGTCAGTGACAAGCGATACTGACATCGAAAGAAATATGCCCGAATTTTGGGTGGTACAGGACGTCAGCAACGGCACCTATTCCACAGTTTACGCAGGTAAGCTGTCGGGAGCGACAGGCCCAGCCAGCGCACCTGTAGCGCGCACAAGGATGGCAAAAAAGGAAGAGCGTTACCGTCTCGCGAACCACAGACCGGTCCTGTTTGAAGGTCGCCGGGGGCAATTTATTCGGTTGCCAAACGGCCATGAGTGTTGAGATAATTTTCCGTCTGACTCTTGCTAACGCTCATGAGGTCTCAGTTCCTGTCCCGCCAGCAATTTGCTGAACGCGGGGTATCATCAACGAATTCTTAGTAATACCGACAAAATGGCAGAGAAACGCAATATCTTTCTGGTTGGGCCGATGGGTGCCGGCAAAAGCACTATTGGTCGTCAGTTAGCTCAGCAACTCAATATGGAATTTTTCGATTCCGATCAGGAAATTGAGCGACGTACCGGAGCGGATGTAGGCTGGGTATTTGATGTGGAAGGCGAAGCCGGTTTTCGCGATCGTGAAGAGAAAATCATCAACGAGCTGACCGAGAAACAGGGCATTGTCCTGGCGACCGGTGGCGGCTCCGTCAAATCCCGTGAAACCCGTAATCGTCTCTCCGCCCGCGGTGTGGTCGTCTACCTCGAAACCACCATCGAAAAGCAACTTGCCCGCACTCAGCGTGATAAAAAGCGTCCGCTGCTGCAGGTTGACGAACCGCCGCGCGAAGTACTGGAAGCGCTGGCTGGCGAACGTAATCCGCTTTATGAAGAGATCGCTGACGTCACCATTCGCACTGACGATCAAAGTGCAAAAGTTGTCGCCAATCAGATCATCAACATGCTGGAAAAAAATTAATCCAGCACCCTGAGGGCTCAGCAATAGGTATCGGTCATCATGGAGAAGATCACTGTCTCACTGGGGGATCGCAGTTACCCCATCACCATCGCTGCCGGACTGTTTAACGATCCGGCTTCTTTTTGGCCGCTGAAAGCCGGCGACAATGCCATGCTGGTGACGAATCAGACGCTGGCACCGATCTATCTGGACAAACTCGCGACGCTGCTGAGCAACGCCGGGGTGAAAGTGGATCAGGTGATTCTGCCCGACGGTGAGCAGTACAAAACGCTGGCGGTGATGGACGAGGTTTTCACCGCACTACTGCAGAAGCCGCACGGCCGTGACACCACGCTGATTGCGCTGGGCGGTGGCGTGATTGGCGATCTGACCGGTTTTGCGGCCGCCAGCTACCAGCGCGGCGTACGCTTTATTCAGGTGCCGACCACCTTGCTGTCGCAGGTTGACTCCTCGGTCGGGGGCAAAACTGCGGTGAACCATCCCCTCGGTAAAAACATGATCGGTGCTTTCTACCAGCCGGCTTCGGTGGTGGTCGATACCGACTGCCTCACTACGCTGCCGCCGCGCGAGCTGGCCTCCGGTCTGGCGGAAGTGATCAAATACGGCATCATTCTCGACGGTGAATTTTTCCAGTGGCTGGAGCAGAATCTTGATGCGCTGCTGGCGCTGGATAACACCGCCATGGCTTACTGCATTCGCCGCTGCTGCGAGCTGAAAGCCGACGTGGTGGCGGCCGACGAGCGTGAAACCGGCCTGCGTGCGCTGCTCAATCTCGGTCATACTTTTGGCCATGCGATTGAAGCGCATATGGGTTACGGCAACTGGTTGCACGGTGAAGCGGTTGCGGCGGGCATGGTGATGGCGGCGCGCACTGCTGAGCGTCTGAGTCAGTTCAGCGCTGCCGATACTGACCGCATTATTGCGCTGCTGCAGCGTGCTGGCCTGCCGGTTAACGGCCCGGCCAGCATGACGGCAGAGGCCTATCTGCCGCACATGATGCGCGATAAAAAAGTGCTCGGCGGCGAGCTGCGTCTGGTGCTGCCTCTCGCTATTGGCCGCTCCGAAGTGCGTGGCGGCGTGGCGCATGATATGGTGCTGGCTGCGATTAACGATTGCAAAGTATCTTGATTATCCCCGGACTACGTCGGGCTGCTGTCCGGCGGGGGAACAGTGAGCAGTGATGCGGCACGTGGGAAGCGTGCCGTTTTACGGAGGAGGCTAAATGGATGAGTTCAAACCGGAAGACGAGTTAAAACCTGACGCCAGTGACCGCCGTCCCACGCGGCCTCGCAAATCGTCTTCTGCGCCGAAAGCGAAAGTACCGGTTTCCCGTCAGCATATGATGATGGGTATCGGCATTCTGGTGCTGCTGATTCTGGTGCTGGGCATTGGCTCCGCGCTGACCGGCCCGGACGAGAAAAAACCGGCCAGCAACAGCGCCAGCACCGGTAGCGCGGCACCAGCTGGCGGCGGCAGTGAAAAGAATATCGACCTGTCAGGTTCAACCGCCATGAGCGGCCAGCAGAATGCCACGCCGTCGGCTGAGGGCAGTGCGCCGCAGAATACCGCCGGTAACGCCGCACCCGCTGGCAGTGACGGTCAGTCCATCTCCATGCCGTCTGTCTCCTCCACGCCGACTCAGGCAGCCCCGGTTGACACACCGGCCAACCAGCAGCGCGTAACGCTGCCGGGCGATCTCAATACCGCGCTGAATAATCAGCAGGGTTCCGTTGATGCCGCGGCGCAGGGCGCACAGGGCAACAGTTCGCTGCCTACCGCACCGGCAACGGTCAGCGGTAGCGCCGGCAAAGCGGTCACGCCGCCGGCGGTACGCGCTGAGACGCCACCGCGCAGCCTCGGTGCCAGCAGCGGCAGCAGCCACAGAACCCCGGCTGCCAGCAAACCGGCCGCAGTGAAAGAGAACAAAACGCACACCACCACCGCGCACAACAGCGCGCCGGCCAGCAGTGGCGGTGCCAGCAAGTCGCTGCCATCGGGCGGCAACTACACGCTGCAGCTGAGCGGTGCGTCGAAAGAAGCGAGCCTGAACGCCTGGGCGAAGAAACAGAATCTGAGCGGTTATCACGTGTATAAAACCACGCGTAACGGCCAGCCGTGGTACGTGCTGGTGAGCGGCGCTTATGCCACACCGGCCGAAGCCAAACGTGCAGTAGCTTCACTGCCGGCGGAAGTGCGTGCGGCGAACCCGTGGGTTAAACCGCTCAGCCAGGTGAAGAAAGAGAGCCAGTAAGTGATGTGGGGCCGCGCTGCTGCGGCCCCGTTCTAAGCGCAGATCTGCTGTCGGTTTCGCCACAGCCAATAATTAAGATGTAATAGCCACGACAGCATGAAGAAAAATCGCGCTTTCCTGAAATGGGCCGGAGGGAAATACCCGCTGCTTGACGATATCCGTCGTCATCTGCCACAAGGTGATTGTTTAATCGAACCTTTTGTCGGCGCCGGTTCCGTATTCCTCAACACCGATTATGACCGTTATCACCTGGCGGACATCAACGGTGATCTGATTAATCTCTACAATATCGTCAAAACGCGCACCGCCTCGTTTATTGAAGACGCGCGCCAGCTGTTCAGCGCCAGCGGCAATACGGCGGAAACCTATTACGCCCAGCGTACGGCGTTCAACGCCAGCACGGATACCTATCAGCGCGCCGTGCTGTTTCTTTATCTTAACCGCCACGGTTACAACGGCCTGTGCCGTTACAATCTGCGCGGTGAATTTAATGTGCCCTTTGGTCGCTATCGTAAGCCGTACTTCCCGGAAGCCGAACTGTTATGGTTCGCCGAGCGCGCGCAAAAAGCCACCTTTGTCTGTGAATCGTACGATGTTACTCTGGGCAACGCCCCTGCAGGCTCAGTGGTTTATTGCGATCCGCCGTACGCGCCGCTGTCGGCGACGGCTAATTTTACCGCTTACCACACCAACAGCTTTAGCCTGCGCGAGCAGCAGCATCTGGCGGAACTGGCCAGTAAGCTGGCGCAGGAGAGCCGCATCCCGGTACTGATTTCAAACCACGATACCCTGCTGACGCGCGAGTGGTATCAGCATGCGGATTTACACGTAGTTAAAGCCCGGCGTTCCATCAGCCGAAGCATAAGTGGTCGCACTCAGGTTGACGAACTGCTGGCGCTTTTCCGCTAGCCTGTTTCGTCCGCGACCAACGCATCACGCCAGCTCCGGCTGGCGCACAAAATTGGGAGATTCGGATGAAACAATTTTTACTGGCCCCATCAATCCTTGCCGCTGATTTTGCCCGCCTGGGCGAAGATACCGCTAAAGCGCTGGAAGCCGGTGGCGACGTGGTGCATTTCGATGTGATGGATAACCACTATGTTCCCAATCTGACCATGGGGCCAATGGTGCTGAAAGCGCTGCGCGATTACGGCATCACCGCGCCCATCGATGTGCATCTGATGGTCAAACCGGTCGATGCGCTGATCCCGGAATTCGCCAAAGCGGGTGCCAGCTTCATTACTTTCCATCCCGAAGCCAGCGAGCACGTTGACCGTACGCTGCAGCTGATCAAAGAGCACGGCTGTAAGGCCGGTCTGGTGTTCAATCCGGCAACGCCGCTCAGCTATCTCGATTACGTGATGGATAAGCTCGACATCATTCTGCTGATGTCGGTCAACCCCGGCTTCGGCGGCCAGTCCTTTATTCCGGGCACGCTGGATAAACTGCGCGAAGCGCGTCGTCGCATTGACCAGAGCGGTTACCAAATCCGTCTGGAAGTGGATGGCGGCGTGAAGATCGATAACATCGGTCAGATCGCGGCGGCCGGGGCTGATATGTTTGTTGCCGGCTCGGCGATCTTCGGTCATCCGGATTACAAGAAGGTGATCGATGAGATGCGCAGCGAACTGGAGAAAGTTAATGGCTCATTTCACTGATATCCGCGCGCTGGCGTTCGATCTCGATGGCACGCTGGTGCACAGCGCGCCAGGCCTGGCACAGGCGATCGATCTGGCGCTGGCCGATTTGCAGCTGCCGCCCGCAGGCGTTGAGCGCGTCTCAACCTGGATTGGCAACGGTGCGGACATCATGATGGCGCGGGCGCTTAGCTGGGCGCTGGGCCGTGAGCCGCAGGCCGACGAGCAGCGCGACGCGCGTGCGCTGTTCGACAAACATTACGCCGCAACGGTGGAAGCCGGCAGTACGCTGTTTCCACAGGTGCAGGAGACGCTGGCTGCGCTGCATGCCAGCGGTCTGCCGCTGGCCATCGTCACCAACAAACCCACACCGTTTGTTGCTCCGCTGCTGCAGTCGCTCGGCATTGCCGACTACTTTTCTCTGATCATCGGCGGCGACGATGTGGTGGTGAAAAAACCACATCCGGCGGCGATTTTCCTCGTTCTCGGCCGTTTCGGCGTGCTTCCAGGACAATTGCTGTTTGTCGGTGATTCGCGCAATGATATTCTCGCTGCCCAGGCGGCGGGCGTGCCAAACGTTGCGATGACCTTCGGCTACAACTACGGTGAGCCGATTGCCACCAGCCAGCCCGATTTAACTCTCGATACTTTTAGCGAACTTTTGCCCGTTCTCGGGCTGTGATTATCAGGACATAACATGAGCAAACCCATCGTTTTCAGCGGCGCCCAGCCTTCCGGTGAACTGACCATTGGCAACTACATGGGTGCGCTGCGTCAGTGGGTGCAGATGCAGGATGATTTCCACTGCATTTACTGCATCGTCGATCTGCACGCCATCACCGTTCGTCAGGACCCGGCCGCGCTGCGCAAAGCCACGCTGGATACGCTGGCGCTGTACCTTGCCTGCGGTATCGATCCGGAAAAAAGCACCATCTTCGTGCAGTCGCACGTACCGGAGCACGCCCAGCTGAGCTGGGTACTGAACTGCTACGCCTACTTCGGCGAACTGAGCCGCATGACGCAGTTCAAGGACAAATCGGCACGTTACGAAGAGAACATCAACGCCGGTCTGTTCGATTATCCGGTGCTGATGGCGGCCGATATTCTGCTGTATCAGACTAACCAGGTGCCGGTCGGCGAAGACCAGAAGCAGCACCTTGAGCTGAGCCGCGATATCGCCGCGCGCTTCAATGCGCTGTACGGCGACGTGTTTAAAATTCCTGAGCCGTTTATTCCGAAGTCCGGCGCGCGCGTGATGTCACTGCTGGAGCCGACGAAGAAGATGTCGAAATCCGATGACAACCGCAACAACGTGATTGGTCTGCTGGAAGACACCAAATCGGTGGTGAAGAAGATTAAGCGCGCAGTGACCGACTCGGAAGAGCCGCCGGTGGTGCGCTACGACATTAAAGAGAAAGCGGGCGTGTCTAACCTGCTGGATATTCTGTCAGGCGTGACCGGTAAGTCGATTGCGCAGCTGGAGCAGGAGTTCGAAGGCAAAATGTATGGTCACCTTAAAGGCGCGGTGGCAGATGCTGTGTCTGAGATGCTGACTGAGCTGCAGGAGCGTTATCATCGTTTCCGCAATGACGAGGCGTTCCTCAACCAGGTGATGCGCGATGGCGCAGCGAAAGCCCGTGCGCATGCCCAGGAAACGCTGAAGAAAGTGTATGACGCCGTAGGCTTCGTGGCGCAGCCATAAGCCGGTTTGCCGGGGCGCAGCACAACGCGCCCCGCAGGCTTTACTTCACCCGATGCAGCGTCAGCTCTGCGCCATCCCAGAATAGCCGCGCATTGCCGTCGGCCAGCACGCTCAGTACCGCGCCCGGTGCCGGTCCCCACGCCTGATTGCCACAGTGCACGTTGAAGCCATAGCGAAAGCTGAAATCACGATCCTGTCCGGCCCCGCTGGCGGCGCTCAGGCGCGGTTTGCCCTGGCAATTGTCGGTCGCCGGATTGATGCCGCGTTCGGCAGTGCCGCGCGTCCAGCTGATCGCATTGGGTTTAAACGCCACGCGCGCGCCCATAAACTGCGGATCGTTTTTGATGTAAATCTGGCCGTTCTCCTTTTTCGGCGTCACGGCAACCACCTGCCATTCGCCCGTGACCGTTGACCACGTCACCGGGGCGGCACTCACCGCCACGCTCAGCGGCATCAGCAGCGCCGCGGCCAGAGAAATAATGCGCATGGAAACTCCTTGTGATTGATTCGGCTGCTCAGTCTGGCGGCAAAGCGCAGCGCTGTACAGTATTTTACCGCATCAGAACCAGCGCAGCTGCGTGCGCAGGCTGACCACGCGGCCCACAATGATCAGCGCCGGACTGGCAAACTGCTGTGCCAGCGTCGCCAGCTCCTGCAGCGTGGCGCAGGCGACGCGCTGCTGCGGCGTGGTGCCGTGCTGCACGATAGCCACCGGCATCGCTGCGTCCATCCCGTGCCGTAACAACTGCTGCTGAATGTCGGCCGCCTGGCTGAGGCCCATATAAAACACCAGCGTCTGCTGCTCCGCCGCCAGTTTGCCCCACTCCATTTCGCCGTGCTGCTGCAGATGACCGGTGACGAAGCGAACGCTCTGGGCATGGTCGCGGTGGGTGAGGGGAATTCCGCTGTAGGCGGCACAGCCGGAGGCGGCGGTGATGCCCGGCACCACGCTGAACGGGATGTTATGCTGCGCCAGCACCTCCAGCTCTTCGCCGCCGCGGCCAAAAATAAAGGGATCGCCGCCTTTGAGGCGCACCACACGCTTGCCGCGCTGCGCCTGCTCCAGCAGCAGCTGGTTGATTTGTTCCTGCGGCACGCAGTGATGACCCGCCTGTTTACCCACGAAGAGGCGTTCGGCATCGCGCCGCACCAGATTAAGAATCGGCTCCGATACCAGCCGGTCATACACCACCACATCAGCCTGCTGGATAGCCTGCAACCCTTTCAGCGTCAGCAGACCGGCATCACCCGGCCCGGCGCCGACCAGCACGACTTCGCCCTGCTGCGTCAGCGGCGCCGCAAACAAGGCATCGACCTGTGCGGCAGCGCGTGCCCGATCGCCGTTGGCCAGCGTTTGGGCCAGCCGATCGCTGGCAAAGAAGCGCTCCCAGAAGGCGCGGCGTGGCGCCATGGCGCTAAAATGCTGCTTCACGCGCTCGCGCAGTGAGCCCGCCAGCGCAGCCAGTTCGCCGAGATGCTGGGGCAGCATTGCCTCCAGCTTCTCGCGCAGCAGACGCGCCAGCACCGGCGCGCGGCCACCGGAAGAGACGGCGATCATCAGCGGCGAGCGGTCGACGATCGACGGCATAATGGCGCTGGCCTGCTGCGGCGCATCCACCAGGTTACAGAAGAGGCGGCGCTGTTCGGCGGCGTCAGCCACCTGCTGATTGACGGCATCATCGCTGGTGGCCGCAATCGCCAGCCAGCATTCATCCAGCCAGTCATCGGCAAAGGCGCCGTGCAGTAACGTCACTTTTCCCTGTTGAGCCCACAGCTGAAATGCCGGGGAAAAATCCCGCGCGCCGACGTACAGCTCTGCGCCGGCCTCCAGCAGCAAACGCGCTTTGCGTTCAGCCACATCGCCTGCGCCAACCAGTAAACAACGCTTGCCTTGCAGCCGACAAAACAGCGGAAAGTAATCCATAACGAATCCTGAAAAAAAGCCCGCACGGTGCGGGCTGTGGAAGGGATTATACCGATTTCAGCGGCGAAGCCTGGGCTTGCGTCTGCGGGCGCTGCGCCTGCGGCGTGGCATACCAGTAGCCGAGGCCCATCAGCACCATGCCGGAGAACATATTGCCGAGCGTTACCCACAGCAGGTTGTGGCCGATGCCGCTCAGCGTCAGGTCGGCGCTGTGCTGGCCAAACCACGACAGCGCAAATACCGTCATGTTGGCGATGGAGTGCTCGTAGCCGGAGGCGATAAACGCCAGCAGGCACCACCAGATGGCGATGAACTTCGCGGCCCCTTCGCTGCGCACCGCCATCCAGATTGCCAGACACACCAGCCAGTTGCACAGCGCGCCTTTAAAGAACAGCGCCATCGCCGTCTGCGTGGTTTTCGCCAGCGCCATGCTGTGGATCAGCGAACCGGCGTTCGGCAGCAGCGCACCAGCGGCGTAGTAGTAGAGCAGGGCGACAAACACCGAGCCGATCAGGTTACCCAGCCAGGTTTGCGGCAGCACACACCACATCTGACCGTGGCTGATGGTGCCGGCTTTGACGCCCACGGTGAGGAACATGGTATGACCGGTAAACAGCTCGGAACCGGCGATGATCACCAGCGTCAGGGCAATACCGAAGGTGGCGCCCATCAGCAGTGGACGATACGCCGGGTCCGCCAGGTTGCCGAGGGTGAAGATCAGGATGATCGCCAGGCCAACGTAAGCGCCGGCCATCGCCGATCCGATCCAGAAGGCCAGCGGGCTGTGCTGTGCGGTGCGTACAATGCGCGCCGCATTGGCGGCGCAGGTGTTCAGGGTGTCAGAAAACATAGTGACGTCTCATAAAGTGAAGGAATTCTGTCAGGCGCAGACTTCGACCTGGCCGTTGCTGACGCGCACCGCATAGCTCGCCACCGAGCGGCTTTCATCTTCCAGACAAACGCCATCGCTCAGGCGAAAACGCTGTTTTTTCAGCGGGCTGGCGACCCACAGCGTGTGCTGGTGTTCGGCGATCAGGCCGCGCGATAACACGCTGGCCTCAGCAAACGGGTCGATGTTGCTCAGGGCGTACAGCTGCGCATCGTCGCGCGGGCGAAAGATGGCGATCTGCTGGCCGTTAACCAGCGCGCACACGCCGGTAGCGGGCAGGATTTGTGTGAGTTCACACACGGTGTACCACTGGCTCATGCGTCAGCCTCCTCGATCAGGGTAATAGCGATGCGCTCCGCCGGCCGCGCCGGGCGATGCTGCTCGCGTTCACTGACGTGCTGCACCAGCGGGTCGCGCTGCGGGCTGTTAACAAACGTGGCGAAGTGCGCCTGCTGCTGCGGGTCGTTCACCGTGGCGGTCCATTCACAGCGGACGTCAGCGCGCAGACGCGTCAGCTCCTGCTCCAGCTGCGCGTTAAGGCCGAGCCGGTCGTCGATAATCACGCTGCGCAGATAGTCGATGCCGCCGTCCATGCTCTCCAGCCACAGCGAAGTGCGCTGCAGCCGGTCGCCGGTGCGGATGTAAAACATCATGAAGCGGTCGAGATACTGCAGCAGCGTGTCGCGGTCGAGGTCAGCCGCCAGCAGATCGGCGTGGCGCGGTTTCATGCCGCCGTTGCCGCACACGTACAGGTTCCAGCCTTTTTCGGTGGCGATGACGCCGACATCTTTGCCCTGCGCTTCGGCGCATTCACGGGTACAGCCAGAGACGCCAAACTTCATCTTGTGCGGCGTGCGGATGCCTTTGTAGCGGTTTTCCAGCTCAATGCCGAAGCCGAGGCTGTCGCCAACGCCATAGCGGCACCAGCTGCTGCCGACGCAGGTTTTCGCCATGCGCAGCGCTTTGGCGTAAGCCTGTCCGGTTTCAAAGCCGGCGGCAATCAGCTGTGACCAGATCGCCGGCAGGTCGTCGCGCTGCGCCCCAAACAGGCCGATGCGCTGTGAGCCGGTGATTTTGGTGTAAAGGTTGTATTGCCGCGCCACTTCGCCCAGCGTCATCAGTCCCTGCGGCGTGATTTCACCGCCGGCGGTGCGCGGAATCACCGAGTAGGTGCCATCTTTCTGGATGTTGCCGAGATAGAGATCGTTGCTGTCCTGCAGCGGCGTGTGCTGCGGCTTGAGGATGTATTCGTTCCAGCAGGAGGCCAGCAGCGATCCGACGGTCGGTTTACACACTTCACAGCCGTAACCCTGGCCATACTTCGCCAGCAGCGCGTCAAACGACTTGATCTCCTCCACGCGGATCAGGTGATACAGCTCCTGGCGCGAATAGGCGAAATGCTCGCACAGGTGATGGTTAACTTCGATGCCCTGACGGCTCAGCTCAGCGTTCAGCACCTGCGTAATCAACGGGATACAGCCGCCGCAGCCGGTACCGGCGCGGGTTTCGGCTTTCAGCGCCGCCACGGTGTGGCAGCCCGCCTGCACCGCGTTAACGATATCGCCTTTGCTGACGTCAAAGCAGGAGCAGATCTGCGCGCTGTCCGGCAGCGAATCGACGCCCAGCGCCGGTTTTTCGCCGCTGCCCGCCGGCAGAATCAGCAGCGCCGGGTTTTCCGGTAAGGGGATGTGATTGAGCGCCAGCTGCAGCAGATTGCCGTAGTCGCTGGTGTCGCCCACCAGCACCGCGCCGAGCAGAGTTTTGTTGTCTTCGCTGACGATCAGGCGCTTATATACGTGCTGCTGTTCATCGAGCCAGATGTAACTGCGCGCGCCTGGCGTGCGGCCATGCGCATCGCCAATGCCGCCGACATCCACGCCCAGCAGCTTGAGTTTGGCGCTCATATCGGCACCGGCAAAGACGCTGTCACGCCCAACCAGCGCATCGCTGGCGACCTGCGCCATTTTGTAGCCCGGCGCCACCAGACCGTAAATCCGATCCTGCCAGGCGGCGCATTCCCCAATCGCGTAGATCGCCGCATCGCTGGTCTGGCAGCGATCGTTGATGGCAACGCCACCGCGCTGACCGAGCGCCAGGCCGCACTGTTGCGCCAGCTTGTCCTGCGGACGAATGCCGGTGGAGAACACGATGAAGTCGACGTCCAGCGCGCTGCCATCGGCGAACTCCAGCGTTTTACCGCCTTTAGCGTGATGCACAATCTGCCGGGTATTTTTGCCGGTATGGACCTGCACGCCCATCTGTTCGATCTTACGCCGCAGCTGTGCGCCGCCCTGTGTATCCAGCTGTTCCGCCATCAGCACCGGTGCAAACTCAACCACGTGCGTTTCAATGCCGAGATTTTTCAGCGCGCCCGCCGCTTCCAGTCCGAGCAGACCGCCGCCAATCACCGCACCGCGTTTGCTGCGGCGCGCGCAGGCTTCTATCGCGTTGAGATCTTCGATGGTGCGATAGACAAAGCAGTCGCTGCCCTCCGCGCCGGCGATCGGCGGGATCCACGGATAAGAACCGGTGGCCAGAATCAGCGTGTCGTAATGCACCGCACGACCGGTGTTGGAGTGAATCAGCTTTTCCTCACGGTTGAGGGTAATGGCGCGCTCGCCGAGCAGCAGATTGACCTGATGCTTTTCGTAGTAGCCTTCGCGCACCAGTGAGAGTTCTTCGGCGGTGTGGTGGGAAAAATAGGCGGAGAGATGGACGCGGTCATAGGCGACGCGGGGCTCTTCACAGAAAACGGTTATCGCGAACTGCTCAGGGGCGGCTTTGTCGATCAGTTCTTCGATAAAGCGGTGGCCAACCATGCCGTTGCCAATAATAACGACACTGTGCTTGCTCATGCTTGCCTCAAAATTTGCGGGATCTGCGCCTACCTTAGCGCGCTGTTTCTGGCGCTTATTGACGTACATCAACTGCGGCTTTATATACCCATTTAGAGGTATGTTGCTGATTTTACGCGTTTTTATCTAAGTCTTTTATTTGGTTGAAAATTACCCAATGGCGGCAGAAAAGTTGCCAGCGGCGCGGCCGTTTTTCGTGCTAGCTTAAGATGTTGCGTTTTCAGCGGAGAAGGATATGACCCAGCAAGCGTTTAAGTGGATAAACAACCTGCGCCTGGCAGGCCAACCGGGTTTATGGCAGATCGAAATTCGCCACGGCAACATCAGCGCCATCATTCCGCAGCCGCCGCACGCGGCCGCCCAGTCGGATGCGCTGGATGCCGCCGGTGGCCTGGCGAGCGCGCCGTTTATCGAGCCGCATATTCATCTCGACACCACGCAAACCGCTGGCGAACCGGCGTGGAATCAGTCCGGCACGCTGTTTGAAGGCATTGAGCGCTGGGCTGAACGCAAGGCGCTGCTCAGCCATGAGGATGTGAAACAGCGCGCGCGGCAGACGCTGAAGTGGCAAATTGCCAACGGCATTCAGCACGTGCGCACCCACGTGGATGTGTCCGATCCCACGCTGACCGCCTTAACCGCGATGCTGGAGGTGAAAGCGGAGATGGCGCCGTGGATCGATATCCAGATCGTGGCCTTTCCGCAGGAAGGCATTCTCTCTTATCCCAACGGCGAAGCGCTGCTGGAAGAGGCGCTGCGCCTCGGTGCCGACGTGGTGGGCGCGATCCCGCATTATGAATTTACCCGCGAATATGGCGTCGAATCACTGCACAAGGCGTTTGCGCTGGCGCAGCGCTATGACCGGCTGGTGGACGTGCACTGTGACGAGATTGATGATGAGCAATCGCGCTTTGTCGAGACCGTGGCGGCGCTGGCGCACCGTGAAGGCATGGGCGCGCGCGTCACCGCCAGCCACACCACGGCGATGCATTCGTACAATAACGCCTATACCTCGCGGCTGTTCCGCCTGCTGAAGCTGTCGCAGATTAACTTTGTCGCCAATCCGCTGGTGAATATTCATCTGCAGGGACGCTTTGACAGCTATCCGAAACGGCGCGGCGTGACGCGGGTGAAAGAGCTGCTGGAGGCGGGTATCAACGTCTGCTTCGGCCATGATGATGTGTTCGATCCCTGGTATCCGCTCGGCACCGCCAGCATGCTGCAGGTGCTGCACATGGGGCTGCACGTCTGTCAGCTGATGGGCTATGAGCAGATCGACAGCGGTCTGCAACTCATCACGCACAACAGTGCCAAAACCATGCAGCTGGCGGATTATGGCGTGCAGGTGGGCAAAGCGGCCAGCCTGATTATTTTGCCTGCTGATAACGGGTTCGATGCGCTGCGCCGTCAGGTGCCGGTGCGCTATTCGCTGCGTAAGGGCGTGCTGGTGGCGGCCACACAGCCGGCAAGCAGTGAAATTTATCTCGGTGCTACCGAAGCGGTGACGTTCCGGCGTTAAGGGAGCGGGAAGGGGAATAGCGGCGCGAGGCTTCGCGCCGCTCGGGGATCAGGCAGTCTGGTGAGCGTGCTGGCGATGTTTAGTGACAAAGCCGAGCAGCACACACATCACGAACACCACCGCGTACAGCGCGTTTGCGGTGGACAGCGCCGCGTGGGCACCGCCTTTCGCCACAATCGGGCCGGTGACCACGAAGGTCAGCATGGTGCCGACGGTGCCGCAGGTGAGGATAAAGTTCACCAGCTTCGGCGATGACGCTTTGGTCTGCAGCGAGCCCAGCGTGATGATGGTGGTGTAAATGGCGCTGGAGAAGAAACCAAGCGACATAATGATCCAGTGCAGCATGCTGGCATCGGTGGTTTTCACGAACCAGAACATCAGGCCGGTGGCCAGCAGCGCCAGCACCACCAGAATGCGTTGCAGGTCGAAGAAGCGCAGCAGGAAGCTGAACGCCCACATGCCGACCATATAGGCGGTCCAGAAGTTACCGACCAGCTGACCGGCAGCGGCGATATCCATGCCCATCGATTTGGTGGCGTATTCCGGTACCCAGGAGATGAAGCCGAGCTGGCCGAGGATGTAGCACAGTGCCGCGATCGACAGGAACAGCACGCCGATGCCCCACTTCTCTTTTTCGCCGCCCTGCACCGCGGCTTCGCTCTTCAGTACCGGGAACTCGACCATCAGCGTCAGGATAAAGATCGCCACGTAGATCACGCCAATGCAGGCATAAACCCAGTACCACGGCAGCGCGCGCGCCAGCAGAATGCCCGCGATAATCGGGAAGATGGTGCCGGCCATGCTAAAGAACGAGTCGGTAAACAGCAGACGGGAACCGCGCTGGCGACCATCGTACAGATGGGTAATCAGGAAGGTGCCGATCGACATGGTGATACCGCTGACCACGCCGAGCACGAACATGCACAGCGAGAACACCGTGAGGTTATGGCTGGTCATCAGCCCGGCCACGGCGAGGATCATCAGCACAAAGCCAAAGATCAGCTGGCGCTTGAGTGGCACAATCACCATCAGCCAGGCGTTCAGGAACACCGCCGCCAGAATACCGGCGTTAAGGAAAGTGAAGGTGTTGCTCATCTCTGAGATGGGCAGCTGGAAATACTGGGCAATATTATCCAGCACCATACCGGTAACGATCACCAGTGCGCCGGTGAGCGCATAGGAGAAAAAGCTGATCCAGGTAAGGCCAATGCGATTACGGTTTGTCATGTTCTGAACCTGTGATGCGCCGACGTGGCAAAAAGTGTCATGAATTGTAAATGGATCTGTGATCGTAATAAACAAGCAGTGAAACGTGCGAGAAATATTTCATTAATAGTGTGATTTTCGTCACGCAAATGATTGCGCGACGGGAAAAGTATGACGATAGCAACATCAGCGTAAATATAGGTAAAACGCTGGCTCTTGTATTACATGCTCTTTACAATCAATCTCGTTTTTGAGCTTGCTCTCCAAGGTAAGGAATCTTTCATGCTTAAACGTACTTTGACAGCGGCGGTTGCCCTGTTAGCGCTCTCTTCTGTATCTGCTTCGGCTCTGGCGGCGAAAGGGGATACGCACGTGCTGCTCACCACCTCTGCGGGCAATATCGAACTTGAACTGGATAATCAGAAAGCCCCGGTTTCAGTAAAAAACTTTGTGGATTACGTGAATAACGGCTTCTACAACAACACCATTTTCCATCGTGTGATCCCTGGTTTTATGATTCAGGGCGGCGGCTTCACGGCGGATATGCAGCAGAAGCAGACCAACGCGCCGATCAAAAACGAAGCGGATAACGGCCTGCGCAACCTGCGTGGCACCATTTCTATGGCGCGTACCGCTGAGAAAGACAGTGCCACCAGCCAGTTCTTCCTGAACGTGGCGGACAACGCTTTTCTTGACCATGGCCAGCGCGACTTCGGCTATGCGGTGTTTGGTAAAGTAGTGAAAGGCATGGATGTGATCGACAAGATCGCCCAGGTGCCGACCAAAGATGTTGGGCCATACCAGAATGTGCCGTCAAAACCGATTGTTATCACTTCCGCGAAAGTCCTGCCGTAATCCCTCTGCGCGCCACCCCTGTGTGGCGCCGTCTGCCGCGCTCCGGCAAAGCTGAAATTTGCTCTTATACTTAGGGCACATCCTGCTTGCCGGAGGCGCTATGAGCAGCAAACTCACCGAAAAACAGAAAATCACGTTGTGGCAGCAAACCCGTGCGGCCAATTATCAGGCCAGCTGCAAACTGGCCGGTTATACGCTGAATGAACCTGCCGTCGAGAGCGCCCAGGCGGACGATCGTCTGGCATCGCTGAGGAGGCAATATGGCGGATAACAGCCTGGCGGTGCGCGATCCCTATTTGTGGCACAACGATGACGTGCTGAAAAACCTGCTGGAAATTCACGACGTGGCGCAGCTGCGTAAAGCCGAGCTGGCATTCAGCGCGGCGCGGCTGGCCACGCTGGCGCTCGGACCGGCCACGCCTGGCCTGCCGCACCTGCGCCACATTCACCGCACGCTGTTTCAGGATATCTACAGCTGGGCCGGTGAACTGCGTACCATCGACATCTGGCGCGACGACACGCCCTATTGCCACTGCGAGTATATCGAGAACGAGGGCAATGCGCTGATGAGCGCACTGGAAGAGGAAGAGGGCCTGTGCGACCTCGACCCGCAGACCTTCGTGGCACGCATCGCGCATTACTACTGTGAAATCTACGTCCTGCATCCGTTCCGTGCCGGTAACGGGCGGGCACAGCGCATCTTTTTCGAACAGCTGGCGCTGCACGCGGGCTATCTGCTGAACTGGGATACGCTGGAGCCTGAAAGCTGGCACCAGGCCATCGTCGCCGGCGTCGGCGGCGATCTCGCGCCGCTCAACGCGCAGTTTGCGAAAGTGGTGAGTCCGGCGCGTTAAAATGCGTAGAATAGCGGCGGTTTTACTGGCCTGAGGGCATTATGCTGCTGCTAATTGATAACTACGACTCCTTTACCTGGAATCTCTACCAGTACTTCTGTGAACTGGGCGCGCAGGTGCGCGTGGTGCGCAACGATGCGATGACGCTGGAGGAGATGACGGCGCTGCCGCTGAGTCATCTGGTGATCTCGCCGGGCCCCTGTACGCCGGATCAGTCCGGCATTTCGCTCGAAGCCATTCGCCACTTTGCCGGACGGCTGCCGGTTCTCGGGGTATGCCTGGGCCATCAGGCCATCGCCCAGGCCTACGGCGCGCAGGTGGTGCGCGCGCGCCAGGTGATGCACGGTAAAACCTCTGCGGTGCAGCACACCGGCCAGGGCGTGTTCCGCAACCTGAATAATCCGCTGACCGTCACGCGCTATCACTCGCTGATTGTGGCGCGCGACACGCTGCCGCCGGAGTTTGAAGTCACCGCCTGGAGCCTGCGCGACGGCGTTGCCGATGAGATCATGGGCTTCCGCCATCGTACGCTGCCGCTCGAGGGCGTGCAGTTCCATCCGGAGAGCATTCTCAGCGAGCAGGGGCATCAGCTGCTGGCGAATTTCCTCAATACGTAACTTCCGTTTGCCATTGCATGATTTTTTATGCATATTTTTTGATTATAATTTCACATCAGCTCAACAAATAACCCGATGAGGTCATCAATGACAGCGGAAAATCTAGCGGTAAGCCGGGAAACGTTCGATAACGTTATTTTGCCTGTTTATGCACCTGCGCAGTTTGTGCCGGTCAAAGGCAAAGGCAGCCGCGTGTGGGATCAGCAGGGCAAAGAGTATATCGACTTCTCCGGTGGTATCGCGGTCACCGCGCTGGGCCATTGTCATCCGGCGCTGGTGGAAACGCTGAAAAGCCAGGGCGAAACCCTGTGGCACACCAGTAACGTGTTCACCAATGAGCCGGCACTGCGCCTCGCCAGTAAACTGATCGCGGCGACCTTCGCCGAGCGGGTATTCTTCGGTAACTCCGGTGCCGAAGCGAACGAAGCGGCGTTCAAACTGGCGCGCTACTACGCCTGCAAAAAGCACAGCCCGTTCAAAAGCAAAATTATCGCTTTCCACAACGCCTTCCACGGCCGCACGCTGTTCACCGTCTCGGTGGGCGGTCAGCCGAAATACTCCGATGGCTTTGGTCCGAAGCCGGCGGATATCGTCCATGTGCCGTTTAACGATCTGGCAGCAGTGAAAGCGGTGATTGACGACCACACCTGCGCGATTGTGGTGGAGCCGATTCAGGGGGAAGGCGGCGTGATGCCGGCAACGCCGGAATTCATGCAGGGATTGCGTGAACTGTGCGATCAGCACAACGCGCTGCTGGTGCTGGATGAAGTGCAGAGCGGCATGGGCCGCAGCGGTAAGCTGTTTGCTTACGAACACTATGGTATCAAGCCAGATATCATCACCACCGCTAAAGCGCTGGGCGGCGGTTTCCCGGTGAGCGCGATGCTGACCACTCATGAAATCGCCTCGGTGATGGCGCCAGGCGTGCACGGCACCACCTACGGCGGCAACCCGCTGGCCTGTGCGATTGCCGAAACCGCGCTGGATATCATCAATACGCCCGAGGTGCTGAATGGTGTTGACGCGCGCCGTGAGCAGTTTGTCTCGGCGCTGCAGAAGATCAATCAGCAGTTCGACATCTTCAGTGAAATTCGGGGCAAAGGGCTGCTGCTGGGTGCCGTACTCAACGCGCAGCACGCCAGCAAAGCGCGCGATATCCTCAACGCTTCCGCCGCTGAAGGCCTGATGGTACTGACCGCCGGCAGCGATGTGATTCGCTTTGTGCCGTCGCTGGTGATTGAGCCGACTGATATCGCAGAAGGCATGGCGCGCTTCGCCCGGGCGATCGCAAAAGTCCTGAACTAACCTTTCGGCTTCAGCACGCTGAGCCAGTGGCCGTGATGCGGGCGCTGGCTCCACGCCAGTGAAGAAATGGTGTGCATCACATTGAGGTGCTGCAGAATGCGCTTCACATGCTGTTCGACAATCGTCACCGGCCCCTCATTCAGATTCTCCGGCGCTTCCAGAATATTGCTGTCGTTGCCCGGCCCGTCGTAAGCCAGCCGCTGCTGACAGCGCTGCAGCGCGATTTCACAGGACTGCAAATAGCGCTCCGCCAGCTTTGGCGTCAGCATGGTGTGCTCGCGCGCCAGAATGGTCATGGCGTTGATGTGCTCGACGATAAACTGGCTGTGGGTCACCCACAGGCGCATATCTTTCAGATACTGGAAGTTAAAGCCCGGCTCGGTGGACGCCTGGTTGAGCGAGTTAAACAGCGCGTTGTGCGCCTGGTTAACCTTGACGCGCTGATACGCCAGCTTCTCCGGCGCCTGCTCCGGACCGAGCAGCAGGCGCAGCGCCTCCTGATAAGCCTCCAGCGCATCGTGCGCGTTATTGCGCAGCAGCCCGCTCTGCCATTGCGGCCATAGCCAGATCATACCGGCGAAGGCAATCAGACAGCCCATCAGCGTATCCATCATGCGCGGCAGCAGGAACTGCGCGCCGTTCAGCGACAGCAGCTGCAGCGAATACACCGCCGTTACGGTAAAGCCAATCATCGACCAGCCATAATATTTACGCGTGATCAGATAGCTGGCGAGGGTGATGACCAGCATGGTCAGCAGGGCAATCGACTCCGGAACAGCAAAGCGCAGCGACGCCGCGGCGATCAGCAAGCCGGCGAAGGTGCCGAGCGCCCGGTGCTGAATGCGCACGCGCGTGGCGCTGTAGCCGTTCTGGCTGACAAACATGATGGTCATCAGAATCCAGTAAGGCTTGGGAATATTGAAGAACAGCGCCAGCGCGCTGCCGAACATCAGCATCACCGCGAAGCGCGCCGCCGTCCGCAGCGCGGCAGATTTCAGCGACAGGTAGCTGCGCAGCGCCGGCAACAGCGGCAGGCGGCGCTGGCGATCGGCCATCAGGTCGCGGGTGTACAGTGGCTTCTGCGTGCGCAGCACGCGGGCGATGCGGCTGAAATGGTAGAGGCAGAAATTACCGACCGGATTATCCGGGTGCTGCCGGGCAATTTTCTCCAGCGCGCCGAGCGGCTTCTCCATGTGGAAGCGTTCCGGCAGCTGGTGATAGAGAATGGCATCGGCCAGCACGCGCAGCCGTGCCGAAATGATTTTCGCGTTCCAGCGGATCACCGCCTCGGCGTGGCTCTGCTCCACCAGCTTTTGCACCTCTTCCGGCTGGTGCAGGCTGACCGAGATGTGCTCCTGCAGATCGAGCGCAACCTGGAAAGCGCGCGTCAGGCGTTTATGGCTGTTATCACGGCTGGCCGACAGCATATGCATCTGCTGGTAGCAGGTGGTGATCAGATCGACCGCTTTCTGCTGGCGCGCCAGTAGCGGCGGCAGCGCTTTTTCCGGATCGGTCAGCTGCGTCAGCAGGGTGTATTTGGCGTCGCAGTAATCGGCCAGCTCGCGGTACAGCAGGCTGAGGGTCTCGCGCATCGGCTGCTCTTTCCACAGCCAGAACCAGAACCAGTTAAACAGCCCGTACCACAGCGTCCCGCCGATATACAGCAGCGGCGGAACCCACATCGGCATTCGGCCGACGAGGCTTAAGGTAAAGATGGCGGCGATCAGCGTGCCGGGCAGCAAACGACCATGCAGCGGGCTGATTTCACCGGTCACGCCCACCAGCAGCGGCAACACCAGCAGAATCAGCGGCAGCGGCACAGCGTAAGCCGTGAGGTACTGAATCAGAAAACTGCCGCTGGCGAACAGTGCGCCGCCGACAATCAGCCGTTTGAAGAACCGCTTATGTGGCGTATCCAGACCGGCGATGTTGCAGCAGGCCGGCACCAGGGAGAACAGCAACCCTTTTTGCAGATCGCCAAACAGCCAGCCGAGCGCCACAGGCAGGCACAGCACCAGCGTTTGCCGCAGCGCATAGTTAACTTCCGGATGATAGATGATTCGACGCCACATCAGCTCATCGTAAACAGAAACGGCGCGATGTTGCCATCACGCCGTGGGTGAGAAGAAATCAGCGGGTGCCGTAAACGACGATGGTTTTGCCGTGTGCGGAGATCAGGTTCTGATCTTCCAGCATTTTCAGGATACGACCCACGGTTTCGCGTGAGCAGCCCACGATCTGACCAATCTCCTGACGGGTGATTTTAATCTGCATACCGTCCGGGTGGGTCATGGCATCAGGCTGTTTCGCCAGGTTGAGCAGCGTTTGCGCGATGCGGCCGGTCACATCGAGGAAGGCAAGGTTGCCGACTTTTTCAGATGTTACCTGCAGGCGACGCGCCATTTGCGCCGACAGGCGCATTAAAATATCCGGATTGACCTGAATCAGCTGACGGAATTTTTTGTAGGAAATTTCAGCCACTTCGCAGGCGGTTTTCGCACGTACCCAGGCGCTACGCTCCTGGCCCTCTTCAAACAGGCCGAGCTCACCGATGAAATCCCCCTGATTGAGGTAGGAGAGAATCATCTCTTTGCCTTCTTCATCTTTAATCAGTACCGCGACGGAACCTTTCACGATGTAGTACAGCGTTTCCGCTTTCTCACCCTGATGGATGAGGGTGCTTTTGGATGGATATTTGTGAATATGGCAATGGGACAGGAACCATTCGAGTGTAGGGTCTGTTTGCGGTTTGCCGAGAACCATTCGCTATTATCCTCTGTTGTAATCGTGCCCAAAATACAGGGGGCAGTTTTCCCTGTCAGGCGGTGAAATCGTCCAGCGTTTCCCGTGAGGGACAGTTATTCGGGGGTGGATTCGTAAGCGATGCTTTTGATTCGTCCCGCTTTCGTCTTTCGTGACGAAAATATTTTCAGCACTGTTTGTAGCATAGCTTTTGCAACCTGTCTCCTGTTGTCTCGCTTCAGCAGGTGGGGGATGCGTCTGCATTGCTGTTTGTCAGGTGAAAGCGTACTCTGGCGGCAAAACCGCCGCTTCAGGAGAAAGAATAATGCAGGCACGAGTGAAATGGGTGGAAGGGCTGACCTTTCTCGGAGAATCCTCATCCGGTCATCAGGTATTAATGGACGGCAATTCCGGTGATAAAGCGCCCAGCCCGATGGAGATGGTGTTGATGGCTGCGGGCGGCTGCAGCGCGATTGACGTGGTGTCGATTCTGCAAAAGGGGCGCAACGATGTCGCCGATTGTGAAGTCAAACTGACCTCAGAACGCCGCGAAGAAGCACCACGCATTTTTACGCATATCAATCTGCATTTTATTGTCAGCGGCAAAGCGCTGAGCGATAAAGCGGTGGCGCGCGCGGTGGATCTGTCCGCGGAGAAGTACTGCTCGGTCGCGATCATGCTGGGCAAGGGCGTCGAGATAACGCACAGCTACGAAGTGGTGGAGCTGTAATCCAGCCGGGAGCGCGGCGCTGCGCTCCCGATCTCAGTTCCTCCCGGCGAAACTGGCGCGTTAGCCTGCGCTATTCAATACGTTTACCTTCAATCAACCGCTGCACCAGCGGCGTCATGATTAACTCCATCGCCAGTCCCATCTTGCCGCCCGGCACCACCAGCGTATTCATGTGGGAAATAAACGAGCCCTGGATCATCGCCAGTAAATAAGGAAAAGCGATGCCCTCCAGGCCGCGAAAATGGATCACCACAAAGCTCTCATCCAGCGACGGGATCTCACGCGCGGCAAACGGGTTCGAGGTATCCACGGTCGGCACGCGCTGGAAGTTGAGGTGCGTGCGGGAAAACTGCGGCGTGATGTAGTTGATGTAGTCTTCCATCGAACGCACCACCGAATCCATCACCGCTTCGCGCGAATGGCCGCGCTCGCTGGTATCGCGCACCAGTTTCTGAATCCACTCCAGATTAACAATCGGTACCACGCCAACCAGCAGATCGACATGTTCCGCCACGTTATGTTGCTGCGTCACCACGCCGCCGTGCAGGCCTTCATAGAACAGTACATCGGTGTTTTCCGGCAGCGGCTGCCATGGCGTAAAGGTGCCCGGCACCTGATTCCACGGCACCGCTTCATCGTAGGTGTGCAGATATTTGCGCGACTGGCCGAGTCCGCTCTGACCATAGTCGCGGAAAGTCTGCTCCAGCAGGCCGAAGTCGTTGGCTTCCGGGCCAAAGTAGCTGATGTGACGCCCGAGGTCGCGCGCCTTACGAATCGCCATGTCCATTTCCGGACGGGTATAGCGATGGAAACTGTCGCCTTCTACTTCCGCCGCGTGCAGATCCAGCTGCTGGAAAATTTTACGGAAGGCGAGACTGGTGGTGGTGGTTCCGGCGCCGCTGGAACCGGTAACGGCTATGACTGGATGCCTGGCTGACATAACAGCGCTCCCTGTGAAGTCCGGCGATGAGCATTGTTACCACGAATTGCCGCCTGACGCATTAGCCGCGAAATTCACGCCGCGGCATAATATTGACCGATTCATGCAATTCTGACCACACCAGTACCACTTCGCCCTGCTCAAGCTGGCGGCGCACGTCGGCCACTTTCTGCGTCAGGCTGCGCTCCTGCTCGCCGTAATCGGTGCCTTCACGCAGCACAAAACTTTCTATCAGGTTTTCCAGCGTTGTCGGGTCGAGTTCTTGCCAGGGAATAATCACAATTACATATCCAGATAAGTTGAGAGCCAGTCCGGCACGCGCTGCTCCAGCCACATTTTGGGTCGCAGCAGGCTGCCGCCCACGAAGCCGACGTGACCGCCTTGCTGCGTCAGCTGATACTCAATTGTGGCAGACAACTGCTGCGGCTGCGGGATCACCGCATCGGTCATGAAGGGATCGTCTTTGGCATGGATGATCAGCAGCGGCTTGCGCACGCCGGTCAGCAATGGCATGGCGCTGGCGCGCTGATAATAGTCGCGCGCATCAATAAACCCGTGGGCGCGGGCGGTAATCGCATCATCAAATTCACGCAGCCGGCGGAAGGCGCGCAGCTGCGTCAGATCGACCGGCAGCGTGCCCGGCCAGGCGCGCAGTTTACGCGTGGCGTTTTTCTTCAGCTGGGTCAGCAGGTAGTGCTGATAAAAGCGTGAAAAACCCACGTCCAGCTTCTGGCTGCATGGCTCCAGCGCCAGCGGCGCGGAGATGGCGACCGCGGCATCCAGCGGGGCCGACGTACCCTGCAGCCCCAGCAGACAGGCCAGCATATTGCCGCCAAGCGAAACGCCGACCGCCGCCGTCGGCACCGTGCCCCATTCGCGCTGCAGCCAGTGCAGAAAATAGGTGGCATCTTCAGTTTCACCGGAGTGATAGATGCGCTGCAGACGGTTAGGCTCGCCGCTGCAGCCGCGGAAGTGCATGATCACCGCCAGCCAGCCGCGCGCCTGACACGCCTGCATTAGCCCATGGGCATACGGGCTGCGGAAACTGCCTTCCAGCCCGTGGAACAGCACCATGCGCGGCTTGTGACGTGCCTGTGCCGGATCTTCGCTCCACGCCAGATCGACGAAGTCGCCGTCCGGCAGATCGAGGCGCTGCCAGTGCGGGCGCAGCGTGACGCGCCGGCGCAGCAGGCGCGGCAGCAGCGTTTGCAGATGCGCATTGCCGAAGCCGCGCAGCGGGGTAAAGCGCTCGCCGCTCGGGCGATCAAAATAGCCTGGGATAGTACTTGTCTGATGCATAACTCGCTGATAGCTTCGATGGGTTGTTCGCTTTTCTGGGTGAGGAGCACCCGAATATACATGGAACTGAGTCTTTTTTTATCAATGCTGGGCTTTCTCTGGGTCGCGGCCATCACGCCAGGGCCCAATAATATGTTACTTACCGCCTCAGGTGCTAATTTTGGCTTCCTGCGCACCTTTCCACTGCTGATTGGTATCATGATTGGCATGCAGGTGATGTTGCTGATGGTGGCGTTTGGCATCGGCAGCCTGATTCTGCTCTATCCCTCACTGCATCTGGTACTGAAAGTGGCCGGTAGCCTCTATCTGCTGTGGCTGGCGTGGAAAATTGCCACCGCCGAATACGAAACGCTGGAGACCGACGATGCCAGCGTGAAGCAGATGCCTTTCTGGCAGGGCGGGTTACTGCAACTGATCAACCCGAAAGCCTGGCTGATGGCGCTGGGTGCGGTCGCCAGCTTTAGCCTTGCCGGCAGCGCCTATCTGCATTCCGTGGTGGCTATCAGCCTCGGTATGGCGCTGGTGAACGTGGTTTCCGGCGTGATCTGGATGGGTTTCGGCTCGCTGATTGGCCGGTTACTGCGCAGCCCGCGCGCTTGGAAAATCTTCAACCTCGCCATGGGTGCGCTGACCGCAGCCTGCGTGCTGTTGATCTGGCACTGAGTCAGCTGGAGGCGCGCTCAATACGCGTCCATGGCAGCACTTCATGCACCACTGCCGCCTGGCGCTGACGGATGCGCGCCAGCAGCAGCTGCACGCTGCGGGCACCCATCTGGTTCATCGGCTGGGCAATGGTGGTCAGCGGCGGGTTGATGCTGCTGGTGAACGGAATGCCGTCAAAACCCACTACCGCCAGATCCTCTGGCACGCGCAGTCCGGCCTCCAGAGCAGCGTGAATCACGCCAACCGCCAGCACGTCTGATACCGCAAACACCGCATCCGGCCGCTCTGGCTGTGTTAGCAGTTCGCGCAGCGCCGCGCTGCCCGCTTCGCAGGAGATGTCGCTGGCGTAAGCGACGCCGTGCCAGTTAAGCCCCAGCTGCGTGATGGCGTCGCGATAGCCGCTTTCGCGCTGGTGCGAATAGAGATAACGCATATCACAGTTGACCAGCGCAATGCGCTGACGCCCTTTGCCGGCCAGATAATGCACCGTGTCATAGGCTGCCTGACGGTTATCAATGGTGACGCTGGAGGCGTTCACCGAGGGATCGTATTCCGCACACTGCACCCACGGCGCATCACCAATTAACTCTTTCAGTCCCTGCAGGCAGGCCGCGGCGTCCATGGTGATCACCCCATCCACCACTTTGCCGGCCAGCAGCGCCAGATAGGCGGTTTCGCGCCGCAGCTGTGACGCGGAATTACATAACAGGATGTGATAGCCGTGCGCTTCGGCCTCCGCCTCAATGCCCTGCACCACCCGTGAACAGAACGGATTGGTGATATCGGAAATCAGCACCAGCAACATGTTGCTTTGCGCGGTACGCAGCTGGCGCGCCAGCAGGTTGGGCTGGTATTCGCACACATTAATTGCGGCCAGCACCCGTTTACGCGTATCTGGCCGGACGCCAGGATGCTGGTTTAACACCCGTGAAACCGTGGCTTTCGACACGCCCGCGAGGCGCGCAACTTTCTCAATCGACATGGAGGCCAGTACCGCTGTAAAAGGGGAAAAAATCAAGACGAGATCAATACCACAGTCGGCATGTGAGCGCCTGACATATTTGTTCCGCACCAGCGGTTTTGTATTTGCACTTTTTGCATAGCGTTACCCGATGTTGATCTAAGAACCGATTTTTATTAGGGATAATTTTTAATTCCTTTATGAAATCATTGCTGCTGGCGACACTGCCGTCACGACTCAACATTGGGGTGCATGATGATGGCAGTAACCAAAACAATAAGCGCGGTAGCAGCCGCGTTAGCGCTGATGACTTTCCAGGCGCAGGCGGTCAATGTGACCGTGGCTTATCAGACGTCGGCGGAACCGGCCAAAGTGGCGCAGGCTGACAATACCTTTGCCAAAGAGAGCGGTGCCACGGTTGACTGGCGCAAATTCGACAGCGGCGCCAGCGTCCTGCGTGCGTTAGCCTCGGGCGATGTGCAAATTGGCAACATCGGTTCCAGCCCGCTGGCGGTGGCCGCCACGCAGCAGCTGCCGATTGAAGCTTTCCTGCTGGCTTCACAGCTGGGCAATTCTGAAGCGCTGGTGGTGAAAAAAGGCATCAGCTCGCCCAAAGATTTGATCGGCAAACGCATTGCCGTTCCCTTCATCTCCACCACCCATTACAGCCTGCTGGCCGCGCTGAAACACTGGGGCATCAAACCCACCCAGGTGCAACTGGTCAATCTGCAGCCGCCAGCGATCATTGCTGCCTGGCAGCGCGGTGATATTGACGGCGCTTACGTCTGGGCGCCCGCCGTCAATGAACTGGAGAAAGACGGCAAGGTGCTGACCGACTCGTCGCAGGTCGGGCAGTGGGGCTCACCGACGCTCGACGTCTGGGTGGTGCGCAAGGATTTTGCCCGGCAGCATCCTGAAGTGGTCACCGCTTTCGCCCGTAGCGCGATTGCCGCGCAGCAGGCCTATATCGCCAACCCGGAACAGTGGCTGCAGCAGCCGGATAACCTCAGCAAGCTGTCGCGCCTGAGCGGCGTGCCGGAAAGTGACGTCCCCGGACTGGTGAAAGGCAATACCTACCTGACGGCACAGCAGCAGGTGGAACAGCTGGGCAAACCGGTCAACAAGGCGATTGTCGATACCGCACAGTTTCTGAAAGAGCAGGGCAAAGTGCCGGATGCCGCCAGTGACTACAGCAGCTTTGTCACCACGCGCTTTGTTGCCCCCTTAGCCAAATAACGGAGGCCTTATGCTCAGCATCACCCATCTCAACGCACGTTACGCCGGGCAACCGGCGCTGCAGGATATCAATCTGCAGCTGGCCAGCCGCGAATTGCTGGTGGTGCTGGGGCCGTCCGGCTGTGGCAAAACCACGCTGCTGAACCTGATCGCCGGTTTTCTGCCGCTGGAGTCCGGCAGTATCACGCTGGATGGCAAGCCGGTACGCGGACCGGGCGCAGAGCGCGGCGTGGTCTTTCAGAACGAAGGGCTACTGCCGTGGCGTAACGTCATCGATAACGTGGCGTTTGGCCTGCAGCTGGCGGGCATGGCAAAAGCTGAACGGCACGCGATCGCCCGCCGTCTGATCCGTAAGGTCGGGCTCGAGGGCGCAGAAAAGCGTTTTATCTGGCAGCTCTCTGGGGGTCAGCGTCAGCGCGTGGGGATTGCCCGTGCGCTGGCCGCTGATCCGCAGCTGCTGCTGTTAGATGAGCCGTTCGGTGCGCTGGATGCCTTCACGCGCGAGCAGATGCAGACGCTGCTGCTGACGTTATGGCGCGATACCGGCAAGCAGATTCTGCTGATCACCCATGACATCGAAGAAGCAGTATTTCTCGCCAGCGAACTGGTGCTGCTGTCGCCGGGGCCGGGTCGCGTAGTGGAACGCCTGAAGCTCGACTTTGGCCAGCGCTTCGCCGCAGGCGAGCCGTGCCGCAGCATCAAATCCGATCCGGCATTTATCGAACGACGTGAGTATGTCCTGAACCAGGTGTTCGCGCAGCGGGAGGCGTTTGTATGAGTGCCGTTATTGATGACAAGCGCCGGACGTCCCGCGTTCGTCGCCTGCGCTGGCCCTTTTCCCGCCAGCTGTCGCTGAGCCTGCTGAGCGTAGCCGTGCTGCTGCTGCTGTGGTGGGGCGTGACCGCGCTGGGGCTGATTGCGCCCTTGTTTTTGCCGCCGCCGCAGCAGGTGCTGCATAAGCTGCTGGTTATTGCTGGTCCGCAGGGCTTTATGGATGCCACGCTATGGCAGCATCTTGGTGCCAGCCTGACGCGCATGCTGGTGGCGCTATTCTTTGCCGCACTGATCGGCATTCCGGTGGGCATTGCCATGGGGCTTAGCCCGGCGGTGCGCGGGCTGCTCGATCCGCTGATTGAACTCTATCGACCGGTACCGCCGCTGGCCTACTTGCCGCTGATGGTGATTTGGTTTGGCATTGGCGAAACCTCAAAGATTTTACTGATTTATCTGGCAATTTTCGCGCCGGTGACTTTGTCCACTCTGGCCGGCGTCAAGAATACGCAGCAGGTGCGGATCCGTGCGGCTCAGGCGCTGGGGGCGACGCGCGGGCAGCTGCTGCGTTTTGTCATTCTGCCCGGAGCGTTGCCGGAGATTCTCACCGGCCTGCGCATCGGTCTTGGCGTGGGCTGGTCTACGCTGGTGGCGGCTGAACTGATTGCCGCGACGCGCGGACTGGGCTTTATGGTGCAGTCGGCTGGGGAGTTTCTCGCCACCGATGTGGTACTGGCGGGCATCGCGGTGATCGCCCTGATTGCCTTTAGTTTAGAACTGGGTTTACGTGCGCTACAGCGCCGACTGACGCCCTGGAATGGAGAACAGCAATGAACGAACGAGTGAATTTTACCGCGCTGGGTCCGTATATCGGGGCGCAGGTCAGCGATGTTGATCTCAGCCGTCCGCTGAGTGACGCGCAGTTTGAGCAGCTTTACCATGGTCTGTTGCGTCACCAGGTGCTGTTTCTGCGCGATCAGCGCATTACGCCGGAGCAGCAGCGCGCGCTGGCGATCCGCTTCGGCGATCTGCACATTCATCCGGTTTATCCGCATGCCGAAGGCGTGGAGGAGATTATCGTGCTGGATACGCATCAGGATAATCCGCCGGACAACGATAACTGGCATACCGACGTCACCTTTATTCAGACGCCGCCGGCGATCGCCATTCTGGCCTCAAAGCTGCTGCCGGAGAGCGGTGGCGATACGCTGTGGACCAGCGGAATTGCCGCTTACGAGGCGCTGTCAGAGCCATTCAAACAGCTGCTGAGTGGCCTGCAGGCGGAGCACGACTTTAAGAAATCGTTCCAGGAGTATAAGTACCGTAAGACGGAAGAGGAGCATCAGCGCTGGCAGCAGGCCGTGGCGAAGCATCCGCCGGTGCAGCATCCGGTGATCCGCACTCATCCGGTGAGCGGACGCAAAGCGCTGTTTGTTAATGAAGGTTTTACCACCAGGCTGCTGGGCGTAAGCGAGAAGGAGAGCGAGGCGCTGCTGGGCTATCTGTTTGCGCACGCCACCAAACCGGAGTTTCAGGTGCGCTGGCGCTGGCAGCCGAACGACGTGGCAATCTGGGATAACCGCGTGACGCAGCATTATGCCAACGCGGATTATTATCCGGCGCGACGCGTGATGCATCGCGCGACGGTGTTAGGGGATGTGCCGGTGTGATTTCGGAGCGTGGATTGCCCTCACCCCAACCCTCTCCCGCCAGCGGGAGAGGGGGCCGACCGTGCGTAGCAGGTAAGGCGGAGTAAGGTTTGTTCCCTCTCCTGTGGGAGAGGGTCAGGGTGAGGGCATCATCGCGCACCTTTACCCCGCGAGCATCTGCTCCAGCTGCTCCTGCGCCTCCAGCCACGCCATTTCGACCTCTTCCAGCGCCGATTTGCTCTCCGCCTGGCGCTGCAGGGCGGCGGTTAAATCGGCCTTACGGTTTTGCTCGTAAATGGCGCTGTCGGCCAGCTGTGCTTCGGCTTCGCTGAGCTGCGTCTGCCATTTGGCCATCTGCTTCTCCAGCTTTTCGATCTCTTTGCGCAGCGGCTGCGTCTGCGCGCGCAGCTCGGCGTCGCGGCGCTTCTGATCTTTGCGGGACTGCGCGCTGTTGGCGTTGTCCTGCTTCGGCGCGGCATCCTGCTGCGTTTCCTGCTTCTGCAGGTCGCTCAGCCACTGCTGATAATCGTCCAGATCGCCCTCGAACACATCCACTTTGCGGTCGTGCACCAGGTAAAGATCGTCGGTGGTCGAACGCAGAAGGTGACGATCGTGCGACACCACCACCAGTGCGCCTTCAAAGTCGATCAGCGCTTCGGTCAGCGCCTGGCGCATATCCAAATCGAGGTGGTTGGTTGGTTCGTCGAGCAGCAGCAGATTCGGCCGCTGCCAGACGATCAGCGCCAGCACCAGCCGCGCTTTCTCGCCGCCGGAGAAACGCTCGGTGGCTTCGCTGACTTTATCGCCCTGGAAACCAAAGCCGCCCAGGTAGTCACGCAGCTGCTGCTCCAGCGTTTTCGGGGCGATGCGCGCCAGATGCTGCAGCGGCGACTCATCGGCGCGCAGATACTCAAGCTGATGCTGCGCGAAGTAACCCAGCTTGATCCCTTTCGCCAGACCCACCTTGCCCGCCAGCGGCTCCAGCTCGCCCGCCAGCAGTTTGATCAGCGTGGATTTACCGGCGCCGTTACGCCCCAGCAGGCCGATGCGCGAACCCGGCACCAGGTTGAGTTTGATGGCATCCAGAATCACCCGCTCACCGTACCCCGCCGAAACCTGCTCCATTTTCAGGATCGGGTTAGGCAGGCTTTCTGGCGCGCGGAAGCTGAAGCTGAACGGGTTATCGACGTGCGCCGGGGCAATCAGCTCCATACGCTCCAGCATCTTGATGCGGCTCTGCGCCTGTTTGGCTTTGGTGGCCTGCGCGCGGAAGCGATCGATGTACTTTTGCAGGTGCGTGACTTTTTCCTGCTGGCTCTGGTACAGCGCCTGCTGCTGCGCCAGTTTGGCTACGCGCTGACGCTCGAACGAGCTGTAGTTGCCGGTGTATTCGAACATCGTCTGCTGTTCGATATGGATGATTTTGTCCACCACTGGGTCGAGGAAGTCGCGGTCATGCGAGATCAGGATCAGCGTGCCGGTATAGCTCTTCAGCCAGCGCTCCAGCCAGATCACCGCGTCGAGATCGAGGTGGTTGGTCGGTTCATCGAGCAGCAGCAGGTCGGAACGGCATACCAGCGCCTGAGCAAGGTTGAGACGCATGCGCCAGCCGCCGGAGAAATCGCTCACCGGCCGCATTAATTGTTCCTGGCTGAAGCCCAATCCGTGCAGCAGACTGGCGGCGCGTGCGTGTATGCTCCACGCCTGAATAGCGTCCAGCTTGCCGTGCAGCAGCGCAATGGCGTTGCCATCGTCGCGCGCATTGGCTGCCGCTAATTCGGATTCGAGCTGACGATATTCGCGGTCGCCGTCGATAACATATTCCAGCGCGGCTTTACTCAGCGCCGGGGTTTCCTGATTCACCCACGCCAGCGCCCAGTTGCCGGGAAAGGTGACGTTGCCGGCATCGCTGCTGATTTCACCCTTCAGCAGTGACAGCAGCGTGGATTTACCGCAGCCGTTTTTACCCACCAGGCCGACTTTTTGCCCCGGGTTAATGGTGGCCGTTGCGTTATCCAGCAGCACATTGGTGCCGCGACGGATTTGTAATGCGGAAAAGACAATCATAAGCGCCGTATCGTCAGAATATGTTAATTTATCGGCAACATAATTCGATAATGTTTGTTGCGTCGAGCATGGTAGCGGAATTCCGCCGCGGTGACGACGCTTTGGAGGGGAACGATGTCGCAGCCGCCCAAAATATTGCTGCTTTACGCCCATCCGGAATCACAGGATTCGATTGCTAATCGGGTTTTGCTGCAGTCGGCTATGGAACTGGACCACGTCACGGTGCACGATTTATACGCCCACTATCCGGATTTCTTTATTGATATTCATTACGAGCAGCAACTGCTGCGCGACCATCAAATCGTGGTGTTTCAGCATCCACTTTATACCTATAGCTGTCCGGCACTGCTGAAAGAGTGGCTGGATCGCGTGCTGTCGCGCGGCTTTGCCAGCGGTCAGGACGGTAATGCGCTGGAAGGTAAATACTGGCGCAGCGTGGTAACCACCGGTGAGCCGGAGACGGCGTATCACCCCAGCGGCCTCAATCGCTACCCGATGAGCGACATTATGCGACCGTTTGAGCTGACGGCGCAGATGTGTCGCATGCACTGGCTGACGCCGATGGTAATTTACTGGGCGCGTCGTCAGACACCCGAGGTGCTGCGCAATTTTGCGCGCGCCTATGGCGACTGGCTGGCGTCACCGCTGCCGAACGGAGGAGTGTGATGCAAGGCGAAACGTTACTCACCGCCGGCGTGATTTATCTGGTGGCGGCGGTGCTGGTGGTGCCGATTGCCGCCCGGCTCGGCATTGGTGCGGTGCTGGGCTACCTGCTGGCCGGTATCGCCATCGGCCCGTGGGGGCTGGGCTTCATCAGCGATGTGGACGAGATTCTGCACTTCTCGGAGCTTGGCGTGGTGTTCCTGATGTTCATCATCGGGCTGGAGCTGAACCCGGCCAAGCTGTGGGCGCTGCGGCGCTCTATTTTTGGCGTCGGTGCCGCGCAGGTGCTGGTTTCGGCAGCGATCCTCGGCGTGCTGCTGTGGCTGACCGACTTCAGCTGGCAGGCCGCGGTGATTGGCGGTATTGGCCTGGCGATGTCCTCGACCGCCATGGCGCTGCAGCTGATGCGCGACAAAGGCATGAACCGCAGCGAAGCGGGCCAGCTGGGCTTCTCGGTGCTGCTGTTCCAGGACCTGGCGGTGATTCCGGCGCTGGCGCTGGTACCGCTGCTGGCTGGCAGCGACAGTGGCCATGTCGACTGGCTTAAGGTGGGCATGAAGGTGCTGGCATTCGCCGGTATGCTGGTGGGCGGACGCTATCTGCTGCGGCCGATTTTCCGGTTCATCGCCGCGTCCGGCGTGCGGGAAGTGTTTACCGCCGCCTCGCTGCTGCTGGTGCTCGGTTCGGCGCTGTTTATGGATGCGCTGGGCCTGTCGATGGCGCTGGGGACGTTCATCGCCGGTATTCTGCTGGCAGAGAGTGAGTATCGCCACGAACTGGAAGTCGCCATTGAGCCGTTTAAAGGGTTGCTGCTCGGGCTGTTCTTTATTTCGGTGGGCATGGCGCTCAACCTCGGCGTGCTTTATACCCATATCTTCGAAATTCTGATCGGCGTGGTGCTGCTGGTGGCGGTGAAAACGCTGGTGCTCTATGTGCTGGCGCGCATTTATGGTCTGCGCAGTTCGGAGCGTCTGCAGTTTGCCGGCGTGCTGAGTCAGGGCGGTGAATTCGCCTTCGTGCTGTTTTCGGCGGCGTCGTCGGCAAAACTGTTCAGCGGCGATCAGCTGCCGCTGCTGCTGGTCACGGTGACGCTGTCGATGATGACCACGCCGCTGCTGATGCAGGGCGTGGATAAGATTCTGGCGCGCCGCTTCAACGAACCGGAAGAGGACGGCGAAAAGCCGTTTGTCGAGGACGATCAGCCCCAGGTGATAGTGGTGGGCTTTGGCCGTTTTGGTCAGGTGGTCGGGCGTTTGCTGATGGCCAACAACAAGCGCATCACCGTGCTGGAGCGCGATATCTCGGCGGTCAGCCTGATGCGCAAATATGGCTACAAGGTTTACTATGGCGATGCCACCGAGCTTGAGCTGCTGCGTGCCGCCGGGGCGGAGAATGCGCAGTCGATCGTCATCACCTGTAACGATCCGGAAGATTCGATGACCATCGTGCACTTGTGCCAGCAACACTTCCCGCAGCTGGAGATCCTGGCGCGGGCGCGCGGTCGTGTCGAGGCGCATGAGCTGCTGCAGGCGGGCGTCACGCTGTTCTCGCGTGAAACCTTCTCCAGCGCGCTGGAGTTAGGCCGCAAAGCGCTGATATCGCTGGGCATGCATCCGCATCAGGCGCAGCGCGCGCAGCAGCACTTCCGCCGGCTGGATATGCGCATGCTGCGTGAACTGGTGCCGAGCCACGACGACAGCGTGCAGGTTTCACGCGTGCGTGAGGCGCGACGCGAGCTGGAGGACATTTTCCAGCGTGAAATGCAGCATGAAAAACGGCAGTTTGACGGCTGGGATGATGAGTAAGGCTACACTTAACATATCCGTTCTGATAACGGGCAGGAAAGACTATGCGTAAACGTTTTATTGCCGGTGCGGTTTGTCCGCACTGTCAGGAGAAAGACACGCTGGCGATGTGGCGTGAAAACAATGTCGATGTGGTGGAGTGCGTGAAGTGCGGCCATCAGATGCGTGAGGCGGACAAGCAGGCGCGCGATCAGGTTCGCAGCACTGAGCAAGTGATTGGCATTTTTCATCCGGAGTAGCGCGATGGCGCAGCTTTTTTTAAGCTTAGCCTTACAGCGGTATTGAATTCCGCTACAATCGGCGCCATTAACGCTGAGCAGTATGGTCCAACAGCACTGTTGGCATCCTCAGTACTGAACCTTTCTGGTTGGTTATTGCACGCGAGAATAGACCAATGAGACGGGATTCTTTGTTCTCAACGGTTAGGAGATATCATGAAAGTAGCAAAAGACCTGGTGGTGAGCCTGGCGTATCAGGTTCGTACCGAAGACGGTGTGTTGGTTGACGAGTCACCGGTGAGTGCGCCGTTGGATTATCTGCACGGTCATGGTTCCCTGATTTCTGGTCTGGAAAAAGCGCTGGAAAATCACGCGGTCGGCGACAAGTTTGACGTGCATATCCCGGCAAACGACGCGTACGGCCAGTACGATGACAACCTGGTGCAGCGTGTACCGAAAGACGTGTTCATGGGCGTTGACGAGCTGCAGGTTGGCATGCGCTTCCTGGCAGAAACCGACCAGGGCCCGGTGCCGGTCGAGATCACCGAAGTGGAAGATGAGCACGTGGTGGTTGACGGTAACCACATGCTGGCGGGTCAGAACCTGAACTTCAATGTGGAAGTGGTTGCTATCCGTGAAGCCACGGAAGAAGAGATCGCTCACGGCCACGTTCATGGCGCTGACGGCCATCATCACGATCATGACCACGACCATGGTCACGATCATGAGCACGGTCACGGCGGCTGCGGCGGCCACGGTGGTTGCGGCTGCAACCACTAAGCGTAAAAAGGCCACCTGCGGGTGGCCTTTTTATTGGGCAGCAAAGCGCGCGATATTAATAGTGCGGCGGCGGGGTCTCTTCCGCTTGCGAAGCGACCATGGACGGGGCGGCGGCCTTCACTTTATCCACCAGCAGACGCACCTGCTCACGCAGTTTACTCATTTCCAGCTCGTGCTGAACCACCGTCTGATTGAGCTGCTCAATGGTATGTTCCTGGAAAGCCAGCTTGCTCTCCAGCGCCTCAAGGCGTTGATCCCATTCTGGTTGTTGCATCATCACTCCTCCTGTCACGGTGCTGCGCGTTGATCTTGTCGGGCGTGATTCTACGGTCTTTCGTGTCAGAATCACCTGATATTTCACCTTCGGTCTGGCGTATGCATTGAATTCCCGCGTTGCGCCTATATCTCTGATGAAACTTCCTGAAGCAAAAAAGGTCGGAGGTTGACCGGGTAATTACACTGTGGGAGTGTTCGCCACTGCCACGTAAAGTTATAGTGTGGGCCACTGTCCGCAATGATTCCCGAGGTTTTGAAGCTTCGGTTTTGGAGAAAGGATGAAATCACTGTTTAAAGTCACATTGTTAGCTACCACCATGGCCGTCGCGCTGAATGCACCGCTGGCAATGGCAGCAGAAACCACTGCGGCACCGGCTGACGCAGCGCAGGCTGCGCCACAGGCGCCGAAAAATGCTGCCTTCAAAAACGAAGACCAGCAGTCAGCCTATGCGCTGGGCGCCTCCCTGGGTCGCTACATGGACAACTCTCTGAAGGAGCAGGAGAAACTGGGTATCAAACTGGACAAAGACCAGCTGATTGCCGGTGTTCAGGATGCGTTTGGCGGCAAGAGCAAGCTGTCTGACGAAGAGATTGAGCAGACGCTGCAGGCGTTTGAAGGCCGCGTGAAAGGGGCCGCTCAGGCGAAGATGGAAAAAGACGCGAAAGAGAATGCCGACAAAGGCACCGCTTACGCGGACAAGTTCGCCAAAGAGAAGGGCGTGAAGAAAACCGAATCTGGCCTGCTGTATCAGGTAGAGAAAGAGGGCAGCGGTGAGACCCCGAAAGACAGCGATACCGTAGTGGTTAACTACAAAGGTACGCTGATTGACGGCACCGAGTTCGACAACTCTTACACGCGCGGCGAGCCGCTGTCGTTCCGTCTGGACGGCGTAATCCCGGGCTGGACCGAAGGTCTGAAGCACGTGAAGAAAGGCGGTAAGATCAAGCTGGTGATCCCACCGAACCTGGCTTACGGCAAAAACGGCGTACCGGGTATTCCGGCCAACTCAACGCTGGTGTTCGATGTTGAGCTGCTCGACATCAAGCCGGCGCCGAAAGCCGATGAGAAAGCGCAGGCTCCGGCCGCCGCTGACAAGAAAGCGCAGTAAGCTGACCTGCACCGCCGCCTTCGGGCGGCGGTTTTGTTTTCGCTCATCCTGAATTTGCGGCGCGATGAGTAAAGCTCTGGCTAAAAACGGCGACATTTGCCAGACTAGCGCCTGCACAATGATCATAAGATGAGTCTGCCCCAATGCTGTCGAGACAGGCTCCAGCCATTTAGGGTAATGTCTTCGATGTCTAATCCATTCAATCCCGGCGAACTGACTGACTTCGATTTACTGGAGCAGCGTCCGTTCGAACAAGCAGACTACGATATTCTTAAATCCTACGAAGCGGTGGTCGACGGTCTGGCGATGCTGATTGGCTCGCACTGCGAAATCGTGCTGCACTCTCTGGAAGATCTTAAATGCTCCGCCGTGCGTATCGCCAACGGCGAACATACCGGCCGCAAAGTGGGTTCCCCGATTACCGATCTGGCGCTGCGCATGCTGCATGATATGCACGGCGCGGAGAGCAATGTGTCGCGCGCCTACTTCACGCGGGCCAAAAGTGGCGTGCTGATGAAGTCGGTAACCATTGCGATTCGTAACCGGCAGCAGCGGGTGATTGGCCTGCTGTGCATCAATATGAACCTGGACGTACCGTTTTCGCAGATTATGTCGACTTTCATGCCGCCGGAGACGCAGCAGGTGGATTCCAACGTCAACTTTGCCAGCTCGGTAGAGGATCTGGTCACCCAGACGCTGGAGTTCACTATTGAAGAGGTGAGCGCCGACCGCAACGTGTCGAATAACGCCAAGAATCGCCAGATCGTCCTCAATCTGTACGAGAAGGGCATTTTCGATATCAAGGACGCCATTAACCAGGTGGCCGATCGCCTCAATATTTCTAAGCACACCGTGTATCTGTATATCCGCCAGTTTAAGAGTGGCGATCTGCAGGGGCAGGATCGCTAATGCGCTACACGCTGCTGGTGACCGGGCCGGCTTATGGCACACAGCACGCCAGTAGCGCGCTACTGTTTGCCCGTGCGCTGCTGGCACAGGGACATCAGCTGGAAAGCGTGTTCTTTTACCGCGAAGGCGTGCTGAATGCTAACCAGCTCAGCGCGCCGGCCAGCGATGAAGTGGACATGGTGCGCGCCTGGCAGCAGCTGCGCGACGACAGTGGCGCGGCGCTGAATATCTGTGTGGCAGCCGCGTTGCGGCGCGGCGTGACCGATGTGCAGGAGGCGGCACGCCTGCAGCTGGCGGGCAGCAATCTGCAGCCCGGATTTACCCTTAGCGGCTTGGGCGCGCTGGCGGAAGCCGCGCTGAGCTGCGATCGCCTGGTGCAGTTCTGATGAACCGCGTGGCGTTTCTGTTTACGCAGGCTCCGCACGGCAGCAGTGCTGGCCGGGAAGGGCTGGATGCCGTGCTGGCGACCGGCGCGCTGAGCGAGGATATCGGCCTGTTCTTTATTGGCGACGGCGTGCTGCAGCTCAACCGCGATCAGCAGCCGGCGCAGATTCTGGCGCGTGACTATATTGCGACCTTTGGCGTGCTGGCGCTATACGACATCGATCGCTGCTATATCTGTCAGGCGTCACTGTTGGCACGTGGCCAGAGTCTCACGGCAGCGCGCGTGCTGGATGCGCAGCTGCTGGAACCTGCCGCGCTACGCCAGACGCTGGCAACTTATGACCGTATCCTCCGTTTCTGAGAACTGACCATGCTCTACACCCTGCTGCACTCTCCCTGGCAATGCGATTTCGATAGCCTGCTGCTGCTGTTGCAGGAGGGCGATGACGTGTTGCTGTTACAGGATGGCGTGACGGCCGCGCTGGCAGGCAGTCAGAAGCTGCAGCAGCTGCTGGCGTCGCCTGCCACGCTGTGGGTATTAGAAGAAGACGTGATGGCGCGCGGGCTGACTGCGCAAATTTCGACCAATGTGTCGCGCCTGAACTATACTGGTTTCGTTACGCTGACGACGAAGCATCCACAACAAGTGGCCTGGTGAAGGGTAAAACCTGGTTATTTCTTGACACCCTATGGGCACAGCCCTAAAATTCTGCCTCCTCGTAGTAATACGAGGCGATTTATTACGTGTTTACGAAGCAAAAGCTAAATCCAGGAGCTATTTAATGGCAACAGTTAACCAGCTGGTTCGCAAACCACGCGTTCGTCAGGTTGCTAAAAGCAACGTGCCGGCGCTGGAAGCTTGCCCGCAAAAACGTGGTGTTTGTACTCGTGTTTACACCACTACCCCGAAAAAACCAAACTCCGCACTGCGTAAAGTCTGCCGTGTGCGTTTGACTAACGGTTTTGAAGTCACCTCCTACATCGGCGGTGAAGGTCATAACCTGCAGGAGCACTCCGTGATCCTAATCCGTGGCGGTCGTGTAAAAGACCTGCCAGGTGTGCGTTACCACACCGTTCGTGGCGCGCTGGACTGCTCAGGTGTTAAAGACCGTAAGCAGGCTCGCTCCAAGTACGGCGTGAAGAAGCCAAAGGCTTAATGGTTCTCCGTTAAGTAAGGCCAAACGTTTTAACTTTAATGTCAAAATAAACTCGTAGAGTTTTGGACAATCCTGAATTAACAACGGAGTATTTCCATGCCACGTCGTCGCGTCATTGGTCAGCGTAAAATTCTGCCGGATCCTAAGTTCGGATCAGAGCTGCTGGCTAAATTTGTAAATATCCTGATGGTAGATGGTAAAAAATCTACTGCTGAATCAATCGTCTATACCGCACTTGATACCCTGGCTCAACGTGCTGGTAAAGATGGTCTGGAAGCTTTCGAAGTTGCACTCGAAAACGTACGTCCGACTGTCGAAGTTAAGTCACGTCGCGTTGGTGGTTCAACCTACCAGGTTCCAGTTGAAGTCCGTCCGGTTCGTCGTAATGCCCTGGCAATGCGTTGGATCGTAGAAGCTGCTCGTAAACGCGGTGATAAATCGATGGCTCTCCGCCTGGCGAACGAACTTTCTGACGCTGCAGAAAACAAAGGTACTGCAGTGAAGAAACGTGAAGACGTTCACCGTATGGCTGAAGCCAACAAGGCGTTCGCACACTACCGCTGGTAATCGCCACGTAGTTGTTGTTAAACCAGCGGGCGCTCATTCAGCCAACCCGCTGGGGTCGACTTACATTGAACGTCCGAGAATCAGAGGAATCAAATGGCTCGTACAACACCCATTGCGCGCTACCGTAACATCGGTATCAGCGCACACATTGACGCCGGTAAAACCACTACCACCGAGCGTATCCTGTTCTACACCGGTGTTAACCACAAAATCGGTGAAGTGCACGATGGCGCTGCAACCATGGACTGGATGGCGCAGGAGCAGGAGCGTGGTATTACCATCACCTCTGCAGCGACCACTGCGTTCTGGTCAGGTATGGCGAAGCAGTTTGAGCCGCACCGCATCAACATCATCGACACCCCGGGACACGTTGACTTCACCATCGAAGTAGAACGTTCTATGCGTGTGCTCGACGGCGCAGTAATGGTTTACTGTGCAGTAGGTGGCGTGCAGCCGCAGTCTGAAACCGTATGGCGTCAGGCAAACAAATATAAAGTTCCACGTATCGCGTTCGTTAACAAAATGGACCGTATGGGTGCGAACTTCCTGAAAGTTGTTGGTCAGATCGAATCACGTCTGGGCGCGACTCCGGTTCCACTGCAGCTGGCTATCGGCGCAGAAGAGAACTTCACCGGTGTTGTTGACCTGATCAAGATGAAAGAGATCAACTGGAACGACGCCGATCAGGGTACTACCTTCGTTTACGAAGATATCCGTGCTGAGTTGCAGGAACTGGCTGAAGAGTGGCGTGGCAAGCTGATTGAAGCAGCTGCTGAAGCTTCTGAAGAGCTGATGGAGAAATTCTTTAGCGGTGAAGAACTGTCTGAAGAAGAGATCAAATCTGCTCTGCGTAAGCGCGTACTGAACAACGAGATCATCCTCGTGACCTGTGGTTCTGCATTTAAGAACAAAGGTGTTCAGGCGATGCTGGATGCAGTCGTTGAATATCTGCCAGCACCAACTGACGTTCCGGCGATCAACGGTATCCTGGACGACGGTAAAGATACCCCGGCTGAGCGTCACGCAACTGACGACGAGCCGTTCTCTGCGCTGGCGTTCAAAATTGCCAACGACCCGTTCGTAGGTAACCTGACCTTCTTCCGCGTTTACTCGGGTGTGGTTAACTCGGGCGATACCGTACTGAACTCCGTGAAATCTGCACGTGAGCGTTTCGGTCGTATCGTTCAGATGCACGCCAACAAACGTGAAGAGATCAGCGAAGTTCGCGCAGGCGACATCGCTGCAGCAATCGGTCTGAAAGACGTGATCACCGGTGATACCCTGTGTGATCCATCTAACCCGATCATTCTGGAGCGTATGGAATTCCCTGAGCCGGTAATTTCTATCGCCGTTGAGCCGAAAACCAAAGCTGACCAGGAAAAAATGGGTCTGGCTCTGGGTCGTCTGGCGAAAGAAGACCCGTCATTCCGCGTATGGACTGACGAAGAGTCTAACCAGACCATCATCGCTGGTATGGGTGAGCTGCACCTCGACATCATCGTTGACCGCATGAAGCGTGAATTCAACGTTGAAGCGAACGTCGGTAAACCTCAGGTTGCTTACCGCGAAGCGATTCGCTCTAAAGTTACCGATATCGAAGGTAAACACGCCAAGCAGTCTGGTGGTCGTGGTCAGTACGGTCATGTTGTTATCGACATGTACCCACTGGAGCCGGGTTCGAATCCGAAAGGCTACGAATTTGTCAACGATATCAAAGGTGGTGTGATTCCTGGTGAATACATCCCTGCGGTTGATAAAGGTATCCAGGAGCAGCTGAAGTCTGGTCCACTGGCCGGTTACCCGGTAGTTGACCTGGGCGTGCGCCTGCACTTCGGTTCTTACCATGACGTTGACTCCTCTGAGCTGGCGTTTAAACTGGCCGCTTCTATCGCCTTCAAAGATGGCTTTAAGAAAGCACAGCCGGTTCTGCTTGAGCCAATCATGAAGGTTGAAGTAGAAACCCCAGAAGAGAACACCGGTGACGTTATCGGTGACCTGAGCCGCCGTCGTGGTATGCTGAAAGGTCAGGAATCTAACGCGACTGGCGTTCAGATTCACGCTGAAGTTCCGCTGTCTGAAATGTTCGGATACGCGACTCAGTTGCGTTCTCTGACCAAAGGCCGTGCTTCTTACTCCATGGAGTTCCTGAAGTACGATGATGCGCCGAACAACGTCGCTCAGGCCGTTATTGAAGCTCGTAGCAAATAAGGCTACGGTTTAAAAATTGTGAACTGATGCCTTCATCACTGATGAAGGCATAACGTAAGGATTATCGCCATGGCGAAAGAGCAATTTCAACGTAACAAACTGCACGTAAACGTGGGCACCATCGGTCACGTCGACCACGGTAAAACCACCCTGACTGCAGCCATCACCACCGTTCTGGCTAAAACCTACGGCGGCCAGGCTCGTGCATTCGATCAGATCGATAACGCGCCAGAAGAGAAGGCTCGTGGTATCACCATCAACACCTCTCACGTTGAATATGAAACCCCGGCCCGTCACTACGCACACGTTGACTGCCCAGGCCACGCCGACTATGTGAAAAACATGATCACCGGTGCTGCGCAGATGGACGGCGCGATCCTGGTTGTTGCTGCGACTGATGGCCCAATGC
>NZ_NHZE01000068.1:0-17327 GCF_002207995.1 Pantoea sp. VS1
GTTTGATAATTTTTATTTGCCTAGATTAAAAAGTTACCTTAAGAAATATAGGATCAGTGATGTAGAGAATATTTCTGAATTTTGTTTAAAAAAACACCCCAAGAAGAACCCACTTCAAACACTGAATTTTTCACCGCTCATAATAAAAAGCAAATGAAAATCATTCTCTTCAGTTCATAAAAACATTGCCTTTATCAGTTTTCTTAGTAGAGCAAATAGAGGTTTTTGTTGAATTCAGGTGTATTATACGGAAAAATTCGGATTTTAAGCGTGATTTCAGATAAAAAGAATATAATTACATTCGGAGAGTTTATTCTCTCTATAAGAGTATACGCATTTCACGAAGTTGCCATGCTCATTTCAAGAAGAAAAGCTTCTGTTCACAAAGGCTCTCTGCATTGAAAAAAACTCGGCATCAGCTCCGTGAATGATGTCTTCTTTTCATAAAGTAATACCTGTTTTTTAAAAGGTGCACAATGAAAATAGCGTTTGAGCCTATTCTTAGTTCCGACGGTAAACTATACGCAGTCGAATGCCTCACCAGAGCTTATGGTAAGAAAGGCGAAAAATTGAATAACACTGAGCTTTTCTTTAAAACAGCGAACGGCGAAACGTTAAATGAAATTCTAAACTATCAACTAAATGTGATTGAAAAAAATCATCACTTTTTTTTAAATAAAAAAATACGCGTCAGCATTAATTTAAATTATAAATCGATTGGATTTATTGATCCGGAAACTCTTAGAAAGTTCAATGAGCTTGAAATGTTGTGCCTTGAGGTTGACGTACATGATATGCTCTTTCTGTCTGACAATGGGATAGAATTTCTGAATTCTTTGAATAATGAAATCTGGCTTGATGACTTGGATGCTAATGAAGAGTATCCCCATCTGAATTTAATCAAAAACATCAAATCAATAAAAATAGATAAATACAGTTTCTGGAGGGATTTTTCCAATAAAAACTCAGTTTATGAGCTAACAAAAAAATACACATCAAAGGATTTAAACGTTATCTTTGAAGGGGTTGAGAAAAATGAACAATTCCACACCCTAGAAAAAAAAAGACTTCTGTTTGGTCAGGGATATCTTTTCAAAGAAATTTGTGAAGACACCCTAAAAGACCTAACGGTGTTATTATCGACCACTCCGCATCATGGGGGTGACAATTTACCATGAAATAATTTTGTCTTAATTCATATAAAATATCGTGCACTTCTTTTGATAAAGATAAGGTTCTTTTTTATTGGGAGTCATAATTATAAAACTGGATTCTTCCATATATACTACAAAAGTCTCGCGTAATCTCATTCACATGTTTAAGCCACATGCCTCTTTATATTATCAAATTAAAATAATTTTTTATTCTGTCCGTAATTCTAAAAAAAAACAGGACCCTATATTGATGAAAAATGCACGTCGATGATAATTGAAGTGGGGGCAGACGTGCTTGAGAAATTAGTGACCCTGTAGGGTGACATGATAAATGGCTCTGTCGCATTAACAGTAGTCAGTTAACTTGTTTTCTACCTATCTTATCTGCCTATGCAACAAATCTGAACAGCCTACAAATGTCTGCACTTTCCCGTTGAATTTATTGTTCAGTGTTTTCTCTGATATCTTTTTTACTCATTAAGCCTGCGAAATCTGTAGTAGATAATGGCTGAACGCGGAATCACCATTGGTCGGTCAAAGTCAATGCCAAAAAATCAGTTTAAGAAACTATCATCATTAGGCAAAGCAAGTGCCTTAATAACCTGATTGAGCATGATGAATAAAATATCAAACGACCAATAAGTCTGATGCCTGGATTTGAATGTTTCTGTAGGGCACGGATTTTTCCATCTGTCTTTGAGCTGTTCTTCATAATGCGTAAGGGACAGTATCAACACACAAAGTGATGTATTGTCACCCGCAAAAAATTATCTCTGTTAACTAACATAAAACCGCAGCATAAACCTTTCTGACATGCATACGCTATTGCGATATAGCCTTATTTACCCATCAGGATGGGCGAAGCCAATTTATTCCACAGGAGCGTTTAGGATATACGAATGAAGAAATCCATAATAGGAATCATGATAGGTATTATACATTCAACTAATACTTATTCTGCCACTGATGCCCAAGGTAATGCAGTCGCAACCAGTGCAGTGACTAGCAAAGATCAGGTAGCTGGTAGCTACCATTATACTTATGATGATGGATATTTATCCTCAGCAGAGTCGCCATATAAATTTAAATCGACGGAGAATGGAGGTAGTTACGATATCAGTTATTATGATACAGTCAATGATAAAGATATTAAATTAACCTTTAATGAAGACGCTGACAGTCATATAGGTGCGGACGGTGGAGTTGATTACGCGATTAATGCTGATGATAGTAGCGCATATTATGAGGGTGACCTTGTTGATGGTGTAAAAATAAAAGCAACCAATAGCAGTGCTGTTGTTATATATAAAGGTTACACAAATAAAGCAGAGATTGAAAATTCTTCAGGTTCAACTCTGTTTTTAGACTCTAATAATGCAGAAGGAGCACAAATCACAAATAACCCAGACTCTTTTGCTTATATTATAAATAATATTGCAACTTCAGCAAGTATAAATAACTATAACTCTGCTTATATTTATATCAAAAATAATAATGCGGGCAATGCTACCATTCTTAACTCAGGAACAGCTGTTGTAATTAATAATGCGGTAGATAACGCTACCATTATAAACGATAACGGCACTATCGATTTAATTTATAACAATGCATCTGGTGCAAAAATAAGCAATGCCAACGGAGGGGTTCTCACAGCAAGAAATAACAAAATAGATAACGATTCGATTATCTCTAATAAAGATACAAGCACTGCATATTTGATTGAAAACTCAGTAAGTAGTGCTGAGATTATAAATAAAAATGCCAAAATGTATCTGTCTGGTAATTCTGCGAAAAGTTCAGTCGTTATAAATGAAAATGGGAGCATATATATAGATAAAAATACTATATCCAATTATTCTTCCGTGGAAAATAGTGGGGTAATTAAAGCTACGCTTAACACTGTCTCGTCTTCTTCATTTAACTCAACAGATGGCTCAATTTTACTCTATGGGAATAATGTCAGTAATACCTCTATTAATAACTCAGCAGAGTCTGTATTAGTTATTGGTGATTGTGTTGCAGGCGATGAAAATGGTTGTACTAAAAGCACAAAAACTACTGCTAACAACAGCACTATAGATACAGTAGGAAAAGCTATTCTATCAGGTACTCTTTTAGGATCGAATAATAATATTTCTAATAGTGGAACTGCCATTCTTGAAGGCCTCTCTGCTAGAGGTACTGACATTGTAAACAGCGGCTATATCTCTCTATTGAAGGATACTTCATCATCAATCGGTAATTTAACTAACAGTGGTTATATCCTTCTCAGCAGTGGTACAAACACGGCAAACATACTGACTGTTGATGGCAATTATGAAGGAATAAATGGAAATGTCGTCTTTAATTCCAAACTAAATGGTGACAATAGTAGCACCAATAAACTCATCATTACTGGTAATGCATCAGGAACTACTTATGTCACCGTTGACAACCAAGGCGGAAATGGCAGCCAGACCCTCGAAGGCATTGAACTCATTTCCACCGGCAGCTCTACGGCTGATGCCTTTGTGCAGAGCGGGCGTATAGTGGTGGGTAGCTATGAGTACCATCTGCAACAGGGCACCGCTTCCGGCACAAATATGAATAACTGGTATCTGACCAGCCAGAGTGACAATAGCGGTAATGACAGTAATGCCGGTACCGCGCATATCTATCGCCCTGAGCGCGGGAGCTATGCCTCTAACCTGCAGGCAGCGGCTACAATGTTCGACATGCGTCTGAAGGACCGTCAGGGCGGCAACGTATACATAGACCCGCTCACCGGTGAACGCCATAAGAGCAACCTATGGGTACGTTCAGTAGGCGGCCATTCAGAAGGCCGTATATCAGACGGGCAGTCAAAATACTCGACTAACCGGATGGTGTTCCAGCTGGGTGGCGCTGTCCTTAACGGCAGTCTGGGTGCTGATGATGCCTGGCATCTTGGCCTGATGGGGGGCTATGGTAAACAGTACAGCAATACGCACAACAGCCTGTCGGGGTATAACTCAAAAGGCTCTGTATGGGGTTACAGCACGGGCATCTATGGTACCTGGTACCAGAATGCGAATAACAAAACCGGTCTGTATGCTGACAGTTGGTTGGCCTGGAACTGGTTCGATAATTCGGTGAAGGGTGACGAGCTGTCCTATGAGAAGTACAAATCAAAAGGCGTGACGGCCTCCCTGGAAACGGGTTATGTCTTCCATACCGGCTCGTATATGACGTCAGGCGGGATGGAAAACAACGTCTACGTGACGCCACAGGCACAGGTGCTGTGGTCCGGAGTGAAAGCTGATGACCACACGGAAGCGAATGGCACGACGGTGGAAGGTCGCGGCAGTGATAACGTACAGACTCGCCTGGGTGTACGTCTGTCAATGACCGGTCAGAGCCATCTGGACAAGGGTTCTGTCCGTCAGTTCGAGCCGTTCGTGGAAGCAAACTGGTTGTATACGTCGAAGGACTATGGCGTGAAGATGGGGGACAACAGCGCGTATCTCCAGGGAAACCGCAACGTAGCTGAGCTGAAAACCGGTGTTGAGGGGCACGTGACCGAAAATCTGAGCGTATGGGGTAGCGTTGCACAGCAGATTGGGGGAAACAACTATCAGGGCACGCAGGGAGTTCTGGGCGTAAAATATAGCTTCTGACAGAAGCCATTCTGTGACGATTGATATGATCAAGCAGAGCCCCGTGATGGCGGGGCTCTTCACATTCTACCTGTCATTGCTCAATTTCAATCGCTGATTCGCAACAGCACAGGCGCGGTTTATATACACATCCAGGCAGTAACCCCCTCTTGCTTAGAGATAAGAGCAACGATTTTCTTCCGACGAGCCTTAAAAAACGTGCTGTTAATAAAATGACATTAACCCATTCACAAGGACACATCGTGCCGTGTAAACCCGGTATCCGACATGATGTCACGCTTGGGCATTACTGCCTGCCATCAACTCGATCACGTTTATAGACTTCATTACTGACCATGTCGTAGCAGCCTGTACCGCGGCGGGTGGCGTGTTTACACTTGTTTTTGGGTAAAACAAGACATGGGGTGACTCGTGCCTGCCAATGCTTACAACCACAGTTAAGTTGAACCATCACAAATTAGAGCAAGTGTCAATAAATTAAATGGGCTTTAACGTGACATTTTTTGGTGGATAATAATTCCATTTTTACCTGAAAGAATATTTGATAGTCTTATGCCTACTGAAATGTGCAGATGAATCACAATTAACTAAAAATCTATTTACTGTATTTAATGATTGTTAACCATCAACTTATAATTATAAGCTAATGCATTATACTTCTTGGGCTTGAAGAAAATAAAAAAATGAAAATCAATTCGAGATAAAAAATTTTACCCTCTAAGATTCACATAAGGTATTTGCCAGCGTTTGGATTTCGTGATAGCGATCCATATATGTGCACAGGGTACGCCACATGTCTTGTTGATAGGTGTAAGCATTTAGTGAGTGCTGTTAACATCTTCACCGATTAAATAAATAGCAGACTGGTTTCAAATAGCCTGAATGTTTGGTAATAAACACATTAATGGCAAATAATATTATTTTACTTGGCAGGGTTTAGGTGAAATTTTAATTCAAAGGGACGAGCGCATGATTTCTAATTTGAATGTTGAATTTCATAATAGTTGCTCACACTATTTTGTGGAAGGAATGAAGTATACTTATTTTCGAGAATGCGAACTCCTCTCACAAACTGCAGAAAAAATATTCCTTATTGATCTGAATTTTAACTCTTTCAGGAAAATAATTCTTGATGTTAGTCGCGGCATGTTCGAAGAGGAAAGTTTCTCTTTGTTTTTTATATTTATTGCAGGTGATGCATTAATACCGCTTGCGAATTACTTCATTTTGAAGAGTGAGTATAGAACTATCTTAGCAAGAAAAAAACATATTGATAGTGGGTCTGTTATTAAAATGAGCAGGGGTGTTATTTCCCCCGGGGCAATACTAACAGAAAAAGAATTTTTAACTCTGACATTATGCCTTGAAGGAAAAGACCCTGTTAAAAACGGCATTAACCCTAAGACATTTTGCAGCCGAAAATATTCAGCCCTTCGTAAGCTAGGTAAACCAAAATTTTCGCTGCTTTACTCATAGGTTTTTTTATGAATAATTGACCAACAAAGATTTCATGTCGTTATCAAATTTTTCTTAAAGCAATTCTATTCAGGGATTTTTGTCAAGACTTCGATCAGGCTGACATTTAAATCAGTCATTCTTACTTCGTATTATCAGGATCATAATAATGAACAGGAAATCAGCTTTTAAAGCCTCACTTCTCGCTGCATCAATGATGTCTGCACATGTATTTGCGGCATCAACAGTGACATTCCAGGGAGAGGTGGCTACTCAGACCTGCAGCATCAGCATAAACAGTACGACAAATGCTGTCGTATTAATGCCTACAATTCCACTCAGCGATTTATATACAGCGAGTACGACGACCACGGCCGTCGGAAATAGTGCTGGACTGACGCCGTTCACCATCTCCGTTACGGGTTGTACCCCCAGCAACAGCGCAGTGACGATGTACCCGGAGTTTCTGGGTACCAGTGTTGACACAAGTACGTACGCACTGGGCAATACCGCCAGTTCGGACGCTGCGACCGGCGTAGGAATTGCGTTATATTCAGATTCGACCGGGATGAATCAGATTAACCTCAACGGTGTGACCAGAGGTGCAGCGATGACACTGGCAGCCAACTCGACCTCGGCGACGGTAACCTACAGCGCCAAATATATGGCGACGAGCGCCACCACCACGGCAGGTAGGGTTACTGGCGTGGCGCAATACACTTTAAGTTATCTCTGACTGAATCGGGCTGCTGCAGGCAGCCCGATAATGACTGGCTCTAAATATGAAAACATTTCTGCTCTTTATTCTTATGCTTTATGTTCACGCCGCGTCAGCCAGCGTCATTATGGTGGGAACTCGCGTTATTGTACCTTCAGCAGCCAAAGAGAAAACGGTACAGTTTAACAACCCTGATCCTCAGCCATTCATTGTCGAAATCAAACTCAGCGATGAGCATGATCATTCTTTTCAGGTTCCCTTTGTGGCCGTCCCGCCGGTATTCCGTATAGAACCGCATCAGGGTCAGTCAGTGAGACTGATCCCAACAAGCGCAGAACAATTGCTGCCGCGCGACAGGGAATCTGTTTTTTATATGAATTTTACCCAGATCCCGGCACTGAAAAGATCTGCGCGCAACGATAATCAGTTAATCATTGCGGTTAAAAGCCGGGTGAAAGTGTTTTACCGTCCCGAAACGTTGACTGGCCAGCAGAGTGAGGCATTTAAATCACTCAGATTCTCGCTGAATAACGGCAAGGTAAAGGTAGAGAATCCGACCGGGTTTTATATTTCAATCAGCAGGGCGCTCTTTGTCAGTCACACCCATTCGGTAACGCTGACGGATGCGGTTATGCTCGCTCCCTTGTCCTCAATGGAATGGTCACCGGCAGAAAGGGTGGCATCATTGCGCGACGGGAAAATACGCATTACGCAGGTAAATGATTATGGCGCTTACGTTGAAAATACCAGGAATCCGTGATTTTCAAAAGGCGCACTCATTACTTTCAGCGTTATTTCGTGCCGCACTTATTTTCACGTTTTCTCAGATAAACTCATATGCCGCGGATGACGAATATTATTTTGATTCCTCCCTTTTTAAGGGCGGTAACTTTGACCAGGCGGCACTTGACAAGTTGTCCAGGCCTGATGCAGTGTTGCCCGGTGACTATCAACTCGACGTCTATATGAATCTGCGGTTTGTGGGCCGGTTCAAGGTAAGCGTTAAGCCTGGTCCCGGAGGTGATGCTCCGTGCCTTTCATCCGAACTGGTCAGGTCGATAGGGTTTAAGCATGTGAAGCCGGACACTAATGGCACTGCAGCCTGCCGTTTTATTGCTGATGTGGAGCCGCAGGCAACAACGCACGTGTCCATTTCAACGTTCAGAATGGACATTACGGCTCCGCAGTCACTGCTCGTCAGTAAGCCGCGAGGCTGGATAGACCCTGCTGAATATGATACCGGAGCAAATATCGGGTTTATTAACTATCTGGCGAACTATTATCACGTCTCTTATTCAGAAACGGACATCCGTAATCAGGATTCTGCATGGCTGTCGCTGAACGGGGGCGTTAACCTCGGCACCTGGCAATACCGACAGACAGGCTCTGCGACCTGGAATCAGCAGCAGGGCGGATCGTGGCAAACCGTCCGGAGTTATATCCAGCGCCCGATACCCGCTATATCCAGCCAGTTCATGGCAGGCCAGCTTATTACCAATGGAAATTTCTTTTCCGGATTGAGCTACAGTGGACTTAATCTGTCGACTTCTCAGGCCATGCTGCCTGATACACAGCAGGGTTACGCGCCTGTCATTCGCGGCATAGCCAGTACCAACGCGAAAATATCAGTACGCCAGAACGGAAACGAGATTTACCAGACAACCGTTCCGCCTGGCGCGTATGAAATCACCGACCTGAGTCCTACCAGTAGTAGCGGTGATCTTCTGGTGGAGGTGACCGAAGCAGACGGCACCATCAAGAAGTTTACCGTTCCCTTCTCGGCCGTTCCGGAATCCATGCGTCCTGGTGTTTACCGCTACAATCTGGCCGCAGGCAGAACCCGGGGCATGAATAAAAATGCCGATTTCGGTGATTTCATCTATCAGCGGGGCCTGACCAATGCGTTGACGGGTAACGGAGGCGTCCGGTTTTCCGAGGGTTATGCGTCTTCAGTACTGGGTGGCGTGTATGCCAGCGCATACGGCGCGTTGGGATCCGACATCACCTACTCCAGAGCTTCTTTGCCTGAGGGGAATACACTCCAGGGCTGGATGAGCCGCATCAGCTGGAGTAAGACTTTTGCGATGTCGGGGACCACTGTTTCGCTGGCGAGCTATCGCTATTCTACGTCGGGCTATCGTGACTTATCCAGCATTCTGGGGCTGAGATATGATTCCCTGAACGACGCAAACTGGCTTCAGTATGCCAGCGGCCAGAGGGAAAGATTTGACGTTACCCTGAGTCAGAACATGAATTCGCTCGGCAATCTTTTCGTTACCGCGGCTACCCAGAGTTACCGGAACGGGCGTGCACGTGACACTCAGTATCAGGTTGGCTACGGAAAGAATTTTGCCCGCGGCATTACCCTCAGCCTGGCCGTTAACCGCCAGCAGGTGGGAAGCTACGCAGACAGCGGGTACCGTGAAACCGCCGTTTCAGCAACAGTTTCCATCCCACTGTTCCCTGACAGCCCGCGCAGCGCATCGCTGAGCACGACATATAACCGCAGCGACACTGGCGGTAGCCAATATCAGACGTCACTCTCCGGCGCGCTGGATGAACAGCAAAGCGCGACTTATAGCGTAAGCGCAACCCATGACGAGCAGCTGCATCAGAGCACGCTGAGCGGAAGTCTTCAGGACCGCCTACCTAAAGTCTCTCTCGGGATGAATGGTTCAGTCGGAAAAAATTACTGGCAGGTTTCCGGGAATGCTCAGGGGGCAGCAGCTCTACATGCTGGCGGTGTGACCCTGGGGCCCTATCTTGGGGATACTTTTGGCCTTGTGGAAGCAAAAGGGGCTGAAGGTGCAGAGTTATTCAGCTCACCTCAGACCAGAATCGACGGCAATGGTTATGCACTGCTTCCCTCACTGACGCCATATCGTTATAACAGCGTGTCACTGGATCCGGCAGGCATGAAGGGCAATGCAGAAATTCTGGATAGTCAGAAACGGGTGGTTCCGGTTTCGGGGGCAGTCAGCAAAATTGTTTTTCAGACAAAAACGGGCACAGCAATGCTTATCACGGTGCGGACGTCTGAAGGCAAAACCATTCCTATGGGAGCAACGGTGATGGACGACAGCGGTAATCCGGCAGGTATAGCAGGCCAGGGAGGACAGATTTATGTGCGCGCTGAAAAAGATCGCGGCCATTTTACTGTTGAATGGGGTGACAATATGCGGTGTAGCATTCCCTACTCGCTCACCTCTACTGAACGCGGCATGACGCTGGTGACGCTCAGTGCCAGTTGTGAGAGATGAAATGAAAAAAATTAACTTATTACTCGCGGTCACGATTGCTTTTTCCGCCCTGACAGCGTTGCCCGCGGAGGCAACGTGCACAAGTACTGGTGCTTCACAAACTGAAGATGACCGTACCGCGCTGCTCCCCTTTGGCAAGGTCAATCTTTATGATACCTACTTTTCACCCGTAGGGACGCTGCTGGGCAGTGTGACAGTGCCCCCCACAAACTATACCTATGGCGGTGCTACCGCCTCTACCGTGTTATGGACCTGCGATCAGAGCGATCTGTCGAATATCTATTTTCTGGTGGCAACCAACGGAGATGACCGCGTTGGTGGTTTTTATGATATCGGTGCCACAGATGGCCTGACAGGTGTTTACGCCACTTATTTCGCCTATGTCGGACTTAAACTGACGATGAGCAGCCAGATACTAACACGCTACTGGCAGAAGGTGGCAGTCACCAGTTATGCCATTTCCGGAACAAAAATTCAGATCAGGCTTCAGGACATCCCCCCATTACAGGCTGAACTGTATCGTGTAAGCAGCTTACCGGGGACCAGCTCCGCATCATACTATTGCGGCAACAATAACACAGCGGGAAGCGGTATCGTCTATGGCACCACAGCAGGGGTCGCTTACAGCTGTACGCAACCGAATGCCTACATTCAGCTTTATGGCCCGGGGTTAACCAGTGACCAGGAGGGACAGGATAGTGCCTATAATTATCGTTTTTGGGGCGCTGATAATGGTTTCGGTTACGGCATGCGGTCGGTCAATCGTCTTTATAATACGCCGACATGCGTTGTGAGGAGCGCCACGCCTGTGGTGTTATTACCCTCTATTTCCGTTAACGAACTGAACAATGGTCTCTCCAGCTCCGCTAACTTCAGTGTCAGCGTTGAATGCAGCAACAGCGTAACGTCCGGCACCGCCAGCTCACAGACTGCTCTGGGATTTCAGGTTTCATCCGGTGCCTATAACGCGGCAAGTTCACTGGGGCTGGTCAACAGTTCAGGTGGCGTCAGCATGCTACTTTCTGACGATTACAATGCTGCCACAACGGCGCGAGGAGTGGGAATTAACATCGCCTACGCCAGCGCACCCACCGCAGCCCTGACGCTGATTGGTCAGACCGGTACAGATCCTTTAAACGGCAGTTATATGGGAAGTGGTGCGGGCTGGTATCCCGTTCTCAACAACGCCACGGCCTCAGGTAGCAGCGCGTCAGGCTACACTAACTATTCTTATAACTTTCTGGCGACGTTAACAAAAATCAGTGGACAGACGGTGACGGCCGGGAAGGTGAAAGCTACCGCCACCGTATTGGTGAAGGTCCAATGAGATACTTTCTCTGTCTACTCTTAAACTTGTGCTTGTGTCATGAAGCCACTGCAGGGGTTATGCCGTCACGCTCAAGGATAATTTATACGGCAAACAATCGTGAGCAGTCATTGATGCTGGCCAACACGAATACTTATCCGGTCGTGGCCCAGACCTGGGTTGACAACGGTGAAGGAACTCCCGATATCAACGATGTGCCTTTTGTCAGTATTCCGCCCGTTTTTAGACTTGAGCCTCATGGCATAAAGGGCGTACGAGTCATTTATAATGCGATTCGGGTGCCCCAGGACAGGGAGTCGCTTTACTGGCTTAATATTTATGAGATTCCTCCTGAAAAAAAAGACGCTGCCGGAGAAAACAGCGTTCTGATAACAATGAATACACAAATTAAGGTTTTTTATCGACCGCAGGGAATAAACGAAACACCTGAAAAAGCGCTTCCTGAACTCACTTGCCGCCGAAATGACGATAAATCAATAGTTTGTCATAATCCATCTCCGATTCATCTCTCGGTAATTGCAGTGAAAGTCCACGCCGGAACATTAAATTTTGGTGGGCGGGACGCCGACCTTTTGATACGTCCTTTTTCTGACAAAGTTTTTCATTTTAATCAGGTTTCGTCTGATTCATTTAGCATTGAATTTCGCTATATCAATGACGCTGGTGAACAACATACCTTCCTGTATAGCAATTGATTATCCCGGTTAGGGGTTTGAGGGCCAATGGAATAGTAGGTGAACGTGGACTCAGAGCGGACGAAATGAAGCTGCATCAGGCGACTGGTAGTGTCATCCACATAAACCAGCAGCGTGCAGGCCGGGCCGCGTTCCTCGAACCAGCGGTGATCGCAGCCGTCGATCTGTATCAACTCGCCGACTCAGGCACACCGGTAGCGGGATTGCTGAATTTTAGGGGCACGATCCCTGCGTGGGATCCAGAGACCTGACTGCATCATCAGCTTGCGCTCGGTCTCTTTAGACAAGACAACGCCGTGCAGTTCGGTCAGCTTCTCGCTGGCAAGCGTCGGACCAAAGTCTGAGAAGTGCTCGCGGATGATCTGAACCGCACGTTCAGCAAGGCCAGCAGGCAGCCGATAGTTGCTGGGCTTGCCGCGCCGTGTTCACGATAACGCCGCAGAATACGCTGAATCTGACAGACGGAGAGTTCGAGAAGTCACGCAGCTTCACGCTGCAGCAGAGTGTGGTCGTGAACGCGCTGAATGATGCCGAGCCGGTATAGATCTTTATCTGTCATGGTCACCAACATATAGTCTGCATCCTGAGCTGAGCCTTAGGAGATTTAGGGTTAGTTCAGGGACGACATCTGTGAATTGTTCCTTACGACATTAGCGCTTTGGAGTAACAATCAATGTCTATCCATATTGATAATGTCACCCTGATTTCCCATTTTTAAATGTCACCTTCTGATGTTTTCTGATGAAGAGAAAAGGGCAGTGAGCTCATTTTTTCTGGCTGGATTTAATCAGTGATGGTTCAGCCAGAACCGGATTGATTGCCCTGAGCTGTGCCTGAATCTGCGCCCGCCTTTTGGGCATACTCTGGCTGCGCTTTCTTTTACCTGCGGCTTCCAGCTCATCCTGCTTTTCCTGCGCCAGTTTCAGTACCGCACCGAGCCTTTTATTGTCAACGATGCGCCCCTGACTGATGCACTCAAGCTTGTCGAACATCTGGTATTCCAGGATTCTGCTGCCGTGATGGAATGTGAGCGTACCGTCCGGGTAGTCAAACGCCAGGATTTTTTCTCCGGCTATGCGTGAGTTTTCCTCAGTGGGTTCAACCAGATACAATATTTTATCGTACTGAAACGTCAGTGATTTTGAGAGCGTACGCAGCGTCTGCCAGGCGAAGATGTCATCCAGCTCCGGGCTGCTCTCTGAGACTGTGCGGTGCAGGTTTTTCGGGTATTTTGCCGGTCTGGCAAAACGACGGTTGAAGTCGCTGATGAAAGTTTCCAGCCAGGCGTTAGCGTTATCAATCCCGGTAATGTTCTCCAGCCGCATTTCTTTAACCAGTCGATCCTGCAGCGTCAGATTGGCGCGCTCGACGCGGCCTTTAGCCTGTGAGCTGTTGGCACAGATAAGATCGATGTTCAGGTCGTGTAGCGCGCGTCCGAACTGTGTCATGCTGGTACGTCGTGTCTCGGCCTGGCTGACGCGGAACACCGCATGCTTGTCACTGTAAAACGCCACCGGCTTGCCGTGTTTATCGATGTAGTCGCGGGTGGCCATCATGTAATCAAAGGCCGACTCACTCTGACAGAAACGCAGGTGCATCAGACGACCGGTCGCGCCATCAATATAAACCAGCAGGCAGCATTTTGGTGCGCGGCCTTCGAACCAGTCATGGTGTGAGCCGTCGATCTGGATAAGCTCGCCAAGGCAATCCCGGCGCTGGCGCGGCTGATAAATCCGGGGCTGACGGCGAGCGTGTGGGATCCAGAGTCCGTCCGCGGTCATCCAGCATCTCAGCGTCTCAACGGAAATCGTAATTCTGTGACGCTCCTGGAGTTTTTCTGCGGCAAGTGTGGGGCCGAAACCCACGTAATTTTCACGTAGCAGCGTCAGTATGCGGTGGCGCAGAGCTTCATCAATGCGATGCGTGCCGGGCTTGCCGCGTCGTGCGTCGGTAAGACCGGCTGCACCAGATTCGCGGTAGCGGTTCATCAGTCGCTGAACCTGACGTTCGGTAAGATCAAGCTGGGAGGCCGCATCACGGCGGCGAAGACGTTTTTCAATAACAGCCTGAATGACGGAAAGGCGGTGAAGCTCTTTGTTCGACATGGTCACCAGCATCAGCAGAGATCTCCCAGAAAAGGTGGCAAACGCGCCGCATCTGGCTGACATTATGAACTAGCTAAAAAGTGACATTATCAAATTGGACTCTCAGTCAAAGTGCGCATAATGCTATTTATGTTAAATTTAGTGACTCACACATCATCTATTATCATTCACATATTATAATGAAATTTCTTTAAAAAAACGTGCTTTTTTGCCAGTAATCGATAAGAGTATAAGCCCTGCCCGATTACTTTCCAATTTTTTGCTTCAATTGACGAAATGGAAGTTGAAAAGAGAAGCTTATGCAAAGTGAAGTATACATACTTGATGGTGATAAACCTTCTGCACTTGAAAGCAAATGTTATAATTGGGTTAACCATTGAAATTTAGAAAGCGATAAATAGCGGTCACATTATTAACGAAGTCAATGCCTGTAACCTATCGTTCTTGAAAGAAAAATGAAAAGTTATGAAATTAATTTATTGATACCGTCATTAATATAATGCATTAAATTTCTAAAGATTTTATGGTTGGTTTTTATCATGTTAATTGGATTCAAATATTATTATAAGCAGGGCTAGCCTGCTTTATATTCAATTTTTAGTATTGAAAAATCTAGGGCCTATATCTTCATAAAGATCTTTTATTATCCCTAGCATGGCTCTCATTAAAATGTTCCATGCTTGGTCATCGTATTTTTTGCTCATATTAAGTGGTCTAAAATGAACAATGTTATTCCTTAATTGATAGGCTTCTCTAGCTACTGGTTTGCTTGCATCAAATTCTGAAGATCCGTTGTAAGTATATTCATTATTCTCATATTTAATTATTCCTAGTGCAAAACCGAGCTCTTTAATATGAACAGATGAAGCTTTCGTAAAAAGCTCTTGTATCGACTCTTCTTCCTTAGGCCTCCATGAGAGAGACTTTTCTAGATAAGTAGCGATATCTTTAATAGATTCTTGGTTGAGTATTGTAAGTTGCGTTTTTAATAAATCAACTCGATGTTGAGCATACAATTGTTCAATGCATCTATACAGTTGCAGGTAAAATGATTCCCATGATAAGGAATTCATACCATGTATGATATTTATGTATGGAATAAATTCATTACCTTGTAAGAATATTTTTTCCAGTTTTTTTATAGTTGCGCTTTCTAAATGTAATGGAGAGTTGTCGAGTAATTTACAATTAATTATGCCCGCAGCTCTGTTAAAATTTTCAAGTAAAATATTGTCATTTAATAAAAGAAAGATTTTACAATTGGGGAAAAGTGTCTTTATATCTTCAAGTTCATGCCCCTGATATGAATTAGTTTCAACTTCTTCATCTCTAAAAAAAAGTTCTATTTTGTCCTTTATTTCAAAAGCCTTAGCCATTGTGGAAATATTTGATTCGGATGCGGCCAAACAAAAATACCCTGATGTAAGATGTATGTCATCCATTCCTTCAATTTCAACACCATCAAAATCACTAAAATCGCTAAAAACAATATAGTGAACTTTTTCCTTATGAGTTGCCTTAATTATTTTGAAAGTTCTGCTAACAGAGAATACCTCGCAATGGGCATTTTTCATTACGTCTCTGCATTCTGCAGTACTCTTTATCCATCTAGGTTTTCTAAAATTATTGAGAAAACCATTGAGGTTGATAACTCTGTCTTCTAAACGGGAAAAAATCACTGAATTAATTTGTTTTAGATTTCTCTCTGCCATTATCCCCTCCAGCACACTTCTAGAGTAGGAACATTAAAATTCTCATCAATTAAAATTTTGAAGGCGCTTTCAAAAAATGCTCTTTCATGTCTTCCTATTGCTGACCTTTTTTGACCGGAAAGACGTTCAGAAAGCACGTCAAGGCCTAAGAAAAGGTAAAGTTCTTCGGGGGATTTTTTTTCTAGTTCATCGATGAGGTTGTTACAATTGTGAATGATTTTATCTATTATTTTTTTACTTTCGCTTTCATCTTTATCCATTCCCAACCTTCCTAAAACAGATATCGAACAAGCCACTATGAATCCAATCCTAGCTGGTTGGCTATCAAAGATGTTTCTTCCTATGGTGTACTTTCCAGAAGTTTCTTCAATTCCCTCTGGTTGATTATCTCGACGAGATAAAACAGTATCTAATTTAACCATTAATTGTAACATAGGATAATAGAAATTACGAAACTTATCGTTAGATATGGCGTCAGCTATATCTAAACGAGAATATTCATCTGCTAATGTTTCTTGAGTGTCTATTTCAGTTTTTCTTAAACCAAAAGCAAGGTATGTTTCAATTATATCCTCTGCTTTGTATTCTCCACCATGAATGCGGCGTCCAGATTGGTCTAATGTAAAAAGTCTTTTGAATTTAATTTTTTCCTGCAGTTCAGCTATTAAAGGTGAATAAACGACTTGTAACTGCCTTTTAATATTCCATGGAACTTGCCCTGTATTAAGCACAAGCATCCTATATATAAGACTGTTGGTGTTATTTGTGATCCAGAATTCAATTCTTACGCTATTTCTTAAAACATTTTCATGTGCTTCTGCTGCATCAATAAGAGCTGTCGTTCTCTGCATTCCATCTATAATAGATACAGTCTCTGACCATTTTCCTTGTATAGATTCAATCAAGCTGACATTATTTTCTTCAGGTATTTTTTTAAACGAATCTTCATCAATGACAACGCCTATTACTATTGGAGGAAGGATTGTTCCTTTGACAATATCTTCAACCATTCGATTGCGGATTCTTTTAGCTGAAGTTGTACGGAGTGCGTCTCTCTGATAAGGTATGCCTCCCTTAGAGTTATAGGCTTTTCTGATCAATGAAAGATAATTTTCTATGCTCATGTTAATCAGAAGAGAAGTACAATCAACTCTGGAATCATGTAATACGTTTACAGATCCCACTTCGGATTCTTCCATTTATGAATCGCCTTTTAATGTTGATGGGTTATAAGATCTAAATATCTTATTCATGTTAATTTTAATT
>NZ_NHZE01000069.1:0-412 GCF_002207995.1 Pantoea sp. VS1
ACGTTATGCGGTATTAGCTACCGTTTCCAGTAGTTATCCCCCTCCATCGGGCAGTTTCCCAGACATTACTCACCCGTCCGCCACTCGCCACCCAAAGAGCAAGCTCTTCTGTGCTGCCGTTCGACTTGCATGTGTTAGGCCTGCCGCCAGCGTTCAATCTGAGCCATGATCAAACTCTTCAATTTAAGTTTGATTTGCTGCAACCAGTGCAGCGATGCTCTGTGAATTAAACTTCGTAATGAATTACGTGTTCACTCAGCAAAGACTTGATATTTTTTACGTCCGGAGACGTTGATATCAATCCTGCGAGTGCCCACACAGATTGTCTGATAAATTGTTAAAGAGCGGTGCGACGCGGCGTTCGGCCTGCTGTCGCGAGGTGGCGTATATTACGCTTTCCTCCTTCAGAGTC
>NZ_NHZE01000007.1:0-964 GCF_002207995.1 Pantoea sp. VS1
GCCATTGTGCCGGCATCGGGCTGGTTTGAGTGGAAAAAAAGCGGTGCCAGGAAACAGCCCTACTTCATTTATCACCGAAACAGAGAGCCGCTTTTTTTTGCGGCCATCGGGAAGCCGCCTTTTGACCGGGAGCACGGGCAGGAGGGTTTCGTCATCGTTACCGCAGCCAGCAATCAGGGGATGGTGGATATACACGATCGCCGTCCTCTCGTGCTGAAGGCCGACGCGGTCCGGGAGTGGCTGAGTCATGACATTTCGCCGGCGCGCGCGGCAGAAATTGTGCGTGACGGCGCGCTGCCTGAATCCGTCTTCACATGGCATCCGGTAGCGGCAAAGGTCGGCAACGTTCACAACCAGGGGCCTGACATTATCCGGAACACCGGCGATGGCTGACGAAGTGTCCGGACACCTGCTTATGCTGGGCGCCGGTAAGGGCTGCAGTTTATTTACCCCCTGGTGAACACGGAGAAGATAATCCCGTACCGGCACCGTTTAATTTAGCACGGTGGTGTCCCGTCGCCACCGGCGGGTGCGTCAGCATCTGATTCAGTCCGCATCCAGAGGGCCTGACGGGTGAGCCAGAAGCCGGGGGTGTGGAACACGGTGCCCAGCTGCTCCGCCAGCGTCTGCGTCACCGGCAGGCGCCCCGCCAGGAAAGCCCGGGCGATATCGCTGTCCAGCCCGCAGCGGTCACACAGCTGCGTCACGGAGATATCGTGCTCCGTCAGAAGATAAGCGAGAAAGCGGGCGGGAGAGGTGTGGCCATCCATAGATTGCCCCGGAGGCTGATGAGGAGTTTCGTCCAGATTAGAACGGTGCGTCAGGTCTGCACAACGGGTCCGGAAAAAAAATACCTGCCGTTAACTGCCAGCCCGCCACGCTCGCCGCAGTCACGGCTGAGGCGTACCGCAGCAGCGCGAGGAACGAACAGTCGTGCCGAGGAAGCGTCATTTCACCGATGCCG
>NZ_NHZE01000070.1:0-5979 GCF_002207995.1 Pantoea sp. VS1
GTTTAAATCAATGCATATCTCGGCTACATTTAAATTCTACTTCGCTTCCCTTTTTTTATTATCATAAAATTCTGATTAAGAAGTATTTCTTTCTCATATTTAATTCGCTCTTCATGATAAATGCTCTCTGCTTCATCCTCATTATCAATGACATAGTGGATTAAAGCCCGAAAGAAAAAAGTAATCTCATGCTCATAGCCCAGTTTTGCGATGACTCGGTGAGAGCTCGATTTCAAAGCGTTCGAGAGCATAGATATGATAGTGAAGCGATCTATCAACTCTGTTTTTGATTGAGGAAGATAATATTTTATGTAGTAACCAATACAGAATAACCAGATGTATCGAACTATCTTACTATGCGGGAAACCTGATTTTTTTAATCTTTCAATGAACATCTGCAAAAGCAAAAGTAGCTTTTCTTCCTTTGAAAGAACGTCCTTTATTTTCATAGATTGCATCCTTGCAAAATTGAGCAACCAATCCTTGGTTGTATATACAACATAACACATTAATTAAATTGCGCAACACCTGCGCAACTCAATAATTAGTCAGCATTTGTTTCCCTGTCTATCTTTGGCAATTCAGCATTAAGTTTCTCAAAACTAACACCATAGTTCATTGCATTGTATTGCCATACTACAAACATCTCCTCTAAATTTCTGAGCTCTTCTTTCAAAAGCTTATTTTTAGATTCAAGATTACTGATACGCTGCGAGGCAATTCTCAAATTGGCAGGTCGTTTGACCTCATCAACCCCTGATTTGATTTTCTTCTTCTTAAGATTGAACGCCATGACAATATCTTTGTGCAGCCCCAGTGACTGACGGGTCGGCCGCTTGCCAATCAGCGGCTCAAGCTTATCACAAAGATATTCCCATGAAAGCTTTCCTGACTTCTCGCAATCCCAGCCTGCTATAAGGTTCTTAATTATATTGATATCCTTACTATCTAAATGTTTAGCCATATAATTCTCCTTTTTATTTGATTTCTTTTCTTTTGTTTTCGATTTCTTCAGTACTGTTTACAGATGTAAGATTTTTCATGTGCGTAAAATCGTCGCCATTCATTCTTACCAATGCTCCGTGCTCGAGATTTTTGCTTGTGAGCAATGCAATCAAATCCTGAAGTCTTGCATGTGTTTTTTCATGAAAAACAAACCATTTTTCGGCTCCGTATTCTTCCGCATCCATATCGATTTTTGCCTTCTCCAGGATCTGCTCCGTATCTGACGCCTTGGCCTCTAACCTGTCCAGCGAGTCTTTGTCCCCTTTGACACATATATGATCGCTGCAGTTGATACAGTCCCTGAACTTCGTACACGGAGATATTACGTAGTCATGAGTGCAGTAGCCGAACTCTGTCACGTGAATGGCTGCATGGCCTATATCTTTAACATCAATACGCCATTCAGGGTTTGCTATTGCTCGAGGGATAGTTTTTTCTGGCTTAATGCCAATATTTTGCACACCAAGCTTAATTGCCTCCTGGATCTTCTTTTCCTGGCTGACGTGGTTATAGGTTCTGTTCTGTGTTTCCCTCACTCGTCCTGACCACTTAGCCAGTTCAAAATCTCCTAGCCCACCGCCTTGTGCAATCGTATTGAGCAAGTGTCTTGCCTGGTGACTTCTGAGTGAAAGGTTATTCCCTTTTGACCCTCTGTAGCCGTGCCTGTCAAAAATTGTAGAGACAGAGTGTGCCCTGCGATACTCAGTGCTACCCAGATTGGCGCTGACAAGTGCGGCAGTTGGTCTGAAAAGACTTCTTTGTGTTTTAATACTTGTGCTGAGTTGATACCGGAACAGCAGGCATAGTGCGTTGCTGTAACGTATGTTCTTTTCTTTATCGTACCAAGGGAAGTCTGGATAATTTTCGATATCCTCACCAGTAAGTTCAATCTCTCTGGCATAGGCTCGGGATCCCTCTGAAAGCCCCTTCAGATTTTTTATCGCAACCTCAGCAACTGGAACCATGACTTCTGGGATCCATTTCACATTTCCACAAAAGCCTTTTTCGGAATAAAATCTTAACCCATACCTCAGCTTTCCTTCTCTATCCTCCTCACGCATCTCACAATCAGCAGGCAGCGTCAGAATTTCGGTTACTCTTGAAGGTGCACACATAAGCAACGCAAAGACGGAGCTTACGAACAAATCCAATTCTGAAAGCTGGTCTTTTGGCAATGCGAAAATTTCTGCTATAGCATTCAATGACTCTTCGTCAGGTAACTTTGCCTCACGGGCCTCTTGTGCAGTTTTAGTGAGCTTGTTGCTTGATTCCTGCGCTTTGAGTGGGCTCTTCCAGAGCAGTGACTGCGTGACCAGGAATTCTTTTTCTCTGAGAAATGAAACCAGCCCTTCAAGAACTTTGCCGCAGGCGTGCGCTACTGCTTTAGTGTATGTGCTTTTTAAGGTGACAACGCACTGGTTCAGAGCAGTAAGATTAACGTACTGAACATGACTTCGCCCATTGACCTGCAGTAGGGCTGCCTCAAGTGTTCTGAAGACGATATTAAGACGCTTATTAATTTTCTTGCCCCCATTCATGTAATGGTAAAGTACATAGCTTTTAGCGAATTCAATAAAATTCGTGTCTAATGGCTCATTTACAATAATGGAGGTTTTTTTTACCCCTTTGGCTGGGGTTTTAGTGAAAAGGAAAACGTTTGGCCAGTTAACTTCCTCCCAGTTTACAAGACCGTTTTTATTAAGAGTGAACCGACTGTAGTTCTTAAATTCATGAATCTTCTGTGCGCAATATTTTTCCCTGTTCGTTTCAAGTACGCTCACTTTCTCATTTTTGACATTATTCATTTAACACCTCCGGGTTTGATTTAAATTCTTTGCACTTATTTATTACCTCTGATACAGCAATGATCGTTCTGTCCAGTATTTGCGTAGTGACAGGATCTTCCACTATGCACTGAATCATGTGACGCTCATCGAGTAAGTATTTAAGTAGTTTTTCATGCGGCCCTTCAACAAAAGGTCTGAAATGCATGCAGGTATAACAGGGTATTGGGACACAAGCTGTGCAGGATTTGCAATTAGCGCACTGCCCTGAATTTTCACCAGTATTAATTCTGATGTTGCCGCCTGGATATTTATGCTCACTTTTGTTAATAAGCACTCCCTGAAACATTTTTGCGTAATATCCGAGCTCAGCGGAAACAGCATCTTCGATTTTATTTAAACTTTCTGGACCCGATTGAACATAAACGCCTGTATACATTAAGGTAGAGTGATCAAGTAATTCTCCTATTACCACCTCTCCGTAACCTTCTCTTGCAAGCCGTGTACCTAACGTGTAGCGAAACCGCCTGGCATTCATGTTTATTACTTTACCCGTCCTTTCCGAAACCACGTTCTCTGTTATGGCGATTCTTTTGAGCGTTTGGGTACACTTTAACGCATAAGCATGTAGCCTGTCTGAAGACAGAATCTCATGTAAATTCTCACAATCAACAACCCCTTCAAGTCTTTCCTGACAGAAAAATAATGGTAATTCTAATATCTCTTTCTCTGAGAGTTTTCTGCCGAGCTGCCTGCTAAAACTCTTAGAGACAATACGCGACTGCTCTTTAAAAATATTGAATAATTCACCTGTAATTCTGAATCGTCTGAATGAGGCTCTATACTTTTCGCCCTGTTTTATTCTAGGGATATTTATATAGCACTCGTTTATGGCTCCTTCTTTTATGATATCTTTCGTTTTTATCTGTGTGATTTGTAAACTTCTTCTGCCTGTGTGAATAATGATTAAGGCCATTGCAAGATCAGAATAGGATATCGTACCCTTATGGTATGCACGTGAGACAGCATCATAAAAGTTATCAAACTCCATGTCTGTCAGAGGCCCCTGAAGTGGGTCTCGTCTTTTAACAACCTCACCTTTTTTATTATCTTTAATCGTCCAAGCATCAACGAGGTCAACACAGCTTTTGGTAACCCCCTTAAAACCTAACTCATACCATTTTTTAATTAGGATCCTTAGACAACTGAGATCCTGGTTTGAGAACTTATCATTTGACTTTGTTGTTAACATTACGGTTTCGTCAAATAAATCAAAACTCATAACTGAAATTAGCTTCAAAAAACACCTGTTAATTTGCTTAACAGAACCGGGGCTGATTTCTTCTGCGAAATATTTCAGTGTATTTACGTAACCGTATCTGAGGTTATCTGACAACTTTTCAGTGACCTCACCCACATTCAACTTAATATTTCTACTTAACTCCCAGAATTCATCTTCTAATCCGAATGTGTAACCTTCGTTTTTTGCATGAAAGATATCTTGATGCGCGTTCATTGACTTTAATTTATTCATAAGATACCCCGCTGAGCTTTTGGAAAATACCTTTCTGAATTGCCAGGGCTGCTTCCTCTGTTTTTGAAACGATAAATCGTCTGTTGTAGGTTTGTGCTGTTCCAGAACCTGGCTCCCAACCCATATGATTGGAACGCATTTTCTCTTGCATCTCTTCACTCACATGCTCGGTGCTTTCATCCATCAGTTTCGAAAATAAATAGTTCCAGGTGTGTCTGAACTTATGTCCAGTCAACTTGCTTAAACCTGAGTCAATGCCTCTCAGTCTATAAATGATCTTATGGTATGCAGGAACGGACAGAGGATCGCCACGTGTCTCTCCTTCTTTGTGCGTAATAAAAAGATATCCATGCTTTTTCTTTCTGATGTTGGCTTTTCTTTCTCCTGTAATATATGAATGGAGAAGTCTAGTAAGTTCGTCAGACATGGGTAAATCTCTTTCAATCGTTTTTACGAGGGGCTGATTGACTCTTGTGTCCTCAATACTGTCCGCCCTCCTTCTTATGAAAAGCATTTGCGCCGAAAAATCTATATCTTCTACTCTCAGGTTCAATAACTCGCCACACCTTATCCCTAATGAATGTAATATCATGACTATAAGCTGATTTCTCTGGCGAACTTTTTTGTTGAATGGATTGAATTCACATTTAGGATCAATAACTGAAAGAAGGATATCCATGTCTTCTTCTTCGATTGTTTTATAGATGTTTCCTTCTGAATTCCTGTATTTTATCTTCGGCCTTCTGGCTTTTATTTTCCTTACAAAATAGGAAATTTTCATGTAGGCATCATCTACATTTTTAATAGTTAGCAGACACAACCATTCGAGATATTTTGCTATTGTCGTAAGCCGTATATACTTTGTCGCACTGCATACTCCAGGCTGATGATCTTTAATATTAATCACTTTCGCAGTCCTCATCCTTTTCCCGGAAAAATCCCGCAGAAGATCAATTTCGTTATTATCCAAGAATCTTGCTGTTTGAATTCGCTCTTCAATGTCTATGTTACGTATAAAAAGAAACCGATAAAAAAGTGCGATACACCCTGCCTGAGTCTCAATTGTTTTTATCGAATCATCACTGTTTCTCAGTTGTGTTGAAATAAATAAACACGGATAAAACACCGGGATACCTTCCTTCTTGTTTTTTATTATGCAGTAACGTTCTCCACTCTTCATTTTAAATGTTTTAATACCATATCTTTCCATAACTTCCCCTTATTTATATTTAATTTTTTTGCAAACCACGTATAAGTTAAATATTTAAAAACAATAACATATACATATTTTGCAGAATTATTCTATTAATATATCGCTCAACAGTTGTCAATAAAGAATGGATCTAAATTTTTCTTTGCAAATCTGCATTAGGTATATAATAGGCATTTTCTATTTACCTGATACCTTAAAAACCCTCTGCAAAGCTTGGTATAACTAACTTCGCATTATTTCCGTAAAGTATTTTGCAAAATTCTTACCTGTTATAATCAAAATTCTTTCCAACTTCATTATCGCTTATCAAGCGGCATGTATTTTAAATATCATAATATTTAACCTTGTCAATAGTTGACATTATTTTAAAATAAGCTACTTATTGGTTATTTAAGAAGGACTACCAATGATCGATATAAAAAACAACATAGATAATATGTGGG
>NZ_NHZE01000071.1:0-302 GCF_002207995.1 Pantoea sp. VS1
ATGAAGCACTTAATTACAATTGAAAACATTAACACTAAACCAGCATTCTGAAGCAATCGATTGCTTAAACAGTGCTTTTGGCTATGAAAAAATCAAAATAAGAATTAAATTTTGCAAATTCAAATTTAATAGATAAATTAATCATTTTGGTCAAAATTCATACAATTTGACTCATGAGTAAAAGTCATGTTTTATGTTTAACTTGTTAGGGTCTTTAGACTCATATCACGTGTGTTACTTTAACGTTAAAAATAAGGATGAATTATGCCGATTATTAACCCAGTATGGGAAGAGAATGAATT
>NZ_NHZE01000072.1:0-835 GCF_002207995.1 Pantoea sp. VS1
ATTCTTTATATCCCTGACGATGTTCATCACCTGCCCGTCAGCGCACCGTGCGCGTCTGTAACGAATTATCTTGCATCAGACGATCTGAGCGCGTATTTTTCACACGAACCCGCCTGGCGCTTTATGCGCATGTACGTGAGACAATAAGAATGAAATGGTTTGCAGCTTTCGGGCTTGCCGCTGTATTCAGCGTGCAGGCCGCGCCGGAAATGTGTTTCACCAAAGCTGGTAAGGATTTCGGCATTGATCCGCGCCTGCTGATGGCACATTCAATACAGGAGTCGCGCATGCGTAATAACGCCCTGAACACGAAAAGCAGCGGCGGAACGCACGACGTCTGTAATATGCAGATTAACAGCTCTCACTTTAATCAGCTGAAAAAGTTTGATATTACGCGGGAAAGGTTACTTAAGGATCCGTGCATCTGCATTTACACCGGCGCGTGGATCGAGGCGCGCAACTTCAGGCAGTACGGCAGGAACTGGGACAGCGTCGGGATGTATAACACCGGCCCAAGTCCGAAGCTGATAAAACAGCGACGTGAATATGCGGCCATCATAAAAAGTATTTACCGCGTGCTGATCGCCCGCGATGAAGTTTACGCCGCCATGTCACAACAGAATAAAAAAACGCCCGCACCGGAGACCTTTCTCAGCGCGGACGTCAGCACCGCATCAAAATAACCCCGGCAACCGGGGTTAAACATTATGATTTGAGTTTTGCGAACTCTTCCGCCATTTTCCACAGCGCCTGATTCAGCTTAATATCGCCATCAATACCCGTTACCGGGCGCGTGGTGGTTCTTTTTCCCTTCGCCGTTCTGCCGGTGACGCCG
>NZ_NHZE01000073.1:0-1354 GCF_002207995.1 Pantoea sp. VS1
ATTCTTTATATCCCTGACGATGTTCATCACCTGCCCGTCAGCGCACCGTGCGCGTCTGTAACGAATTATCTTGCATCAGACGATCTGAGCGCGTATTTTTCACACGAACCCGCCTGGCGCGTTATGCGCATGTACGTGAGATAATAAGAATGAAATGGTTTGCAGCTTTCGGGCTTGCCGCTGTATTCAGCGTGCAGGCCGCGCCGGAAATGTGCTTCACCAAAGCCGGTCAGGATTTCGGCATTGATCCGCGCCTGCTGATGGCACATTCAATACAGGAATCGCGCATGCGTAATAACGCCCTGAACACGAAAAGCAGCGGCGGGACGCACGACGTCTGTAATATGCAGATTAACAGCTCTCACTTTAATCAGCTGAAAAAGTTCGATATTACGCGGGAAAGGTTGCTTAAGGATCCGTGTATCTGCATTTACACCGGCGCATGGATCGAGGCGCGCAACTTCAGGCAGTACGGCAGGAACTGGGACAGCGTCGGGATGTATAACACCGGCCCCAGTCCGAAGCTGATAAAACAGCGACGTGAATATGCGGCCATCATAAAAAGTATTTACCGCGTGCTGATCGCCCGCGATGAAGTTTACGCCGCCATGTCACAACAGAATAAAAAAGCGCCCGCGCCGGAAAGCTTTCTCAGCGCGGACGCCAGCACCGCATCAAAATAACCCCGCAAACCGGGGTTAACCGTTATGACTTCAGTTTTGCGAACTCTTCCGCCATTTTCCACAGCGCCTGATTCAGCTTAATATCGCCATCAATACCCGTTACCGGGCGCGTGGTGGTTCTTTTTCCCTTCGCCGTTCTGCCGGTGACGCCGCCCTTGATCAGGTTTTCCTGCACGATATTAAACGCGGTCCATAAGTCGGTGCCTTTGTCATACCAGGCGCGCGGCTGAATAATCCGCTCGGCTGTTACCGGCGGCTCTTTTCCATCATACTTATATTCCAGCGCCAGCTGACCCAGCAGGCGGCGTTCTTCATTGTTAACCTGAATTCCTTTCATGATGTCGATGTTATTTTCGACCTTGTCGAATACGCCCAGTACTTCATAAGCGCCCTCAATAACCTGCGACACGATATCGCCTTTATGCGGCACGCTGATTTCACCGAATGATTTCCAGCACACCAGGCCGTTGCTGCACACCTGCCGGAAAATACCGGGGATCATTTTATAACTGCTGGAGCCGTCGTGGCTGTTCAGTAATACAATTTCCGGTACTTCCCCGCCGCCGTTATTATTTCCCCGGCGCAGGCGGATCATGTGTTTGGTAAAGTCGCGGCGCTCCGGGTCGCGCACGCGGGACTGGCTCGCAAAATAAGGCTGAAAGCCTTCCTCG
>NZ_NHZE01000074.1:0-11369 GCF_002207995.1 Pantoea sp. VS1
CACGCCCCGATCGCAGCATCGAGACGTTCCTGAAGACCTGCCTCTCGATCGACCTGAAAAGCCTGCGCGAGTTTCTCAAAAACACCCCGTCGGCCAACCTGGTCGAGGAAAAAATCGAGAAAACCGCCATCTCCATCCGCTCGGTGCTGACCAACTACGCCAAGTCGCTGCGCTACCTGCAGGGGCTGGATAAAGAGGGCAAACCGGAGTTCAGCATCCGCGAGTGGATGACCGACGCGCAGTACGACAGCAGCTGGCTGTTTATCTCCACCACAGCCCGCCACCGCAAGGCAGTGCGCCCGCTGATATCCATGTGGCTGTCGCTGGCCACCCTGCTGCTGCAGAGCATGGGGGAGAACAGCGACCGGCGCGTGTGGTTCGTCGGCGATGAGATTGCCAGCCTGCAGAAGATACCGGAGTTCAACGAAACGCTGGCCGAAGCGCGCAAGTTCGGCGGCTGCTTCGTGCTGGGGATCCAGAACATCCCGCAGCTGGTGCACATCTACGGCCGCGAGATGGCCAAAGCCATCCTGGACCTGCTCAACACCCGCGCCTACGGCCGCTCGCCGAGCGCCGAGGTGGCCAAAATGGTGGAAGAGGAGCTGGGACATCAGCGCCGGCGCGAGGCGCGCGAACAGAACAGCTACGGCCTCGACCAGATTCGGGACGGTATCTCCATCAGCAGGGACAAGGTCAACGAGCCCATCGTGGACTACGACCAGATTATGAAGATGCCCAACCTGCGCTTTTACGTACGCCTGCCGGGCGAATACCCGGTGGTGAAGCTGAGCCTGAAGTACCGCAAACAGAAGAAATATCATCCGGCGCTGATGGAGCGCGACTTCCGTGACCGGCTGAGTCCCGAACTCGAGCGCATCATCGAAAATAACGAGCGCAGCGCCCGGGCGGCGGACATTTCGTTCCCGACCGGAGAGGAGTGGCTGGAAGGGGAGGACCGCGCTTCCGCGCCCGCTCCGGTTAAACCTAAGGCTGCCTCGCCGTCCGCCGCGCCGGCAAAAGCTGACGTCCCCGTGACGACGCCGGAGCCGGCTACCGTGAGAAAGGGGAAGCCGTCTGTCGCACCGGGCCAGCCTGCTGTTCCCGCTACGCCTGCCGCCGACATAAGCGCATCGTCAGGGTCTTCTAACGTGCGACCGTTCCCGCGCCGCGAAGTAGTTCCGCGCGTCACTACGGTTCCGGCTGAATCATCCACACCTGCCATTGTCCCGGAGGGCGGTACCGCCACAGCACCGTCGGAAATCATCAGGGTTGTTTCCACGCCGGCACCGGCCAGGAAAGAGGTGGGTTCGCCGCTTTCTCCACTGGAGAGGATGAGAAGGCTCCAGAACAGCACATCAGGTAATGCAGAAACCGACAGCGAAGCCCCCGCGGGTGAAGCCCCCGAACTGCACATGCAGATGGAGAAAGACGACGGGGGCCGGCTGACCGTGCGGCACATCAGCCCGCGTAAAACCGAACAGCAGCGCGAGGAAGAGCGTGCCGCACAGCACGGCGACGCCAACGCGCGCATGGCCGACGACGAAAAGAACATCCTGCGACACCGCGACGACTACGCGGCGTATCAGGAGATGAGTGACAGCCTGGACCCGGGAGGGTATGAACGATGATGACCGTTGCCCCGGTGGCCTCTGCCGCCGACGCTGCCGGCTACTACAGCAGCAAGGATAACTACTACTTTCTGGACGACATGCCCACCCAGTGGCTGGGCGAGGGCGCGCGCGAGCTGGGGCTGGAAGGCCCGGTCGATCTCGATACTTTCACCGGAATTCTGCACGGCAGCCTCCCCAATGGTGTGGTACTGGGTAAGGATGTTCAGGGGGCACACGTGCACCGCCCCGGTCATGACTTTACCTTCTCGGCACCCAAGAGCGTCTCAATGCTGATTCTCGCCGGCGGCGATAAACGCCTGCTGGAGGCGCACCACGATGCGGTGAAAGAAACGCTGGCCATCATGGAACAGATGGTGAGCGCGCGCGACACGAAGGACGGCGTCACGCGCATCACGCCAACCGGAAAAATGGTCGCTGCGCTGTTCACGCACGACACTTCGCGTAACCTCGATCCGCAGATCCATACTCACGCAGTGGTTGCCAACGTGACGGAGCTGGACGGGAAGTGGAAAGCGCTGGCTACCGATGCGATCCACGGCGCCGGCTTCATCGAAACGGTGTACCGCAACCAGATAACGTACGGCAAAATTTACCGCAACCTGCTGAAAGGTAAGGCGGAAGATATTGGGTATGAAACGTTGCCCACCGGCGGCCGGCACGACCTGTGGGAAATAAAGGGCTTTACCGGGGAGGTGCTGGACGAATTCTCATCGCGCCATCGTGAAATTCATGCGCGCGCAGGCGAAGACGCTTCGCTGAAAAGCCGCGACGTGGCAGCGCTGGACACGCGCCAGCGCAAGCAGGATATCAGTCAGTATGGCGCAGACGAAACGGCACCGTTACGCACCCGGCAGGAACCGGCCGCCTCACCAGAGCAGGCTGTGAATGCGTCTGACAGAGTCCCTGAAGCAGGCACTGAGGCGACGTTAAAATCTGCAGTCCGGGAGCAGGAAGAGCCGATTGCTAAGCCGGAAACCGCAGACGGACGGGCCCGTCTGCGCGATCGCTGGCAGCGGCAGATGGACGACGTTGGTTTTGATCTTCAGGGCGTCATGAATGAAGCCCGCGAGCGTGAAAAATCCCGGCCTGATGCCGGTGAGGTGCAGGACGCGCCAGTGCAGGCGATGGAGGCGGTCCGCACCGCCATTTCCGTGCTGAGCGACAACAAAACGCGGTTTACCTATGGGGACATCCTGCTGACTGCACACAACGCCGGTGAGCTGCAGAACAGCATTCCGGACCTGCGCAGGGCGCTGGATCAGGCGATTCATGACAACCTGCTCGTGCCTCTCGACGGAGATAAGGGCGTATTTACCTCGCATATTCACCTGCTGGATGAGCTGTCAGTGCAGTCACTGGCGGCGGATATTCTGAAAGAGAACAGGGTGGTCAATTTCAGCCTCACCGGCAGTCCGGTTCCCGGGCACCTTGATCACGTGGCCCGGGCGCCCGCCGTTATCATCAGCGCACCGGCCTCAGTCGGCCGTCTGCGTGCGGTAACAGAAGAACTGGTGACAATGTCACGTGAACAGGGGCGTGAGGTCAGTGTACTGACCAGTTCAGCCGAGCGCGCACTCAGCTTTGCCAAATCACCGGTGCTCAAAGACCGGCTTCTCCACCGCAGCCGCATGCCTGATGGCACCTTCAGCCTTGCTCCCCAGAGTACGGTCATCGTGGAAAGTGCGGAAAAGCTCAGCCTGAAGGAAATGCTGGTGCTGACCGGAGAGGCTCAGCTGCAGAACGCGCAGCTGCTGTTTCTGGACAGCGCCGGACGGCAGTCAAACGCGAACGCACTGTCCGTGCTGGCCGCAGCGGGGGTAGAACGTCAGAGCCTGAACGCACCGTCTGACGGTATTGAGGTCCGCGTGACCAGCATTCAGGACAAGCGAGAGCGCTATCGTGCACTCGCAGAGCGTTTTGTCGGAATGGACCCCGCAGCCGGTCCCGTGACGGCGGTTGTGGCCGGTCCGCGTGAGCAGGCCCAGCTGACTGGTGTCATCCGGAATGCGCTGAAAGATGCCGGACGACTGGGGGAGGCGCCGGTCAGCATTGTGGCGCGCACGCCGGTGTATATGACAGCAAAAGAGCGTCGCCTCCCTCAGACCTACCGCGCCGGTATGGTGCTGGAAGACAGGTCGGAGAGAAATGAAACGCGTCACTACGTCATTGACCGCGTACATGATGAAACCCGCATGCTCTCCCTGATTGACGGAGATGGTGTACTTTCCCGTGTAAAGCTCAGCGCACTTTCCGGGGACTGGCGCCTGTTTACACAGTCTCAGCTGGAGGTTGCTGCGGGGGAGCGGCTGTTTGCGCTTGCCGGCGACAAAAACGCCGGGCTGAAGGCACGTGATCGCCTCACCGTCACGTCCGTTGAGAATGGCGCACTTGTCGTGCAGCGGGAGGGGCAGAAAAAGCCGCTGCGTATCGACCCGGCAAATCCGCTTTACGTTACATACGGCTACGTCAGTGCCCCCGGAAGCCGGGACAACGAGCACGGTACCGTGCTGGCCAGCCTCGGGGCTCAGGATCTGTCGGTCAACATGATTAACGCGCTGGCGCAGTCTGGCCATGAGGCCGAAATATTTACCGGCGAAGCCCTGAGCCGGGCGGAAGAGAAGCTAGGCCGCCTGCGCTCAACACGCTCCCCGCTGTCTCTGGTCCGTCAGGCCAGCGGGAAGGAAGACGCCAGTGAGGCCATAGACACGCTCAGTACGCAGCTGCTCTCTGACGCGCAGAAAGCCGTTACGCGCGGCGTCGCGCAGATGCGGGAGGTCGCTTTCTCCCGGACAAAACTGCTTGATGAGGCGCTGACGTTCTGTGGTGACCTGAAGCTCATCAAAAATGAAATTACCCGGCAGGTCAAGGAAGGTGATCTCATCGGGGTACAGACCAGCGCCGGGCCCCACTTCGTTGCGCGGTCCACATGGGAGATGGAAAAAGCCATCCTCGGTGAAATCGATCGGGGTAAAAACACACAGGTTCCGCTGATGGCACAGGTCGATCCGGCTCTCCTGTCAGGCCTGACGCAGGGGCAGAAAGAGGCCACCTCGCTTATTCTGAAGAGTCCGGACCGCTTTACGGCCGTGCAGGGGTATGCGGGCGTCGGTAAAACCACCCAGTTTAATGCGGTAAAGGCGGCTATTGATACCCTGCCGGCTGACGTGCGTCCGGTTATCGTCGGGCTGGGGCCGACTCACCGGGCGGTAAAAGAGATGGCGGGGACGGGCATTGATGCACAGACGCTTAAGTCGTTTGTACTGGACTGGCAGACGCGCAGCGCCGCCGGTGAGGACGTCCGCTACGACAATATGCTGTTTCTTATCGATGAGTCTTCCATGATCGGTAACCAGGACACCGCGGCGGCGTACCGCGCAATCGCTGCCGGCAACGGCCGTGCCGTGGCGGTGGGGGACATTGCGCAGCTGCAGTCGCCTGAAAGTGGCGCGCCGTTCCAGCTGATGCAGGAGCGGAGCCCGATCGACGTCGCGGTGATGAAGGAAATCGTGCGCCAGCGTGATGCGGCGCTGAAGTCTGCGGTTTACAGCATCATCGGTAATGATTCCGCAGCGGCGCTGAGAAATATTGAAAGCGTCGCGCCAGACGTTGTACCCCGCCGGGCAGGTACGGTGGTACCTGGCGGATCAATTGTTCAGTCAGCAGACCCGGTGTCCAGCATTGTGGCTGACTTTATGAGCCGCGCCGATGAGGCGCGGGAGCAGACCATGATCATGGTGCAGTTGCATGAAGACCGCAGAGCCATCAACGAGGGCATCCATAATGCGATGGTGGTGGCGAAAGAGCTGGGCGGGGAAGCCCGGACCGTCTCTGTCCTGGACCGGATTAATGGCGGGCGGCACGATTTTAACCGCATAAAGGACTGGGAAACCGGTCAGGTGGTTATGGCAAACCAGCGGTATCTGCACGTTACCGGCGTGGACCACGAAAATGGCAACGTCACCCTGCGGGATGAAGCGGGGCGCACGCACTACTGGTCGCCGCAGGAGCTTAACGCAATGGAAATCGAGGTTTTTGAACACCGTGAAATTGAGCTGCGCACCGGTGACAGCGTCCGCCTGAGTAAAACCCAGAAGCAGGCCGGTCACGCTGCGCACGAGCAATACCGCGTCGATGAACTGCGCGAAAACGGTGAGATTGTTCTGCGTAACGGCAGCGGGGTGAAGGTCATCGACCCGGCGACAACGCTGGCAGACCGGCACGTGGATTACAGCTGGGCGGTCACCGGCTATGGTGCGCAGGGTGCCAGTGCCCGGTACTCGCTGGCGCTGGAAGGCGTGGAAGGTGCCCGTAAGCGGATGAGCGGCGCGCGGGCGTTTTATATCAACGTCTCACGCGCGAAGGACCATGTCCAGATTGTTACAGATGACAGAGCCGGCTGGATGGAGACGCTCGGCGTCCGAAAAAACGGACCGGCGACGGCGCATGATGCGCTTATGCCGGAGCCTGAGCGGGATCAGGCCCGGCGGATCTGGGCGATGGGGCAGGCCGCGTCGAAAACCGCAATGGGCCGTGCGTACCTGCGGTCAAACGGCCTCAGCGGCAGCCCCGTGACGGCACGTATCATCCCGCCGACGCGAAAGTTCCCTGAACCCCACCTGGCCCTGCCGGTGTTTGACGGTAACGGTAAACCAGCGGGCCTGACAATGGTTCCGCTGCGCCCCGGAAGCGGTGACGTCGATCGGGGGGCCGAGCGGCGTATCGTCACCGACGGCGCGCAGGCCGCACTTGTACAGAAAAGCCGGAACGGAGAAACACTTGTGGTGGCCACGCTGGAAGAGGCGCTCAGTGCGGCGCGAAAATACCCGACGTCCGGCATTCTGCTGAAGACCGGGGACGCCGCTCCGTCTCCGCAGCTGCTGAAGGTTTCCGGCGGCCTGGAGCCGCTCGCCGGGGCGGCGGTGGAAGAGGCGGTCAGCAGCCTGCAGAGCCCGCCGCCTGTTCCGGATGAACCGGTCACGCCGGCGGCACCCACCGGCATTGGCGACGAGACCATCAGAGACCTCGTCAGGCAGGACGCGCATCAGCCTGATGTGCCGGACGCGCCGGAGGTGCAGTTCAGCGTCAGAGACGGGCGGGCAGACGTGGCGGCAGAGGAAACGCTCGCCGCAGACCTCAGCCGTGCAGTCCCACAGGAGGCGGCTGACATTGAGAAGTCTGTGGACCTTATCGTGAAGCCTGCCGTGGACGAAACGGACCTGGCCGGCCGGGTTCTGGAAGGCAGCCGGCAGGCTTATCCGGAGGTCAGGATGCCGGAGGAGAGCCGGGAGCAGCCGGCGCCTTCCGGAAAAGGAGAATCAGAACTGGCAACAGAGCTTGTCGCAGGTTCGCGGACGGACAGGGAGATTGCGGCGGGGATCAGCATACCGGTTCAGCACGAGGGGCCGGAGCGCCTGCCGCCCGAACTGTCTCACGAGCCGTCCCGGAACATACAAAAAGAACGTTAATTACTGCGGCCCGCCCTGTGCGGCCGCCTCACCTTCCGCCTGCTCCGCGCAGGCATGCGAGAGAAATCATGAAACAGATCCTGAAACTGGCCGCCATTGCGCTGGCCATGAGCACCGCTTTGCCCTCAGCACCATCGAATGCGGCTGAGGCTGCAGAGTTTACCCCCGCGCAGCAGGCCCGCATTGGTGAAATTGCCGCTGACTACCTGGTGGCTCACCCCGACGTGCTCATTGAGGTGAGCAAAAAGCTGCAGGCGCGCCAGCAGGCGATGCAGCAGCAGGCTTACGTGCAGTCTGCGCTTAAAGCTCACCGGCTGCTGATGCAGCTCGACGGCGTTCCGGTTAAGGGGCCGGCGGATTCGAAGGTCATCGTTACGGAGTTCTTTGACTACGAATGCATCGCCTGCAGCATGATGGCACCGGTGATGGAAAAGGTGATGGCCGCCAGCGCCGGCGTACGCTTTGCCTTCCGCGACTGGACCATCTTTGCTGCACGCTATCCGGAATCGACGCTGGCCTCGCACCGCGGGCTGGGTATTTACCGCAGGCAGGGCGCGGAGGCCTACATGGCCTTCCACAACGGGATTTACCGGACCGGTCACAACGAGGGGAAACTCACGACAGAGGATATTGAAAAGGTGGCCACGGCCGCCGGCGCAGGTGCCGCTTCCGGTGATGACAGCGCCGTTTCCGACAGGCTCATCGAAAACAACGACGCGCTGGCGGAGATGCTGGGACTGACGGGCACGCCGGGCATTATCGTCATGCCGGCTGAGAATGCCACGGCAGACAACACCACCGTCATCCCGGGCGTCGTCAGTGAAGACGTCCTGCAGCAGGCCATCGTCCGCGCAGGCGGAAACTAAAAAAGCCCGGTGCAGAACCGGGCAACCAGCAGCGCCGGCATTATCAGAATGGTTTCACTGCCGGCGCGTGAGAGGGTATCGGCCATCCCGCCAGAACCTTTACCCCCTGACGGCCACGTCGTTCAGGCTGTTCGTTCCTCGCGCCGCTGCGGTACGCCTCAGCCTGACTGCCCTGCCCGTCGCCTGAATGGCGATCGTCTGCGATCGTTCCGCTGAATAGTGAAAAATTACCCGTCCCCCGTGCTCTCAGTCGTTTCAGCGTCCCGCCAGGCGCAGAACTGCGTTAAGCCACAACCGCAGTTGTGATGACGGTCACGGTAAAATTTATCGGTGAACTTTTTTTATCCATACGATTCGTGCTATGTGCAATCTGTGCTGAATTTAACCGGTTGAGATGGGTATTCTTTTCAGAATTCGCCGGGCGGCGATCCTTTTTAGATCCTTGTCGAATACTGTGGTGGTTGACGACGGGGATGTGCGAAAACCTTTGGCCGGACATGCGCGGCGCGGGCAGAATTGAACCGGATGGGACGTATCCGTTAAAACGTCCTGGGTACGGAGCGCGGCATTTACCGGGCTCTGAATGCAAAAACCCCCTGACTCTGCTTAATCAACTTGGCGGAAGATTCAGAATCAGGGGGTCCAAAAGCAGGCACTGCGCCTGCAACGGATTATAACGCATGCAGTTCATAAGACAACCCCTGTCCGCCATAAGTTCAGGACAGGGTGAATGACCAGATTTTAATCGGGTTAAACGACCCGACCTCCAGACCTGACGGGCGCCATCGCGGCGATCACGCTGTCACCTGCAAATGTCCTGAGCCTGTCTGGTTCGCGCCGCAGAACTATCGCCCGCTGCCGGGTGAGTTTGGCCACGCCATGCGCCGGCTCGTCGTGAAGGACCGGGCCACCGGCCAGCTGCGCCTGCGCCAGCGGATCTCACGCAATCCGTATTTCGTCAGGCTGCGCCACGCGGCCGGCCGCGAGCGCGACTTCCGGCCGGAGCGCCGCGCGCTGATTGACGCGATCATTCCATTGCTGATACAGCGCGCTGATATAGCCACCTGGGTAGTCACCGTTAACGTTGGCAGTCTCGCAGAAGAGCTCAGCCCGAAAGACGAGAATGGCGACGTCATACCCGGCACCCGGGTCGAGCCGTGCCGGCTGTCGCGCCTTTTTCCGGAGCTGGCGCGATACGGGCTGCTGGAGATGCCTTCGCTTGAGTGGGACCCGGTTGAGAAATTCTGGATGCCGCGTCATATCGTGCTCACCGATCGTTTCTGGCAGCTGTGCGGCGTCAACATGGATAAGCTGTATTTCCAGCGTAACGAGCGCCTCGTAGCTGAAGCGGAGGGCATTATCGAGCCGGGTACGCATGAGTCGGTGCGCGCCGCCCGCCAGCGCTGGTATGAGAACATGCGCATGGCTACGCTGCTGAAGCGGCGTGAAAAGGCCGTGAAAGAGAAGCGCCGCAAAAAGCTGGGCAAACTTCCGCTCGACGAGCGCCGTACGGCGATGGCCAGCTGGCTTATCCGGACGCTGCCGAACCACGAGCTGATGAACACCGACGCGGAGGCCTTTGACCGCCTGGTGTGGCAGAACCTGAACCAGCTGGAGCTCGGCCTCGGCTACGAGCCCGCCCCGCCCGACGTCGTCCACTGACGAACACCTGCGAATTTTACCGCCTTGACTGGCGGTAAAGGCGTTTGTGCCGCAGATAAAATCGCGTATTTCCGGCCCGCAGCGGCATCCTTTTTCCCGCAAAATATCCCACATTCGCGCCGCTCTCCGGTCGCGGAATTTTTTATCCACACTTATCCGCAATCGTAAAGCGTGACTTACCTGCAAACAGATCTGAAACTACCCGCAAAACATTCCTGACTTACGTCAGAAAGGATTAATCAGAAAAGATAAATAAGGTGTTCATGCCAGCATTCTGCGGGAATAAATAAGGCCTTCGCTTGCAACGGCCGTAAACGTCCGCGCCGCTCAGAATCTGAAGCACCTCCCGCTGACGCGGGCCCCCTTCTGAGCAGTTAGTTACAACAGACAAAGAATTCACTGTAATCAGCCAGTTCTGAACCATCCAGCCCCTCTCAGACCGGACCCGCGCCGGACCTGAAGTCCGGTTGCCCCCACTGACCAGCCCCGGCCGCCCGGCCCGGAGGGCCGGAACTGCAGTGGCTGATAAATGGATGCTGTAACTACAGAGTCTGAGCTGCTTACAGGCCGGAGGCCCGCGGTTTCTTTCTTTCGTCTCCGACCGTCAGACTTCAGTGCGCCTGAATGGCCGCTGCTTAAACGGCGTCGGTCAGGGAGGGGTTGGGCTTTCGCCACCATCGGCCCTGTAACCGGCTCCGCCGGGCTCACGGCGCCCGGTGGCATTAGCGCAGTCCTGAACGGTTTCTGGCGCCTCCATGCCGCTCACGCGGCATTCACGGGACGGGCTGCGCACGGCTCGCCCGTCCGGGGGGTTGCGGTTCCCGCCGGGCGGGCTTACCCTGTGTATCCGTGGTAAGTCAGTCACCTTTTCGGAGGCTTTCAGCATGGTGAGCAATCATGCAGCCCGCAGGCTGTTCTGCATGACCGGGCGCATTTCCGCCACGCGCCGGCTGGTCTGGTGCGACGGCGTTCCCCGCACTGAGAAACGAGGCACCCGCCGCAGGCGCGGGTCCGGCACAGGGGAGAACGGCCATGAATGACAACGCCCTTCGCCGCTATGAAACCATGTGCCTGATTGCCGGGCACGTGGTGTTTTCTCTGGTGGCGGAGGGGCACGAGACACGCCGCGCCGCCATTGCGGACGTGCTGCGCACGGAGATGCTGAAGCGTGACCGGCACGACCCGTACGAGCTGCAGGCCATGACCCGGGCCGTGAGGCTGCTGGAGGGGGACCCCGTTCAGGACTGAAATGATGACGATGACGCATGAATGCGGACGCGCCGGGGTGGCGCACCTCGCCTGGTGCGGGCTGATTGCACTGCACACCGCCCGCCGCGACGGGCTCGTGACGTCACCCGCGCAGGACAACCTGTTTCTGACCCGCTGGCTGGCCACCGCCGAAAAGCAGCGCCGGTTCCCCCGGGAGCTGGCCCCGGACATCCGCTGGCTGCTCAGCGAGGGGCGGAGTAAAGGGGTGCACGCCGACATGCCCGGCAAGCTGCAGTACCTCTGGGAGAGCGCCAGCGGCGACGTCGCCCGGATGCCCGACCTCGTCCGCCTGCGCCACGTCGTGAGTGCGGTAAAGCTGGCCGGGTGGATTTACCGCACGCTGAGCGACAGCGAGTGGCACGGGCGCAAAGCGCTGCGCCTGAACCCCGGCGTGTGGGGCCTGTACGTGAACCTGACCGGACTGGAGCACGGGTTTGACGAAGGCGGCCGGCAGACCCGCCCGCTGCCCGCCCGCA
>NZ_NHZE01000075.1:0-3155 GCF_002207995.1 Pantoea sp. VS1
GGCGGGTTCGTGTGAAAAATACGCGCTCAGATCGTCTGATGCAAGATAATTCGTTACAGACGCGCACGGTGCGCTGACGGGCAGGTGATGAACATCGTCAGGGATATAAAGAATTCAGGAAGATAGCGTTATTTAACAAGCCGCTCTTGAGATATATAATTCAATCACACCCCACGCAAGATTTTATCTTGCTGTTTTTGTGTTTTAATTCATTGCGTTATGAGGCCTTATTGATTATTTTCAAGGTGTATGTGCCTGTTTTGTCGTAGGAAACGACGACACAATGGTGTCGTAAGCTACGATAGTGTATCGTCGGTTCCTACTACCTGTTGTCGTAGGTTCCTGCGATACAGTATCGTAGGAATGTAGATGTGATTTTTAATCAGTGTATTGTATGTCGTACAGTGTCACACTCTACGACATGATGGTGTCGGTAACGACTACCTGTATAAATCAGAATTCCAGAGCAAAGTGCACACTCAGCGCTGGTATCGTCTGATAGTGCAGTTAAACCGGCCACAGCACGAAACGCTAAAGAAAATATGACGGTGGTTAATTAAGCCACTCAGGAGAAAAAATAATGGGCAGAATGGGCATTTACGTCAAAGATAAAATTGAGAAGGAAATCAGGGATATTTATCTTCTGGACATTCAGAACGGGGCCAGCCCGGCCGAAGTCAGCCTGTCATCAACGTGCAATGAATTATTACGGCTTGGTTTGATTATGCATAAAGCCAAAAACAAAGAGGACACCTTCAATCAGAAAGAATTTAACCGCGAACTCATCAGAAAAGTCAGCGGCAGCAAAGAAGGCATTATGATATTACTGACCATGATGACAGAACTGTATGTTAACGCAACAGGAGGAGGCGGAACCGAGCGCATAGACACGTTGCTGAGCCAGTACCTGGCCGAAATTGACACTTCTGAAAGTAATGCCGATAACCGGCATTTTGTCCGGCATGAAGAGAGCGGTCATGCTGACGCCTGACATCGTTATGCGTAACAGTCTTAAAATTTATTAATAAACGGTAAGAGGCAGGGATAAGTATTAAATAGTTTAAGTTTCTCCTCAGAATGGCTGCTGAACGTAGCGGGGGGAGAAAAAACAAATGTATCCTTATCCCCCTGCGCGCTCTCCGGGCATCCCGTTTTAATCCGGGTGGCAGTCTGCATCCGGTATGGCATACAGAGAGCGCCTGAAGAATGGGTGAAATTACCTGCCACGGAATAAGATTGTGTGTTTTAGATTCAGTCAGGATGTGAACTCCATTTGTTAATGATGCAGGAGATGGCATCATTCAGTTACCATCATTCAGGCGAAGATAAATGCCCGGCATAAGTTTATCATCAGTGAGAATTAAGCGGTTTCATAAATGCTCAGATGAATAATGGCGCTGAATTTCTTTTAACTGGTCTGAACCACTGGCCGGGTGCCGTCTGTTTTAATGAAGCGGCTGGCGACACCCTTCCGGTTGGTAAGAAGTGAAAATAATTAAGTGATTTTAAAATTAAAAATATTTCATTTAAGGCTGTTGTGGCTCGCCGGTTTTTCCGTTACGACCCGGCCTCTTTTCCCGCTATCGGATTCTCCGCCACCACGACTTTTTCCAGAATGAACTCGTCAAATAAAATAGCCAGTTCGCGCAGCCGTCTTACCTCCTCATTCTCCGGCAGCTGCTGCTCCGTTAAGTAATTGAGCGAATCCAGCAGGCGCACCTGTATTTCCATGTTCACGCTGCGGCGATTAAACCGCGCGCTTATTTCCATGTCCCGGCGCAGATTCTCCGGAAAGCTGCTGCTGAAGGCCTTGCTTTTTCCCGGAGTGAACGTTTTTTTATCTGTATTTTTGTCTTCATCATTCCTGCATTTTTCCCGGATAATATCCAGACGGGACTGAATAAACTCATCGAACATCCTGGCCAGCGCAACCAGTCGCTGTCCCTCGTCGGTTTTAATCACGTGACGCCGCGGAGAAAACTGCATCGACGTAATTAACCGGCTGATGATTTCGTCGTTGGTGGTATACCGACGGACGCGTGCCGCCACGCGTAATTCCATCAGCAGGTTCTCCGGTAACCACAGTTTCCTGTACTGCATTTCCCCGCGGGCATATTTCCGTGGCCGTCCGCGACCGTCACCCATTTTGTCTTTTACTTTCATGCGTTATCACCTCCTTACGAGGCTCATCCTGGACAGGCAGCAAGCGTACGCCACGCCCTTTCAGGATTAATCCTAAAAAGGAGCGTGAGAGACTTTAAAAGTGTGATGTGCGTCACAGATTTTTTTTTTTTGAGAAAATGTACACTTACGACGCGTTACATCCGTTTACGCAAGCTGACATTCCCTTAACTCAAATCAAGGACTGCTCACCATGAAATCCCATGCCTTAACCCCCCTGAATAAAGGGGAGGTGGCGGTAGCATTGCCTGAGGGGTCCCCCTCAGCGCGCGGCTCTGTTATCGGTCATTTTACCGCCCGCTTTATGCCTGCCCTCCGCGCGCTTAACGCCGCGCAGAAGTCCGGCCCTGCTTTTCGCTTCACCCTGCTGCTGTGGGCACTGATGCTGGTCGTCACCGCCTTCCCGCACCTGGCCCACGCCACCGACCTGCTGAAAACGCAGCAGCAGGACGCCAGCGACACCTTCGGGCTGCAGAGCTCGGTGATGCGCTGGATATACTTTGCGGAAATCATCATCTCGGTGGTGGGCTTCATTAAAACCCGCAACCCGCTGGTCTTCGTCGGCCTCGTCATCGTTCTGCTGGTGACCCGCGCGTTCTACGGCATGATTGGGTGAGCCATGGAGGACAGGCAGTCGCAGCGGTACCGGTTCCCGGAAACCCTTAACCAGCAGAAGCGCTGGATGGGCCTGCCGCCGGAAGAGTTCATTGTGCTTTTCGGCTGTGGGCTGCTGGGATTCTGGATCGACATGTTCGTCATCATGCTCCTCGCCGGGGGGGCGCTCTGGCTTCTCATCCGTCACCTCAAGAAGGGGCAGGGGTCCTGGTGGCTTCTTAACCTGCTCTACTGGTACCTGCCCACCACGCTCTTCCGCACGCAGCTCCGACGCGTACCGGATTCCGGTAACCGCCACTGGATGCAGTAGTTTCCCGGCCGCCCCGCGGGGCGGCATTTTTCTCCGCTTACGGGAGGAG
>NZ_NHZE01000076.1:0-332 GCF_002207995.1 Pantoea sp. VS1
AGAACCGCGCCGGGCTGTCCGGGGCAGAACGCCCGCCACGAGCGGATGCACCGGTCGCTGAAGGTCGCCATGAGCCACCACGACGTCTTTGGCTCGCTGCCGGAGCAGCAGGCGTGGTGCAGCGGATGGCGGAACGAGTTCAATCAGGAAAAGCCGCATGAGGCGCACGGGCAGCAGCCGCCCGCGAAAATATGGACGCCTTCACCGCGGAGATGGGACGGAAAAGTGCCGGAGGTGGGCTATCCGGAGGGGGCGAAGCTGTACAAAGTCGGTGAAAAAGGCGACCTGAGGCTGAACGGGCGAACCTTCCTGAGCGCGGCGTTACGGGGGGA
>NZ_NHZE01000077.1:0-409 GCF_002207995.1 Pantoea sp. VS1
ACATTCATTATGAGTATCCTGGCACAAGTATACTAAATAAATTCATTTCTGAATTAACTAGAAAAGATAAATTGAAAGTTGCCTTTTCCAAAGATAAGACCAAGCAACTCAAAGAAATCAAGAAATTAATAAGCCTGCTTTTCATGATAAAAAGAGAGTCTGGGAAAGTAATGGGTAATGTTCTTGCTATTATCGATCTGGTTTTTATTGAGTACAAAAAAAGACATCTTGAATTAAAAGACTTTATTAAAAACATTATTGTCGATGATATTAAACGTTCTTCAGACAAAGATTCTGTTTTTGATGTTCTTTGGTTGGTATTTTTTGCCAAATTTAGGCAGTTTGGAATAGGTGATGTATCAAAGTATATTGATAGCGCGATTATCAATGGCAATAAGCTTTATCAATG